>NZ_JBJIAL010000009.1:0-197410 GCF_045310895.1 Mycobacterium sp. SMC-18
TCAGATCATCCTCGGGAAGGTGCGCCCTTTCCTACGCCGCCTCGCCGAGGCTCATCCACAGGTTCTGATCATTGCTCGTTGAACAAACCTGCAGTCTCACTCATAGACCCAAATATCGATATCACTCTCTTGACGAAAACTCTTGCCAGACAGTTGCATTACTACCGTCAACTAGGTGGCAGCTATTGACCCGACCGAGTCGACATGACGCAGCAAAACAGTTCTCCGACAGTGACAAGCACGACGGCAATAGTTCTAGCGGTTGGCTCGTTTGTGCCGGGTGTCCTCGCAGGTGCCCCGCTCGTCGACCGCGTGAAACACGTGTGAGAACACAAACCTGACAATCTCCTGTGCAAGCGATCTAGCGGACGTATATTTCGGTTTCGAATGCCACCATCGACCCGCCTAGTGCCACCGTCATCGGTGTGTGGCTATACCAATTGGTACGCACGGCTGGATCTCATCGCGACGCTAATGTCACTGCACCGCGAACTCCCGGGCCCGCAGGTAGGCGCGCCAGCCACCGAACTCCGAGATGTCGGGCGCGGCGATGGCCTCTTCGTCGGCGCACACGAACCCGGTCTCCCAGGACCCGTCGTCGAGTTCCACCGCCGCCAGTCCCATCGGCGTCGGGAGGGCGGCCAGGAACGTCCCGAGTGCCGCCGGCGAGAGCGACCAGCGCTCCACTTCGAAGGCCCGCCCGCCATGCGGCAGCCGCACCAGCGCGGGCTTGCCCGACGGCAGCGCCGTCATGCGATAGCGCTCGGCCGTGCGGGCCGGGCCGTCCCACCGTGCCCCGAGATCGTGGAGCTGACCGGCCAGCGGCTGATCACGCAGATGCGCACCGGCCACCACCAGCGTCATCACCCCGGCGCCCGCCCGCTCCGGCCACGACGCCACGGTGCCCCGGTCACCACCGCCCAGCCGGGCCGCGATGTCCGCCACCACGGCGTCATCGAAGGCCCGCCCCAATACTGTGACACCGAATTGCGCTGTGGTGCCGTCGGATTCAACAACCTCGCCCGCCGGAACCGCGACGCCGCACATGTCGAAGAGATTGCAGAAATTGGTGTACGTGCCGATCCGGGCGTTGACCGCGACGGGGTCGGCCGCCACCTCCGCGAGCGTCGGCTGCAGCGGAGCGGTCGGGACGAGCAGCGCGTCGCACTCCCCCAATGCCCGGAATGCCCGCTCCCGCAGGCGGTCCAGCTCACGACGGTCACGCAACAGCCCGGTCGCGGTGTGGGAGCCGCCGGCGGTGATGATCGCGGCGACCGTCGGGTCCAGACCGGCGTCGGCACCGGCATCACTGATGAAGTCCCCCACCGCTTCCGTGCGCTCGGCGACCAGCGCCCCGTCGTACAGCAGCCGTGCGGCAGCCAGGAAGTCCGTCAGATCGATGGGGACGATGCGCATCCCGGCATCCCGGGCGGCATCGACGGCGCGCTGGAACGCGGCATCCCAGCCGGGCGCCATCGCGGGCAATTCGGCGGGCACCGCCAGCACCGGCTCGGCCGGGGCGGCCAAGCGCGTCGACGCGGGCCACGGCCGCTGCGTCGTGGTCGCCATCACGGCCATGGCGCTCTCCGCCGTGGCCAGGTCACGCGCCAGGATCGTCACGCAGTCATAGCTCGGGCAGGCCGGGACGACGCCTGCCGTCGACACCAGCCCGATGGTGCCCTTGATCCCGACGAGGCCCTGGTACGCCGCCGGTACCCGGCCGGATCCGGCAGTGTCCGTGGCGATTCCGATGTCGGCCGCACCGATGGCCACCGCGACGGCCGAGCCCGACGACGAGCCGCCCGATATCCGGTCCGGGCGCCGCGCGTCACGCACCGCGCCGTAGGGACTACGGGTGCCGACGAGCCCGGTGGCGAACTGATCCAGATTGGTCTTGCCGATCACGACCGCGCCGGCCGCCCGCAGCGCGGCCACCACCGGCGCGTCGGCATCCGGGGTGTAGGCGTAGCCCGGGCACGCCGCCGTGGTCGGCAGACCCGCGACGTCGACGTTGTCCTTGACCGCCAGCAGCTGACCGGCCAGCGGTCCCTGCGCCTGTGCGACCTCGCGGCGCACGGTGTCCTCGTCCCGGACGGTGATGAAGGCCTCCGGTCGCTGTGCGATGGCCGCGTAGGCGGCGCTGATCCGGTCCGTCATGCGACTTCCTGTCCTGTTGTGGCGCAGGGCTTCTTGCGTGCGCCGATCTCACCGCTGGCCTCCCAGCGGGCCCGCTCCTCGTTGCGGGCGGCCGTCATACGCTGTCGTACCGCGGCGATGTCGTCGGCTTCGCTCGAGAGGAAGTTCAGGTAGTCCGCGATGCGGAACTCGCCGTCGGTGATGTCGACCGTCCCGCGTCCGGCGGCGACGTCGGCCCGCAGATCGGTCAGTTCCTCCGACGACACCGGGTACCACGACACCTGGTCGAAGAATCGCAGCAGCCACGGCTGTTCCGGCTCGAAACCCGGTGCGGACAACGGGAACCGGTGGTTCCACACCTGGGTGGTGCGGCCCATCAACTGGTAGCCGCCCGGGCCTTCCATACCGTAGATGCAGAGGTAGGCACCGCCGATCCCGACCGCGTTCTCCGGCGTCCAGGTGCGGGCCGGGTTGTACTTGGTGGTGACCACCCGGTGGCGGGGATCGACCGGGGTGGCGACGGGCGCACCGAGGTAGACGTCCCCCAGACCGAGCACGAGATAACTTGCCGCATGGACGATGTCGAACACCTCCTGCTGCGACTCGAGGCCGTTCATCCGCCGGATGAACTCGATGTTGCTCGGGCACCACGGCGCGTCGTCGCGCACACCGTTGCGGTACCGGTCGATGGCGAGCCGGATGGTCGGGTCATCCCAACTCAATGGCAGCCGCACCGAGCGGCTCGGCAGCACCAGTTGGTCGACGGGCCCGAGCGCGGACTCGAGGTCGAGCACGAAGGCCGTCATCGCCTGGTGATCGGTGAGCGCGGCGTCGAATTTGACCTGCAGCGAACGGATTCCGGGTGTCAGGTCGATGATGCCGCGGGGCCGGTGTGCGTCGATCGCGGTGTGCAGCGCGTGCACCCGCGCCCGCAGCACCAGATCCAGTGTCATCGTGCCGTATTCGACCAGCAGATTGTCATCGCCGCTGCGGCGCAGGGTCATCGACGTCGTCCCGTCACCGGTGACGCCGCGGTGCAGCACCCCATCGTCGCCGTCGCCGCGCGGGCTGCGCACCACCGGGGACGCCGCGCGCCGCGAGGTGCCCAGGGCCGCCAGCGGTGCCGCGGCACTGGCCCGCACCGGAACGAAGCGCACCCGGTCGCCGGGCGTGAGCTGCCCGAGCTTCCAGCGGTCCGCCGACGTCACCGTCACGGGGCAGACGAAACCGCCGAGGCTGGGTCCGTCCGGACCGAGCAGGATCGGGGTGTCGCCGGTGAAGTCAAGGGCGCCAACCGAATACGGCGTGTCATGGATGTTCGACGGGTGCAGGCCGGCCTCGCCGCCGTCGGGCCGGGCCCACTGCGGCTTCGGCCCGACGAGGCGCACACCGGTGCGGTCGAGGTTGTGGTCCACCAGATACGTGGCCTCGTAGAGGCTTTCGATGTCGGCTCGGGTGAAGAACTCCGGCGCGCCGTGCGGTCCCTCGGTGACCGCCAGGCGCCATTCGTGGCCGATCGACGGGATTTCCTCATCGGTCAGCCGGCGCGGTCGTCCGCCCGGGGTGCCCAGATCGAGACGGTCGCCGGCCGCGAGGGCCCGCCCGCCGGCGCCGAACTTCCCGAGCGTGAACGTCGAGCGCGAGCCGAGGTACGCCTCGGCCTCGATACCGCCGGCCACCGCGATGTAGATGCGCATGCCGACGCCCTGTACGGCGCCGATCTCGAGCACACCGCCCTCCGGGACCGCGATGGGTGCCCACTGCCGCGCCGGGACGCCGTCGAGCGTGACCGATACCGGTGCGCCGGTGACGCAGACGACCGTCGCCTCGTCGAATCCCAGTGTCGGACCGGCCATCGTGGCCTCGAGGCCGGGTGCGCCTTCGGCGTTACCGACCGCGAGGTTGGCCAACCGCAGCGACAGGTCGTCCATCGGACCTGACGGCGGTACGCCCACCTGCCAGTAGCCGATGCGGCCCGGCCAGTCCTGGACGGTGGTGCTCGGCCCGGGCCGCAGCACGGTGAGGGCGGATGGCGCCATTCCGGTACTCCTTCGAATGCAGAACGCGGTGCGAGAGAACGTGGATCAGGACGGGCGGGTGACGATCATCCGCACCGGTGTCGGATCGAAGCCGTTGCACGGGTTGTTGATCTGCGGGCAATTGGACACCAGCACGAGGACGTCGGTGTCGGCGCGCAGCGCCACCCGCAGTCCCGGCGCCGACAGCCCGTCGACGATGCCGAGCGTGCCGTCGGCCTCCACCGGCACGTTCATGAAGAAGTTGAGATTCGGTGCCAGGTCACGCTTTCCGAGGCCGTAGCGGGCGCCTTCGATGAGAAAGTTCTCGACGCACGCATGCTGATGGCGGGTGTGGTGGCCGTAGCGCAGGGTGTTGGACTCCTGCGAGCAGGCGCCGCCGACGGTGTCGTGATTGCCGACCTCGTCGGCCACCACGGTCATCAGTGCCCCACCGTCGCTGTCGCGCAACACGGTTCCGGTGCTGACGAACAGCGACTTCTGCGCCGTGATGGTGGTCTGGGCGCTGTACCGGCGGGACGTGTCGTGCGCCCCGTAGATCAGCGTGTCCACGGCCTGATTGCCGTGCAGGTCGACGATGGTCAGCACGTCGCCTGCCGCGACGATCGCCGACCAGGGGCCGCGGGCCTCGACGATCTCGTCGAGGATGGTCGTGCCGGACACCAGCGCGGGGACCGAGTCGATGACGGTGCTCATGCGGGAACTCCTTCGGTGAGATGCAGTGCGGTCCAGACGTCTTCGGTGTTGCGGTGGGCGCGTTCGTATTCGGGTCCGATGGTTTCGGCGCGCGCGGCCAGATCGGCGAGGTCGGCGGGAGCCGACCAGGCCAGCACCTCCAGGTCCGAGGTGTTGAAGCTCGGCTCCGGGTCGAGCGGGTGTGCGGTGTTGGCGATCGCCACGATCACCGGCAGGTGCACGAGCAGTTCGACCGCGGTGCCGGCTCCGGCCGAGCCCGTCGACACCAGTTGCCCCGCATCGTCGGCCCGGACGCCGTGGAAGAACGACACGCCGGGGCCTACGTCGCGCGGCCCCAGGCCGTGCTTGAGTGCGGCGAGCACCAGCAACTCGCGGCCGGCCGGGCTGTCCGAGTGCGCGCTGCCGGCACCGTAGCGGGCTTCGTTCTGGGACCGGGTTGTGGTGCCGCACAGGGCATCGTGGTGGCCCGAGGTGTCGGCGACGATGGTCGCCAGGACCCGGCCCTGGTCATCGAGCAGCGGGTGCCCGGTGCCGAGATACGCCTGCCACGGCACCTTGACGGTGTCGGCGGTGTTCAGGCGCTCCCAGGGGGCGTCGGCGCGCCACAGCAGCAGGTGCGCGCACGCGCGGCCCTCGATGTCGGTGAGCCGCAACCGCGTTCCGCGGTCCAGCACCTTGCTGGTGTAGCGGCCGCCGGGCACCGTCTCGGCCCAGGTCAGGCGGTGGGCATCGACACCGGCCGGCGGTGTCGGCCACTGCGATGCCGGAACGACGGGCATGGCCGCGGTGTGGGTGCCGGCCTGCGCACGGGCGTGTGCGCGGGCGGCGGCGGTCGTCGAGGTGGTGGACGAAGAACTCACGAGAATCCTTTCGGCAGTTGTGGATTGGACGGGGTCAGAGCGACCCGACGGGGCGCGGGTGGGTCCGGCGGTACGGGAAGCACAGGGCGCCGAGCGCGACGATGGCGACGATGGTGAACGGCCCGGCCCACACCAGCAGCGGCATGGTGCCCGTCGGGTCGTAGATTTCCGGCCGCGGCCAGGCCAGGTTGATCACCATGGCCACGCCGTACACCACGGCGAAGATGTTGACCGGCAGGCCCCAGCGACCCAGCGAGAACAGCGGCCGGCCACCGGCGTCGGTAACCGAAGCGTCCCAGCGCATTCCGCGCAGCCGGTGCGCCAGGAGCGGCGCCGTCACCAGCAGGTACGCGATGTAGATCGCGATGATGCAGACGCTGGCCAGGGTCGCGAAGATCGCGGAGTTGCCGACGTTCACCAGGAGCACACCGACGCACGCGACACCGACCACGATCGCGGGCGGAATCGGCGTCCCGGTAGCCGGATTGACGCGCGACAGCAGCGCCGAGAACGGCAGCCGCTGGTCGCGTGCCATGGAGAACATCAGGCGGGTGGCAGCGGTCTGAATTGCCAAGGTGCAGATGAAGATCGCGATGGCCACATCGATGAGGAGCAGCGTGCCCCAGGGCGAGGACAGCACCGCACCCAGCACGTAGGGCAGGCCTTCGGTCGCCAGACGGCCGTCGGTCAGGCTCGGCGCCGCCATCAGTGCGCCGACGATCATGAGACCGCCACCGAGTGCCGAGACGGTGAGCGCCGACCGGATGGTGCGCGGGGCGACGCGGCGCGCGTCGCGCGTCTCCTCGGCGAGTTCACCGGCCGAGCCGAAGCCGACCATGACGTAGGCGGCCATCAGACCCGAGGCGATCCAGGCCCAGCCGTAGCCCGAACCCGCGCCACCGGTGTCGAAGACGACCTGCGGACCGCGCTGTGCGTGCGTGAAGAAGACTCCGACGACCGCGATGACGCCGACGATCTCGCAGCAGACACCGATCGTCGCGACGCGCGACATCCAGCGCACGCCGATGCAGTTGATCGTGGTGGTGATGATCAGCAGCGCGGTACCCAACAGCACGGCGTTGGCGGCGCCATCGGCCGACGTGAGTGCGGTATCGGTGCCGATGATCTGGAAGCCCGGCCACACCGCCGGCAGCACCACCTGCAGCGCGATGGCCGCGGCGGATGCGGTGATGATCTGGGCGACGATCATGAACCAGCCACCGAACCAGCCGACCACCTCACCGCCGAGGCGGCGGGCCCACTGGTAGATGGCCCCCGAGATCGGGTAGCGGGCCGCGAGTTCGGCGAAGCACAAGGCCACCGCGAACTGTCCGATGAACACCACCGGCCAGGTCCAGAAGAACGCCGGCCCGCCGAAACTGTATCCGAGGCCGAACAATTGGAAGATCGTGGTGAGGATCGACACGAACGAGAAACCGGCCGCGAACGAGGCGAACTTGCCCAGCGAGCGGTGCAGCTGTTGGTCGTAGCCGAACTCGGCGAGATCGTCGTGATCTGCCGGCGACGTGTTGGTCAATGTCATCCGATTCCGATTCTGCGAGGCCTAATACCTGTCAACTGACAGAATTAATGGGAAGCGTGACGCAGAGGGGTCACCGACGTTTCCGACGTGGGTCGCGATGTAACAGTTGCGTTTCACGCGAGCCGACGCTGCGCGAATGACCGCAGGTGGCACAGTAGTGGCATGAGCCGCCCCGGCCGTCCCCGTCATCGCGATGCCCTACGCCCCGGCAGCACCGCCGTCGAACAGATCCTCGATGCCGCCGGAGAACTGTTTGTGACACAGGGCTTCACGGTCACCTCGACGCGGTCGATCGCCGAAGCCGTCGGCATCCGTCAGGCCTCGCTGTATCACCACTTCCCCAACAAGGAAGCCATCCTCGAGGCACTGCTCGACGCGACGGTGGTGCCGTCGCTGGACTTCGCGCGGCGCGTGACGCGCTCGGTGGACGACCCGAAGGCGGCCCTCTGGGCGGTGACGGCCGGTGACGCGGCCAACCTGCTGTCCGTGCCGTGGAACCTGGGCCGGCTCTATCTGCTGCCGGAGGTCGACGGCATCGAGGGCTTCCACCGCCGGCGCCGCGAGTTGCACGCCGTCTACCGCGAACTGGCGGTCGACGCCGTCGGCGGCCGCGACGAGTTCCGCTGCGGCCTGCCGGTGCGCCTGACCGAGACGGTCATCGCGCAGCGCGTCGACGATCCCGAGATCACCGGCGACGAAGTGGCCGAGGCCATCGCCGATGCCGCCCTACGGGTGCTCGAGATCGAGGTCGACGACGCCCTGCGGGCCGAGGGACGGGCGCTGGTCGAGCAGCACCTGGCCGAGCCGGATTAGGCCTCGGGGGCGAGCAACTGGTCGGCGTCGAAGCAGCTGTGGTCGCCGGTGTGGCAGGCCCCACCGACCTGGTCGACTTCGAGCAGCACGGCGTCGCCGTCACAGTCCAGCCGCACCGAGTGCACGTACTGCGTGTGGCCCGATGTCAGACCCTTGACCCACTGCTCACCGCGCGAGCGGGAAAAGTACGTCGCCTCACGGGTTTCCAGAGTGCGGGCCAGCGCGTCGTCGTCCATCCAGGCGACCATCAGCACATCGCCGGTACCCCGCTGCTGCACCACGGCGGTGAACAGCCCGGCCTCGTTGCGCTTGATGCGGGCGGCGATCCCGGGATCCAGGCTCATCGCACCGTGATCCCTTCGGCCGCCATCGCTTCCTTCACCTGACCGATCGTCAGCTCCCGGAAGTGGAAGACGGTGGCCGCCAGGACCGCATCCGCACCGGCCTGCACCGCGGGCGCGAAGTCGCCGACGGCGCCGGCTCCCCCGCTGGCGATCACCGGCACGCTCACCGCGGCGCGCACCGCCCGCAGCATCGCGAGGTCGAAACCGGCCTTGGTGCCGTCGGCGTCCATGGAATTCAGCAGGATCTCCCCGACCCCGAGTTCGGCTCCGCGCGTGGCCCATTCGACGGCGTCGATGCCGGTGCCGCGGCGGCCGCCGTGGGTCGTCACCTCCCAGCCGGACGGCGTCGGCTCGGATCCTTCGGGCACGGTGCGGGCATCCACCGACAGCACGATGCACTGCGAACCGAACTGCCGCGACAGCTCCGACAGCAGCTCGGGCCGGGCGATCGCGGCGGTGTTGACCGAAACCTTGTCGGCGCCGGCGCGCAGCAGCGTGTCGACGTCCTCGACCGAGCGCACGCCGCCACCCACGGTCAGCGGGATGAACACCTGCTCGGCGGTGCGGCGCACCACCTCGAGCATGGTCGAGCGGCCCGACGACGACGCGGTGACGTCCAGGAACGTCAGCTCGTCGGCGCCTTCCGCGTCATACGCGGCGGCCAGCTCGACGGGATCACCGGCGTCCCGCAGGTTCTCGAAGTTGACGCCCTTGACCACCCGGCCGCCGTCGACGTCCAGGCACGGGATGACGCGCGTTGCGAGACTCACAGGTAATCCTCCGGAATACCAACGGATTTCACGATCTCCAGCATCCTCTCGTGCACACCGGGTGCGGCGGCCAACGCAGATTTCGAATCGGCCGTCCACGGCTCGCCGGCGAGGTCGGTGACGATACCGCCGGCGGCCCGGACCAAGGCGACACCCGCGGCGTGGTCCCAGATGTGGTGACCGAAGCTGATCGCGCCGCCGAGAATGCCGGCGCCGACGTACGCCAGGTCGAGGCCCGTCGCGCCGTGCATCCGCACCCGCGAGCATTCCCGCGTCAGGCTCGACAGGACCGCATTGCGCCACCGCCCCGGGAAACGGCCCTTCGAATCGATGTTGAAGGTCTGGATACCGACGATGGATTCGGCCAGCGTGGTCGGGGCCAGCGGCGGCAAGGCCGTCTCCCCGTCGCGGACGGGACCGTCCACGGTTGCGACGTAGCGCTGGCCCATGAACGGCAGCCACGTCAGCCCGGCGACCGGGGTGCCCCGCCACAGCAGGCCGAGCAGGATCGCCGCCATGGGCGAACCGGCCGCGTAGTTGAATGTGCCGTCGATCGGATCGAGCACCCACACCAGCTCGGAGTCGATGGGCTCGCCACCGAATTCCTCACCGTGCACACCGATTCCGGTGGCCGACGTCAGGGCCGCGACGACCTGGCGCTCGATGGCGAGGTCGATCTCGGTGGCGAAGTCGTTGCCCTTCTTGCGAACTGCCGCGTCGGCCTGGTGGCCGGCGATGAACGGGGCGACGGCATCGTCGAGGATGCTGGTCGCGGCCGCGACCAGCTCTGCCAACCTCGCCGGTTCGATCACTTAACCGCAGCCAGCGCCTCAGGCAGCGTGAACCGCTCTGCGTACAAGGCCTTTCCGACGATGGCGCCCTCGACGCCCTGCCCGGTCAGCGTGGCGATGGCGCGCAGGTCGTCCAGGCTCGACACGCCACCCGACGCGATGATCGGCGCGTTGGTGCGGCCGGCGACGGTGCTCAGCAGGTCCAGGTTCGGACCGGTCAGCGTGCCGTCCTTGGTGACGTCGGTGACGACGTAACGCGAACAGCCTTCGCTGTCGAGGCGTTCCAGCACGTCCCACAGGTCGCCGCCGTCGGTCTCCCAGCCGCGGCCGCGCAGGCGCCAACTGCCGTTCTCGAACTGCACGTCCAGGCCGACCGCCACGCGGTCGCCGTACTCGCCGATGGCCCGCTTGCACCATTCCGGGCTCTCCAGCGCCGCGGTGCCGATGTTCACGCGGGCGCAGCCGGTGTCCATGGCCGCTTTGAGCGACTCATCGTCACGGATGCCACCGGAAAGTTCCACGGCCACATCGAGTTTGCCGACGACCTCGGCCAGCAGTTCCCGGTTGCTGCCCCGGCCGAACGCGGCGTCCAGGTCCACCAGGTGCACCCACTCGGCACCGTCGCGCTGCCAGGTCTGCGCCGCCTCCAGCGCCGAACCGTAATCGGTCTCGCTGCCGGCCTTGCCCTGCACCAGCCGCACCGCCTTGCCGTCGACCACGTCAACGGCCGGCAACAGAATCAAACTCATAGCCCCTCAACCCAATTCGCCAACAGCGTCGCACCTGCGTCGCCGCTCTTCTCCGGATGAAACTGTGTCGCCGACAACGCGCCGTCTTCGACGGCCGCGATGAACGGCACGTGATGCGTGGCCCAGGTGACCTTCGCGTCGGCATGGCCGCCCCACTGCTGGGCGGCGTAGGAATGCACGAAGTAGAACCGGGTGTCGGCGTCGAGCCCCTTGAACAGGGTGCTGTCGGCGGCGGCATCGACGGTGTTCCAGCCCATGTGCGGAATCACCGGCGCATCCAGCCGGGTGACCTCACCGGGCCACTGCCCGCAGCCTTCGGTCTGCACCCCGAACTCGACGCCCTTCGAGAACAGAATCTGCATGCCGACGCACACACCCAGCACCGGGTGGCCCGCGGCCAGCCGGTCGGCGATGATCTTCTCGCCGCCGATCGACCGCAGACCGGTCATGCAGGCCTCGTAGGCGCCGACACCGGGCACAACCAGACCGTCGGCGGCAGCCGCGGCAGCGGCGTCGGCGGTGACCTCGACGTCAGCGCCGACCCGCTCGAGGGCGCGCTGCGCGGACCGGAGATTGCCCGAGCCGTAGTCCAGAACGACGAGTTTCTTTGTCACAGAGTGCCCTTGGTCGACGGCACGCCGGCCACCCGAGGGTCGGGTTCGACGGCCTGACGCAGCGCGCGCGCCACGGCCTTGTACTGCGCCTCGGTGATGTGGTGCGGGTCGCGGCCGTACAGCGTGCGCACGTGCAGCGCGATCTTGGCGTTGAAGGCCAGCGATTCGAACACGTGCCGGTTGATCACGGTGTGGTACGGCACCGAGGACCCGGCGATGGTGAAGGACACCATCGACTCCGGTTCACCGGTGTGCACGAAGTACGGACGGCCCGAAACGTCAACGGCCGCATGGGCCAGGGTCTCGTCCATCGGGATGAACGCGTCGCCGAACCGGCGGATGCCCTTCTTGTCGCCCAGGGCCTGGCCGAGTGCCTGGCCCAGGACGATCGCGGTGTCCTCGACGGTGTGGTGGCCCTCGATCTCGACATCACCCTTGGCGTGCACCGTCAGATCGAAGCTGGCGTGCGTGCCCAGGGAGGTCAGCATGTGGTCGAAGAACGGCACCCCGGTGCTGATGTCGACCTGGCCGGTGCCGTCGAGATCGATCTCGACGACGATGCTCGACTCTTTGGTGGTGCGTTCCACGCGGGCGCGGCGGGTCATGAAACTCCTTGTGGGGCTAGTTCCGTTGCGGCGAGCTTGGCGCTGACTTCCAGCAGGGCGTCGTTCTCCGCGGCCAAACCGACGGTGGTGCGCAGGAATCCGGGGATTCCGACGTCGCGGATCAGCACGCCGGCGTCGAGGTAGCGCTGCCAGGTCGCCGCGGCATCGGCGAACTCGCCGAACAGGATGAAGTTGGCGTCACTGGGGATCACCCGGAAACCCATGCCGGACAACGCCGCTGCCACCCGGTCCCGCTCCGAAGCCAAAGTGGCGACGCTGCTCAGCGTCTCATCAGCATGCCGCAGCGCGGCACGCGCGGCCGCCTGCGTCAGCACCGACAGGTGATACGGCAACCGCACCAGCAGCATCGCATCGATCACGGCAGGGTCGGCCACGAGGTAGCCCAGCCGCCCGCCGGCGAAGGCGAACGCCTTGCTCATGGTGCGGCTGATGATCAGCTTGGCCGGGTACTCGGCGAGCAGCGCGACACCGCTGGGCTGCGACGAGAATTCGCCGTACGCCTCGTCGAGGATCAGCACACCGGGCGTGACGTCCAGCAGGCGGCGCAGGTCGTCGAGCGGAACGCTCTGCCCGGTCGGGTTGTTGGGGCTGGTCACGAAGACGACGTCGGGTCGCTGCGCCTCGATGGCGGCCACCGCCACGTCGACGTCGAGGCCGAAATCGGTCGCCCGGGTTGCCGACAGCCATTCGGTCTGGGTGCCGTCCGAGATGATGGGGTGCATCGAGTACGACGGCACGAAACCGATGGCGCTGCGGCCCGGCCCGCCGAACGCCTGCAGCAGCTGCTGCAGGATTTCATTGGAACCGTTTGCCGCCCACAGGTTTTCCGCCGTCAGCGCGACACCCGTCTGCGCCTGCATGTACGCGGCCAGATCGGTACGCAGCGCCATGGCGTCGCGGTCCGGGTAGCGGTGCAACTCGGCGGCGGCCGCGGCGACCGATGCGGCGACGTCGTCGACCAGCGCCGGTGTCGGCGGGTGCGGGTTCTCGTTGGTGTTGAGCCGCACCGGCACCACGAGTTGCGGTGCGCCGTACGGCGATTTGCCGCGCAGGTTCTCCCGCAGCGGCAGGTCGGCCAGGGAGATCTTCTTACCCATCAGCGTTCGAACCTCCGGCGCACAGCCTCACCGTGCGCCGGCAGGTTCTCTGCCGTGGCCAGCGTGATCACGTGACCCGCAACGTCTTTCAGGGCCGCCTCGGTGTAGTCGACGACGTGGATGCCACGCAGGAACGTCTGCACCGACAGGCCACTGGAGTGCCGCGCGCAACCGGCGGTCGGCAGCACGTGGTTGGACCCGGCGCAGTAGTCGCCGAGGCTCACCGGCGACCAGGCGCCGACGAAAATGGCGCCCGCCGAACGGATTCGGCCGGCGACCTCAGCGGCGTCGACGGTCTGGATCTCCAGGTGCTCGGCGGCGTAGGCGTTCACGACACGGACCCCGGTGTCGAGGTCGTCCACCAGCACGATGGCCGACTGTTTGCCGTTCAGCGCGACCGTCACCCGCTCACGGTGCAGCGTCGTGGCGACCTGCGCGGCCACCTCCACATCGGTGGCGTCGGCCAGCTTCTCACTGGTGGTGACCAGCACGCTGGCCGCCATCTCGTCGTGCTCGGCCTGGCTGATCAGATCGGCGGCGATGTGCACCGCGTCGGCCGAGTGATCGGCCAGGATCGCGATCTCCGTCGGGCCGGCCTCGGCGTCGATGCCCACCTGGGAACGGCAGATGCGCTTGGCGGCCGTGACGAAGATGTTGCCCGGGCCGGTGATCATGTCGACCGGCGCGAGCTCTTCGCCGGTCGTGTCCACGCCGCCGTAAGCCAGCAGCGCGATGCCCTGGGCACCGCCGACAGCCCACACCTCGTCGACCCCGAGCAGAGCTGCCGCGGCGAGGATGGTCGGGTGCGGTAGTCCGCCGTGGTCCTTCTGTGGCGGGCTGGCGATCACCAGGGAGTCGACGCCGGCGGTCTGGGCCGGGACGACGTTCATCACGACGCTCGACGGGTAGACGGCGTTGCCGCCGGGGACGTACAGCCCGACGCGTTCGACCGGGACCCACCGTTCGGTGACGGTCGCGCCCGGGGCCAGCGTCGTGGTGGTGTCGGTGCGCCGCTGGTCGGCGTGCACGGCACGGGTCCGCTCGATCGCGACCTCGAGCGCCACCCGCACGTCGGCGGGCAGGCGGGTCAGCGCGGCGTCCAGCTCCGCCTTGGGGACGCGTACGGCGGCCGGCCGCACGCCGTCGAAGGACTCGCCGTATTCGAGGGCCGCCACCGCACCGCGTTCGACCACCGCGTCGACGATCGGGCGTACCTTGGGCAGCACCGAATCCACGTCGACACCGCCTCGGGGCAGCACCGCTCGCAACTGCGCCGCGGACAGCTGCTGACCTCGCAAATCGATACGCGAGAGCTTCACTGCAGTGTTCACCCCACTATTCTCCCAGAGCAGGCCAAATCGAATACGGAGGCGTCATGTCAAGCCGTCAGGACCACCCCAACAACGCCGCCGGCGTGCCGATGATCTTCCCGGTGTGGTTGGAGAACTTCCAGATCAAGTACATCAACCCGGCGTTGCGCCCGCTTTCGAAGAAGCTGCCCGGGTTCTCAGTCATCAAGCATCGCGGCCGCAAGTCGGGTAAGGAATTCGAGACCATCGTCACCTCGTACCGCAAGGGCGATGTGCTGGCGATCGGGCTGGCCCACGGCAAGACCAACTGGGTCAAGAACGTGCTCGCCGCCGGCGAGGCCGACATCCACGTCGCGCGCAAGGATCTGCACCTGGTGAATCCGCGCATCCTGCCCGCGGGCACCGATGACCCGTCGTTGCCGCGGATCGCGCGGATCGTGGCCAAGCGCAGCGGCGTGTTCGTCGCCGACATCGCCCACTGACAAACCGGGGGCCACGCTGATCGTCAGCGTGGCCCCCGGTCCGTCGACGGCTACTTGCAGATGTCGTTGATCTGCTTGCTGTCGGCGCCGGCGTCATCCAGGCGCACCTTCTGCTGCGGATCGTCGGTCTGAGCGCCGGCCGTCGCCGCGGCCCCGATGTCCAAGAGGGTGTTGGCGTACTTGCGCGCCGCCGTCGCGAGGTCGGCCGGGGCGGCCGGGTCGATCCGGTTCAGCAGGTACTGGCCACCGGTGATCAGCGCCAGACGCGCGTTGGCGGCCACGGCCAGGGCACCCGTGGTGTCGTCCGGCCCGCCGGGGACCGCCAGGTTGGTGTTGATCGCGATGCCCTTGCTGACGGTCTTCATGGCGTCACAGAGCGCGATCTTGGCCGTGTCCTGCTCGGCCTCGGTGTACTTCTTGTCCTGGTTCTTCACCGCGTACAGCGCGTAGCCGCCGATGCCGGCGGCGATCAGGCCGATGACCACGGCCGCAATCGCGATGATCTGCGTGACGGACATCGAACCCGACGTCTCGTCGGTGTCCTTTGCGGCTTTGCTCAGTGTGGTGGTCTTGTCTTCGGTCTTCTCGTCTTCCGCCATGCTCGTGATAGTAGCGGCCGAGTTACGTATCGAGGCCGACGTCGAGCACCCGCACCGAATGCGTCAGCGCACCGATGGCGAGGAAGTCGACACCGGTCGAGGCGTAGGCCGCGGCCGACTCCAGGCTGAGCCCGCCCGACGATTCCAGCTTGGTGCCGGGTGCGCGGGCGTCACGGCGCTGCACCGCGATCTGCGTCTGCCAGACCGGGAAGTTGTCCAGCAACACCAATTCGACGTTCTCACCGAGGATTTCGTCGAGTTGCTCGAGCGAATCCACCTCGACCTCGCACGGCAGATCCGGCGCCACCGCACGGACCGCCTGCAGGGCCGCGAGCACCGATCCGGCAGCCGCGACGTGGTTGTCCTTGATCAGGGCGGCATCGCCCAGACCCAGCCGATGGTTGACACCGCCGCCGACGCGCACCGCGTACTTCTGCAACAACCGCAATCCGGGCAACGTCTTTCGGGTGTCACGGATGGCGGCCTCGGTCCCGGCCACCTCCTGCACCCAGCGCGCCGTCTCGGTGGCGATGCCCGAAAGGTGGCAGACGATGTTCAGCATCGTGCGTTCGGCCGTCAGCAGGGCCCGTGTCGGCGCTTCGACGGTCAGCACCGCATCGCCGGGCTTGACCTCGGTGCCGTCCTCGGCTCGGTCGCGGATCTTGTAGGCGCCCTCCCCGATCACCTTGTCCAGCACCAGAACCGCGATGTCCAGACCCGCGATGACGCCCGGCTGTCGCGACACCATCGACGCGACCGTGGTGGCGTCGGCCGGCACGGTCGCCACCGAGGTGACGTCCGGCCCGTAGCGCAGATCCTCGTCGAGCGCGCGATCGATGATCGCGTGCGCGTCGGCCAATTCGGCTGCGGTCAATGCCATCAGTTACACGCTCCTATCGGCAGGGCGGCCACGGCGCGCCCGGCGGCGTCCAGCCGCACATCGATCGATACCCCGAACGCCGGATCGCGGTCCGGTCGGTCACTGCGGTGGTGGCAGCCACGGGATTCCGCACGGACGGCTGCCGCGGCAGCAACCGCCGACGCCGTCACGGTCAGGGCCGCATCCTCGACGGCCGCCCGGTCCGACATGGCCATACCGCGGGCGCCGGCGAGCAACTCGCTCAGCCGGTCCAGTCCAGCGGCGTCGCGCACCACCGAGGCGTACCTGGTCATGTCGCGTTGCAGGGCATGCCGATCCAACGCGGGCCGCTTGCCCAGATCCGGCTCCGGCACGCGGTTTCCACCGGCATCGCGGGCCTGCTCGGCCGCCGCACGACCGGCGCGGCCGCCAACCACCAGTCCTTCCAGCAGGCTGTTGGAGGCCAGGCGATTACCGCCGTGCATACCGGTGCGTCCGACCTCACCGGCGGCGTACAGGCCGGCCATCTCGGTGCGGCCGTACACGTCGGTGACCACACCCCCGCAGCTGTAATGGGCGCCCGGCACCACCGGAATCGGTTGGCGCGCAGGGTCGATGCCGGCCGCCAGGCATGCGGCCGTGACCGTCGGGAATCGGGCGGCGACGTCGGGGACGCCACGGGCATCGAGGAAGACGTAGTCGTCGCCGGTGGCCGCGAGGCGGGCATCGATGGCGGCGGCCACGACGTCGCGCGGGGCCAGGTCGCCCATCGGGTGCACGCCGTCGGTCACCGAGTCGCCGCGAAGGTCACGCAGGATGGCCCCTTCGCCGCGCAAGGCCTCGGTGATCAGCGGGCACCGGCCGCCGGCCGCGCCGGTGTACAGCATGGTCGGGTGAAACTGGACGAATTCGATGTCGCGGACCGGCAATCCGGCGCGCAGCGCCAGGGCGATGCCGTCGCCCGTCGAACCGTCCGGGTTGGTCGTCGCGGTGTACAGCTGCCCCAGGCCACCGGTCGCCAGGATCACCGACGGCGCCGTCAGCACGCCAGGTCCGTCCGGGCTCAGCACCAGCAGGCCGCTGACCGCTCCGTCGTGGTGCAACACCTGCAGCGCAACATGATTGGGCCGGATGTCGAGCGTCTGGGTGGCGGCGGCCAGGGCACGCTGCACCTCGGCGCCGGTGGCATCGCCACCGGCGTGGATGATGCGGCGGCGGCTGTGTCCACCCTCGCGGGTCAGGGACCAGGCCCCCGGCCCGACTTCGTCGAAAGCCGCACCGGCACCGACCAATTCACGCACGGCGGCATAGCCGTCGGCGACGATCGAGGTGACCGCGTCGACATCGCACAAGCCGGCTCCGGCCGCGACGGTGTCCGCGACGTGCGCCTGCACCGAGTCATCGGTGTCGGGGATGACGACCGCGATGCCCCCCTGGGCGTAAGCGGTGGCCGTCTCGCCGGACTTGCCGACGACCACGACGCGGCTGCCGGCCAGTTGGGCGGCACGCGCCGCCGCCAGGCCCGCGACCCCCGTACCGACGACGATGACGTCGGCGCGCTGGCGCCAGTAGCCACGGCCGCCGCAGGCGACCGAACGGCCCGCGTGGGCGCTCACGCTATTCCCCGCCGCCGGGCTGCCCGATCCCGATCATGCGCTGCACGCTCAACCGAGCTGCGGCCGCGACATCTTCGTCGACGTGAACTTCGTCAGCACCGTCCCGCAGGCAGCGCAGCAGCGCGGCCGGCGTGATCATCTTCATGTACGGGCAGGAGGCCCGATCGTTGACGGCGAGGAACTCGGTTTCCGGTGCGGCACGGCGCAACTGGTGCAGCATGCCGATCTCGGTGGCGACCAGGACCTGCTTGGCGTGGGTCTCGCGGGCGGCGTCGAGCATGCCGCCGGTCGACAGGATCTTCACGCGGTCGTCGGGTACGGCACCCTCGCCGGCCAGATAGAGAGCCGAAGTGGCGCAACCGCATTCGGGGTGCACGAAGAGTTCGGCGTCGGGATGCGAGCGGGCCTGGTCGGCGAGTTCGTCACCGTTGATGCCGGCGTGTACGTGGCATTCGCCGGCCCAGATGTGCAGGTTGTCCCGGCCCGTCATGCGGCGCACGTGCGCGCCGAGGAACTGGTCCGGGCAGAACAGCACGGTCTTGTCCGCGGGGATCGAGGCGACGACCTCGACCGCGTTGGACGAGGTGCAGCAAATGTCGGTGAGGGCTTTGACGGCCGCGGTGGTGTTCACGTAGGACACCACGACGGCGTCCGGGTAGTCGGCCTTCCAGGCCCGCAGGTCGTCGGCGGTGATCGAGTCGGCCAGCGAGCAGCCCGCCCGCTGGTCCGGGATCAGCACGGTCTTGGAGGGCGAGAGGATTTTCGCGGTCTCGGCCATGAAGTGCACACCGCAGAACACGATGGTGTCCTCGGCGGCGTCCGCGGCGATGCGCGACAGTGCCAGCGAGTCGCCCACGTGGTCGGCGATGTCCTGAATCTCGGGCAGCTGGTAGTTGTGCGCGAGGATTGTGGCGTTGCGCTCCTTGGCAAGGCGACGCACTTCGTCTGCCCACTGCCCGTCGGCGACCACGTCGCCGAAACCTTCGAACTCCGCCGCACGGTCCAGAACCGTCATGGCCGTCTCCTTTGAACCTGGCCAGGTTTTCGACTTATGATCGAAAACATGCCACATACTAGCACTGCACATGGAATGTTCACCTTCGTGTACCGCGTGCGACAGCAGCCGGCCTGACGGTCACCCGCCCTACCAGCAAAGACGGCGCCGGATGACCGGGCCGATCCTCACTCGGCGTCGATCTCGGGACGATTCCGATAGTCCTGCCAGGTCTGCCGAGTCTGGGCCGCGATGGCGTCGTTCGCAGCTCCGCTGCCGTCCCACAGTCCCCGGGCGGAAACCAGCACGATGGGCCAGAAGTACGCCGCGACATCGCGCACCTGGCGGATCGGGATGCCCGTGGCCACGGCGGCGTAGTGCAGCCAGTAGTCGTCCGCCCGGGGGCACACGTGAGCGAACGCTTCACCCCGATCCCGCAGCGCCCCAAGCAGTTCCGGCGGATAGGCCACACCGGACACACCTGTCGCGAACACCGTCTCGGAGGCTTCGGTCGTGGTGCACATCGGCCAGGTTCGGTACGGACCGTCGCTGCGCATGCGCGCACGGAACGCGGTGACCTCGCCGGGCCGGTGCGCTGCGAGCAGCTCCGCGAGCCAGGTGGGCGGGTAGTAAACGTCGTCGTCCGCCGCGACAAGGGTGCGGCCGGGTTCGTCCGGCAGTACCTCGTTGGTATACGGGAAGTACTTCTTGTGCGGCCCATAGTCGCGGCAATGACGAATTTCCAGCCCACGTGCCTGCAACCGCTTCAATGTCGCCGGCGGATCGACGCACGCGTCGCGGTCATCGAGCCACAGAATCAGCCGACGCGGCTTGACGGCGCCGGCGCCGATGGTCTCGATCGTTTGCCACACCGTGGCAATCCGCTTGCCATAACTCGTCAATGACACATTGGCGGCACCGGTGCCGACGACCGGCTCAACGGACCTGTGGTTTCTGGCGAGCAGGCGCGGACCGAGTGTGCCCAGCTCGGCGAGGGTGCAAATCCACCCCAGCGGGTCTCTTGGCCGAATGCCGACATTGCGCATGGCCCACCGGCCTTCCCCCGCACGACGAACACGAAGCTTTGCTGCAATCGAGCGTGAGTCTACTGGCTGGGTGGAGATTCTTCTTTTCGAAGATCACGCGCCTTGGCTCGCCGGGATTGCCGTTTCGCCCGGCCGCCTCTCCCCGTGCGCCACTTTTGATCTCCCACGTTTTCGACTTAAAATCGAAAACGTGACGGATGTGGGTACTGCGCATGAAGTGCTCGCCGTCGTCTTCCAGGTGCGCGACCTGGACAGCAAGAGGCCGCAGCTCAGCGTGCTGCTCTGGGAGCGCGCCATGGAGCCGCAACGCGGCGCGTGGTCCCTGCCCGGCGGTCAGCTGCGGCACGACGAAGACATGGTCAGTTCCGTCCGGCGTCAGCTCGCCGAGAAGGTCGACCTGCGCGAACTGACGCACCTCGAGCAGCTCGCGGTCTTCTCCGAGCCCAAGCGCGTGCCCGGGCCGCGCACCATCGCGTCGACCTTCCTGGGCCTGGTGCCCTCCCCCGCCACACCGGAACTGCCGGGCGACACGCGCTGGCATCCAGTGTCAGCGCTGCCACCCATGGCCTTCGACCACGGCCCGATGATCACGCACGCGCACGCCCGGCTGGTCGCCAAGATGTCGTACACCAACATCGGATTCGCCTTGGCGCCAAAGGAATTCACCCTCACCACCCTGCGGGACATCTACGCCGCCACGCTGGGCCACCAAGTCGATCCGACCAATCTGCAGCGCGTGCTGGCCCGGCGCGGCGTCATCACCCCGACCGGCACGACGGCACGTTCCGGCCGCAGCGGCGGCCGACCGGCCGCGCTGTACCGGTTCACCGACTCGACATACCGCGTCACCGACGAGTTCGCCGCGCTACGCCCACCTAGTTAGTCACTCTACGCACCGTGACGTAGGTCACTTTCCGGCCACATTTCGCGAGCCGGAATTGGTTTTTAAGGGTTCCTTAAGACATGATTTCCCGATGACCATGGGCAATGCAGCCAGGGCGTTCGACGCCGAGTGGATCGGCCAGCCGTACCACGAGGAACTCCAGTCCGGCATCCGCCCGCTGCGGCCCAGCGACGACGCGTTCTACGTGCCGCCCGTCGGCTTCGAACTCACCGCACCCGGCACCGTCCTGCGGTCCCGCGACGTCGAGCTCGGATTCATGGGCGTCATCCCCCAGGGCGTCACCGCCACACAGCTGCTGTACCGCAGCACCGACCTGAGCGGCAGCGCGCAGGCCGCCGTGACCACCGTCCTGCTGCCCGTCGGCCACAACGCCGACATGCGCTGCCCCATCGTGTCGTACCAGTGCGCCATCGACGCCGTCTCCGACGCCTGCTTCCCGTCCTACGCCCTCCGCCGCCGCGCCCGCGCCCTCGGCTCGGTCGCGCAGCTCGAGTACATGCTCGTCGCCGCGGTCCTGGCGCAGGGCTGGGCGGTGTCCATCCCGGACCACGAAGGCACCGACGGCATCTGGGGCGCGCCGCACGAGCCCGGGTACCACATCCTCGACGGCCTGCGCGCCGCCATCAACACCGAATCACTCGGCCTGCACGCCGACGCGCCGATCGGCCTGTGGGGCTACTCGGGCGGTGGCCTCGCCAGCGCCTGGGCCGCGGAGGAATACGCCAACTACGCGCCCGAGCTCAACGTCGTCGGCGCTGCCCTCGGCTCGCCGGTCGGTGACCTGGCCGAGGTGTTCCGCCAGCTCAACGGCACTTCCAAAGCCGGCCTGCCCGCCACGGTGATCGCCGCCCTCATGCACATCTACCCCGGCCTCCAGCGCGTCATCCATGAGCACGCGACCGAGGCCGGCAAGGCCATGCTGCGCAACATCGAGGGCATGACCACCGGCGAGGCGGTGCTGCGGCACGCCGGACTCGACTTCGACACCTTGCTGAAGTCGCCGCTGCAGGAGGTGCTCGACACTCCGGAGGTGCAGCACGTCTTCGAGAGCATCAAGCTCGGCAAGACCGCGCCCACCCCGCCGCTGCTGATCATGCAGGCCGTGTACGACCAGATCATCTCCGTCGGCAACATCGACGAGCTGACCGACACCTACGTCATGGGCGGCTCGCACGTGACCTACCACCGCGACATCCTCAGCGAGCACATCGCGCTGCACCCGCTGGCCGCGCCGATGACGCTGAACTGGCTCGCCGAACGGTTCGACGGCAAGCCGCTGGGCCCGACGGTGCGTACCTCGTGGCCGGCCCTGCTGAACCCGGCGACCTACCTCGGCCTGCTCAAGCTGGGCGTCGTCAGCACGAAGGTTCTGCTGGGACTTCCGATTGGGCGTCGGTAGCCACCGGAGCGGCGGCGGCCGGTAGCCGGACCGGCGCCGGCTCCACCGGCGGCCAGGCGCCCAGATCGTCGCGCTTGGTCGCCAGCGTGCAGAACAGGTAGACCAGCGCGGCGATGCCGGCCGGGAAGATCAGCGTCGTGGCGATGACCCACGGCGAGTGGCCGAAGAACACCGGCGGCGCCTCGACGAGGTAACCCACCCGATGCTCGGGAGACAACGGCGCGCCCGCGAGATCCGGTGTCCCGTAACGCCAATGCGCGACGACAGCGCCCACGCCCGTGAGCGCGCCCGCGGCAGCCACATTGCCGAGCGCCAGCGCGCCGGCCAGCAGCGGCCCGCGATGCGCGCGCCACTGCCACACCAATGTCGCGGCCACGACGGCGATCACCGTCAGCAGACCGACCGCCAACGCACCGCCCAGGAACACCCGGTCCGATTCGTCACCGAAGTAGCCGTGAATGCGCTGACCTTTCTTGGTCAGCGCAACGACGGCGTCGACCGGCGGCGCGAGAAAGGCCCACACCACGCCGCCGAGCGCACCGGTCAGCGCCAGGCCGATGACGACCCGCAGCGCCGCGGCGCGATGCGAAAGCGTTGGCGCCGAGGCTGTTTCAGCGGGCTGAGTCACCGTTGAGTTTCCAGGTCCTTCGAGTCCACCACCCCGTGCCGCGAGCACTTGGCCCACCAACCGTCGGGGCGTACCTGCACCACCATGCGTCGGCCGCATTCGGCGCACCAGCGGGGCGCCTCCAGACCGAGCTGAGCCGTGGTCGGCATGACGTCGCCGTCGACGGCATCCGCCGCGACACCGGTGTACACGTTGAACTTGCCGGCACTGACGGGTGCGGGCAATTCTCTGGTCATCACGTCCAGCTCTACAGGGTGGCGTTCAGTGCCTTGATCGGCATCTGCAGATCGTCCAGCAGTTCCAGGTCCGACTCGGCCGGGCGACCCAGCGTCGTCAGGTAGTTGCCGACGATGACGGCGTTGATGCCGCCCAGGATGCCCTGCTTGGCGCCCAGGTCGCCGAGCGTGATCTCGCGGCCGCCGGCGAAGCGCAGCATGGTGCGCGGCATGGCCAGACGGAACGCGGCGACGGCGCGCAGCGCGTCGGCCGCCGGCAGCACCTCGAGGTCACCGAACGGGGTGCCCGGGCGCGGGTTCAGGAAGTTCAGCGGGACCTCGTGCGGGTTCAGCTCCGCGAGGTTCGCGGCGAACTCGGCACGCTGCTCCAGCGTCTCGCCCATGCCGAGGATGCCGCCGCAGCAGACCTCCATGCCGGCTTCGCGGACCATCTCCAGCGTCTTCCAGCGCTCTTCCCAGGTGTGGGTCGTGACGACGTTGGGGAAGTACGACTTCGAGGTCTCCAGGTTGTGGTTGTAGCGGTGCACACCCATGGCCTTGAGGCGGTCGACCTGCTCCTGATCGAGCATGCCCAGCGAGCACGCGATCTGGATGTCGACCTCGTTGCGGATCGCCTCGATGCCGGCGGCCACCTGGGCCAGCAGCCGCTCGTCGGGCCCGCGCACCGCGGCGACGATGCAGAACTCGGTGGCACCGGTCTTGGCGGTCTGCTTCGCGGCTTCGACGAGGCTCGGGACATCCAGCCAGGCGCTGCGCACCGGGGAGGCGAACAGACCCGACTGCGAGCAGAAGTGGCAGTCCTCAGGGCAACCGCCGGTCTTGAGGCTGATGATGCCCTCGACCTCGACCTCGGGGCCACACCACTTCATGCGCACCTCGTGCGCGAGGGCCAGCAGGTCCTCCAGTCGGTCGTCGGGCAGCTGCAGAACCTCGAGCACCTGCTCCTGGCTCAGGCCTTCGCCACGCTCGAGCACCTGCTCGCGGGCTACACCCAAAACATCGGTCGCGGCCTGAGTCATCGGCACTCCTTACTTCAGGCCGACTGCGGCCTACAACTTGAACGGTGTTTAGGATACAGACGTGCAACTGCACCGAAGCGACGTGGTGGCCAAGGCCGCCGAAATCCTGGACAACTACGGGATCGCCGACCTGACCATGCGCAGGCTGGCACGTGAACTGAGCGTCAGCCCTGGCGCTCTGTACTGGCATTTCGCCGACAAGCAGGAGCTGCTGGGCGCCGTCGCCGACCGCCTGCTGGCCACCGCGGCGACCGTTCCGGCCGGCGGCGAATGGCCGGACCGCATCGTCGGCCTGTGTTCGGCGCTGCGCGACGCGCTCCTGTCGGCGACCGACGGCGCCGAGCTGGTCTCGGCCAGTTTCTCCGCCGGGCGATCGGCCGAACTGAGCCGCATCGTGGCGGCCCTCACCGACGCCTGTATCGAATCGGGGCTCACGGCGCACGACGCCGACCTCGCCGCGCGCACCATCGTCTACTACGTGCTGGGCTTCACCGCCGACGAGCAGTCCCGCATCCAGTGGGACGCGGCGGGCGCGACGGTGGCCGACAGCGACACGGTGTGGTCCGAAAATGCCGGTGGCCGTTTCACTTTCGGCCTCGGCCTGCTCGTCGACGGGCTCGCGGCCCACGCCATCAGCCGCCGCGGCTGAGGCGGGCTGTCGGGGTCACTCCCACTCCCGACCGCAAACGAATCCCGTTGGAAAGTACGTGATTTCAATCGGCGGGCCATCCACCGGGAGTCACTGCACCCAGGGACGCCTGGCCGCCTGAAAGAGTCCCTGGCTTCAGCCGAAGTGGCGGCAACCGCCTCGTGCTAGACGTCACGCACATTTCCGGCCGGCACGGGCACGTCAGCCGAGCAGAATCTCCGTGCGGGTGTCACCGTTCCACAGCCGCAGTCGGGTCGCGGTGGCGCTGATCTCCGCCGGCCGGCCGGCGACACCGAGCGCCCGGGCAAGCCGGTCCGGCGGGATGCGACGCGCGAGGGTGACGTGCGGCGTCCAGTCACCCGGCTCGGCGTGCGGCATGGGACCCGGCCGTAGATACGGCGCGGCGAGCGCGCAGACCTCGGCGTGCAGGTCGAGCAGGTCAGCGCTGGGCACCACGAGACGGGCCAGAACTCCGGCGGAGCGGCCGAACACCAGCGTGGCGCCGAGACGGGCCCGGAACGGGAACCTCCCGGCGACACCGGCCAACGCCGGCACCACCGCCTCGTCGATCCGCTGGGCGACACACAAGGTGGCGTGCGGGCGGGCGCCGGGCGGCTGAGCGGCGATCCCCGCCGCGTGCAGGTCGTCCCAGGCGCGCCTGATCACGGCCTCGGTGTCGAGGTCGAACAGTAGCTCGACCGAGTGCACCATGTCAGCCGACCAGACTCGAAACCCATTGCGGATCAAACGCTTTCGCGCTCACGGCAGCGAAGTCCCGGGTCGACAACCGGCCTGCGCCGGCGGGCAGCACGGCGCGCACCGGCGCGATGTCCTCGAGCGCACCCCGGTTGGACGACTCCGCGAGCCCCGGCTCCTGCGGCCAACTGCCGATCACCAGTCCGGCGCACGCGATGCCGTGTGCGGCAAGCGACTCGACGGTCAGACCGGTGTGGTTGAGGGTGCCCAGGCCCGGTGCGACGACGACCAGGACCGCGGCCCCGAGTTCGACGGCCAGGTCGCGCAACGTCGTGCCGTCGGCACCGAGTTGGACGAGCAGTCCCCCGGCGCCCTCGACGAGGGTCAGCTGACGGGGCCGGTCGACGTTGCGGACCAGAGCGACCAGCTCGTCGCGCGTCGGCAGCTCCATGCCGGCCAATTCGGCGGCCGCGACGGGCGCGAGCGGTTCGGGATAGCGCCAGCCCGGCACGAGCGACGTGACGTCCGCCAGACGACCCACCTCGGCCAGATCGTCATCGCCGTGGCCGGCGGCCGGCGAGATGCCGGTCTGTACCGCCTTGCACACCGCGACGTCCAGACCGGCCTGGCGGGCGGCACTGGCCAGCGCCGCGGTGGCGATGGTCTTGCCGACGCCGGTGTCGGTCCCGGCGACCAGCAGCAGCGTCACGACTGCACCAGCGCGAGCACCTCGCCGAGCACCCGCCCGGCCAAATCCAGTTCGGTGTCGTCGAGCGACGCGCGCGCCGTCAGACGCAGGCGCGAGGTGCCGACCGGCACCGACGGGGGCCGGAAGCAGCCGACCCGGACCCCGCGGTCCAGGCATGCCGACGCCGCGGCCAGCGCGACCTCGGGGTCGCCCAGGATCACCGAGACGACGGCCGAATCGGGCGTGTGGACGGCGCCGCCGAACCGGGCCAGCGTCGCGGCGTGCGTCAGCACGGCCTGCGCCCGCCAGGGCTCGGCGATGAGGACGTGCAGCGCAGCCTGGGCGGCGCCGACGGCGGCCGGAGCCAGACCGGTGTCGAAGATGAACGTGCGCGCGGCATCGATGAGGTGCGCCCGCACCGCGGCGGGCCCGAGCACCGCGCCACCCTGGCTGCCCAGCGACTTGGACAGCGTCGTCGTCACCACGATGTCGGGCTCGCCGGCCAGGCCGACCTCGTGCACCAGGCCGCGGCCGCCCGTGCCGCGCACGCCGAGACCGTGGGCCTCGTCGACGATCAGCAGCGCGCCGTGCCGCCGGCAGACCTCATGCAGGGCACGCAAGGGCGCGAGGGCACCGTCGGTGGAGAACACCGAATCGGTGATCACGACGGCCCGCTCCTCGGACCGGCTCACCAGCGCGGTCTCGACGGCGCCGACGTCGTTGTGCGGGGACACCACCACACGGGCTCGGGACAGCCGACAGGCGTCCACGAGTGAGGCGTGGCTGTAGGCGTCGGACACCACCAGTGAGCCCGGCCCCGACAGCGCCGCCACCGCCGCGATGTTGGCGGTGTAGCCGGACGAGAACACCAGCGCCGACTCGGCGCCCATGAAGCCGGCCAGCTCGGCCTCGAACTCCTCGTGCAGTTCGGTGTTGCCGGTGACCAGGCGCGATCCGCCGGAACCCGCGCCCCAGGTGTGCAGCGCCGTCACGCCGCCCGCGATGACGTCGGGATGCTGCGTCAGACCGAGATAGTCGTTGGACGCCAGGTCCAGTTCGGTGGCCACCGCGGGCCGGACCCGCAGCGACCGGCGCAGCCCCGCGGCCCGGCGCTGGCGTTCGACATCGGCGAGCCAGGCCAGCGGCGAGTGATCGGTCATCGGCGCGCTCTCCTGACTCCAGTGCAATTGAACGGTGTTCAGGTTAACGCACGGGCAACGGCGACCACAGCAGAGGTGACCTGGTCGATCTCGTCGGGCGTGCAGATGAACGGCGGCATCACGTACAGCAGCTTCCCGAAGGGCCGCAGCCACACCCCGTGCTCGATCGCGGTGACGGTGGCCAGCGGCATGTCCACGGGCTCGCGCATCTCGACGACGCCGATGGCGCCCAACACGCGCACGTCGGCGACAGACGGCAGGTCGGCGGCCGGTGCCAGGCCGCGCCGCAGCCCGTCCGCGATGGTCGCCACGCGCGTCTTCCAGTCCTCGCTCAACAGCAGCTCGACGGCCGCCACCGACACCGCGCACGCCAACGCGTTGGCCATGAACGTCGGCCCGTGCATGAGGGCTCCCGGCTCCCCCGAGCTGATCACCCGCGCGATCTCGGCGGTGCACAGCGTCGCCGCCAGCGTCACATAGCCACCGGTCAGCGCCTTGCCGACGCACATGATGTCGGGGCTGACGCCGGCGTGGTCCGCGGCGAACAGCTCACCCGTCCGCCCGAAACCGGTCGCGATCTCATCGAAGATCAACAGCACGTCGTGCCGGGTGCAGATGTCGCGCAACGCCGTCAGGTACCGCGGGTCGTGGAACCGCATGCCGCCGGCGCCCTGGACAACGGGCTCGACGATGACGGCTGCGAGCTCATCCACATGGGCGGCCAGCTGGGTCTCGAAGGCCGCGACGTAGGCCGGGTCGAACTCCGTGGGCACCCGCGGCGCGAAGATCTGGGGCATCAGGACATCGGTCCAGATCGAATGCATGCCGCCATCGGGGTCGCACACGCTCATCGGGGTGAAGGTGTCGCCGTGGTAGCCGCCGCGCCACGTCATCAGCTTGTGCCGGCCGGGAAGGCCGCGGCTGCGCTGGTACTGCAGCGCCATCTTGGCGGCGACCTCGACGGAGACCGAACCGGAGTCCGAGAAGAACACCGTGTCGAGACCGGCCGGGGTGATCTCGACGAGCAGCTGCGCCAGGCGCGCCGCGGGCTCATGGGTGAGGCCGCCGAACATGACGTGGTTCATGCGGCTCAGCTGCCGGGTGATCGCGGCGTCGAGCACCGGATGCCCGTGCCCGTGCACCGCCGTCCACCACGAGCTCATCGCGTCGATGACCTGCACCGGCCGGCCCTCGTGGATGAGGGTCAGCATGATGCCGTGCGCCTCGGTGGCAACCACCGCCGGCAAAGCCTCGGCGCCGATGGTGCTGTACGGATGCCAGATGTGGGCGGTGTCGATCGCCGAGATTTCGGCAGGGTTCAGCGCTGGCACGAGGACCGAGCCTAATCGCCCGCCGAGCACGTCGAAACGGGCGTGCTCAGCACGCGGGCGACTCGCCGTTACATGAACGTGGCCTGGATCTTGGGTAGATTGACATCCGACCATGACGACTCTTGCAGCACCGCGGCCGGCGTCGCAGCCCGGGTCGGGCAACGCCGCGCGCGTCACCGACAGCGGTGCGGACGCCACGGCGGGCAATGCGCCGAGCGCGTTCTACCGCCACGACCTGGACGGCCTGCGCGGCATCGCCATCGCCATGGTCGCGGCCTTTCACGTGTGGTTCGGCCGCGTCTCCGGCGGTGTCGACGTCTTCCTTGCGCTGTCCGGCTTCTTCTTCGGCGGCAAACTCCTGCGGATCGCGCTGACGCCGGATGCGCCCTTGTCCCCCGGTCCGCAGCTGCGCCGCCTGGTCCGTCGCCTGCTGCCGGCGCTCATCGTCGTGCTCGCCGCCGGCGCCGTGCTGACCATCGTGATCCAGCCCCAGACCCGCTGGGAGACGTTCGCCGACCAGAGCCTGGCCAGCCTGGGCTACTACCAGAACTGGGAACTCGCCGAGACCGCGTCGAACTACCTGCGCGCCGGCGAATCCGTCAGCCCGCTGCAGCACCTCTGGTCGATGTCGGTGCAGGGCCAGTTCTACGTCGCGTTCCTGGCGCTGATCTTCGGCTTCGCCTACCTGTTCCGGCGCAGGCTCGGCGACCGGCTCCGGCCGGCCTTCATCGCGCTGCTCAGCGTGCTGACCGTCGCGTCGTTCGTCTACGCGATCTTCGCGCACCAGGCCGACCAGGTCAGCGCCTACTACGACAGCTTCGCCCGGGCCTGGGAGCTGCTGCTCGGCGCTCTCGTCGGCGCGCTGGTGCCGTCCGTCCGGTGGCCGATGTGGCTGCGCAACGTGGTGTCGGCCGTCGCGCTGGCGGCGATCCTGTCGTGCGGCGCCCTGATCGACGGCGTGCGGGAATTCCCCGGCCCGTGGGCGCTGGTTCCGGTCGGCGCGACCATGCTTTTCATCCTCAGTGCCGCAAATCACACCGAGCGGCTGCCGGCGCCGAACCGGCTCCTGGCCACCGGCCCGTTCCTGTCGCTGGGCACCATGGCGTACTCGCTGTATCTCTGGCACTGGCCGCTGCTGATCTTCTGGCTGGCCTACAGCGGCCACAGCCGGGCCCACTTCGTCGACGGCACCGCCGTGCTACTCGTCTCCGGGGTGCTGGCGTGGCTCACCACCCGCTACGTGGAGAACCCGCTGCGCCGGCCGTCGACGGCGGGTTCACCCGGATTCGCCGGGCTGCGGCGGCCCACCGCGGTGCTGGGGACGCTTGTCGCGGTGATGGGCGTGACGCTCACCGCGACGGCCTTCACCTGGCGCGAGCACATGAACATCGAGCGGGCCAACGGCAAGGAACTCGCCACGCTCAACCCCGTCGACTACCCGGGAGCGCGCTCACTGCTGCGCCATCTGAAGGTGCCCAAACTGCCCTTCCGCCCGACGGTGCTCGAGGCCAAGGACGACGTGCCGGCCACGACGGCCGACAGCTGTATCGCCGACTTCGACGACCTGTCGATCCGCAACTGCTCGTACGGCGACACCGCGGCCACGCGCACCGTGGCGCTGGCCGGCGGCTCGCACGCCGAACACTGGATCACGGCGCTGGACCTGCTCGGCAAGCGGTATCACTTCAAGGTCGTCACCTATCTGAAGATGGGCTGCCCACTGTCGACCGAGCAGAACCCACTGGTGATGGGCGACAACCGGCCATACCCGAAGTGCTACGAGTGGAACGAACTCGTCATGCCGAAGCTGGTGGCCGACCACCCGAGCTTCGTCTTCACCACCTCGACACGCCCCTGGAACATCAAGTCCGGTGACGTGATGCCCGGCACGTACATCGGTATCTGGCAGCGCCTGTCCGATGCGAACATCCCGATTCTGGCCATGCGTGACACTCCGTGGCTGGTCCGGGACGGTAAGCCGTTCTTCCCGGCCGACTGCCTTGCCAGCGGCGGCAATTCGACGTCCTGCGGCATCGCCCGCTCCGAGGTACTGTCCGACCACAACCCGACCCTCGATTTCGTCGCGCAGTTCCCACTGTTGAAACCGCTCGACATGAGTGACGCGGTGTGCCGCCCTGACATCTGCCGCGCTGTGGAGGGAAATGTGTTGCTGTACCACGACTCTCATCACCTGTCCGCCACCTACATGCGCACCATGACCGCCGAACTCGGCCGCCAGGTCGGGGCTGCCACCGGCTGGTGGTGAGCTGCCTTCATGGTTGTTGGCGTCTGGCCGGGTAGCGCCTATCCCCTCGGTGCGACCTACGACGGTTCCGGCACCAATTTCTCGGTGTTCTCGGAAGTCGCCGAGCGCGTCGAGCTGTGCCTGATCGCGAAGGACGGCACCGAGGAACGCGTCAACCTCGACGAGGTCGACAGCTACGTGTGGCACTGCTACCTGCCGGCCGTGACGCCCGGGCAGCGCTACGGATTCCGGGTGTACGGGCCGTGGGACCCCGCGAACGGACACCGCTGCGATCCGAGCAAGCTGCTGCTCGACCCCTACGGCAAGTCCTTCCACGGCGACTTCGACTTCGGCCAGGCGCTGTACTCGTACGATCTGGCCGAGCCGTCGGCCACCGGCGAACCCGCAGGCGTTGATTCGCTGGGGCACACCATGACCAGCGTGGTGATCAACCCGTTCTTCAACTGGGACAACGACCGGCTGCCCCGAACGCCGTACCACGAGACGGTGATCTACGAGGCCCACGTCAAGGGCATGACGCAGACGCACCCGGCGATCCCCGAGGAACTGCGCGGCACCTACGCCGGACTCGCCCACCCGGCGATCATCGAGCATCTGCGGTCGCTCGGCGTCACCGCCATCGAGCTGATGCCGGTGCACCAGTTCCTGCACGACCACCGGCTACTGGACCTGGGGCTGCGAAACTACTGGGGCTACAACACGTTCGGCTTCTTCGCGCCGCACTACCAGTACTCGTGGAACCAGCACGCCGGCAGCGCCGTCGCCGAGTTCAAGACCATGGTGAAGTCGTTCCACGAAGCCGGCATCGAAGTCATTCTCGACGTGGTCTACAACCACACCGCCGAAGGCAACCACCTCGGCCCGACGCTGAACTTCCGCGGCATCGACAACGCCGCCTACTACCGGCTCGATGACGACGACCTCTCGCTCTACAAGGACTTCACCGGCACCGGCAACAGCCTCAACGCCCGCCACCCCCACACCCTGCAGCTGATCATGGATTCGCTGCGGTACTGGGTACTGGAGATGCACGTCGACGGCTTCCGGTTCGACCTCGCCTCCACGCTGGCCCGGGAGTTCTACGACGTGGACCGCCTCTCGGCGTTTTTCGATCTGGTGCAACAGGATCCGGTGATCAGCCAGGTGAAACTGATCGCCGAGCCGTGGGATGTCGGCGAGGGCGGCTACCAGGTCGGCAACTTCCCAGGTTTGTGGACCGAGTGGAACGGGAAATACCGCGACACTGTGCGCGACTATTGGCGGGGCGAGCCCGCGACCCTGGGCGAGTTCGCCTCGCGGCTGACCGGTTCCTCGGACCTGTACGAGGCGACCGGCCGGCGGCCGAGTGCGAGCATCAACTTCGTCACCTGCCACGACGGCTTCACGCTGACCGACCTGGTGTCCTACAACGAGAAGCACAACGAGGCCAACGGCGAGGACAACCGGGACGGCGAGAGCCACAACCGCTCCTGGAACTGCGGTGTCGAGGGCCCGACCGACGACCCCGAGATCCTCGAGCTGCGGGAGCGGCAGCGCCGCAACATCTTCGCGACGCTGATGCTGTCGCAGGGCACCCCGATGATCAGTCACGGTGACGAGATCGGGCGCACCCAGCAGGGCAACAACAACGTCTACTGCCAGGACAACCCACTGTCGTGGATGGACTGGACCATGTGCGAGACCAACGCGGCGCTGCTGGAATTCACCCGCACCGTGGTGGCGTTCCGGCGCAAGCACCCGGTGTTCCGGCGCCGCCGGTTCCTGGCCGGGCAGCCGGTGCGCAGCACCGGGCAGGTGCGCGACATCGCCTGGCTGACCCCCGCCGGCGACGAGATGACGCTCGAGGACTGGGATTCCGGCTTCGGCAAGAGCATCACGGTGTTCCTCAACGGCGACGCGATACCCGAACCCAACGCCCGCGGTGAACGGGTCACCGACGACTCGTTCCTGCTGTGCTTCAACGCCCACGACGAGGCACTCGATTTCGTGATTCCCGGCGCGGACTACGGAGCGAGCTGGGCGGCGGCGCTGGACACCGCGGACCCACACGGCCACACCGAACTGGTGGCCGCCGCCGGTGAGACGATCTCCCTGCAGGCCCGTTCACTACTGGTGTTGCGTAAGACGGCGTGATGACAGTGCCGGTCTCGCCCGTAGTCGCCACGTACCGGCTGCAGATGCGCAGCGACGGAATGACTTTCGACGAGGCGGTGGCGCTACTGCCCTACCTCGACGATCTCGGCGTCTCGCACCTGTATCTCTCGCCGGTCCTGACCGCCGTGACCGGCTCGACGCACGGCTACGACGTCACCGACCCCACCGCGGTGTCGGCGGAACTCGGCGGGCCAGAGGGCTTTTCCCGGCTGTCCGCCGCGGCGCGGGCGCGCGGCATGGGGCTCGTCATCGACATCGTGCCGAACCACGTCGGCGTCGAACAGCCCGAGCAGAATCCATGGTGGTGGGACGTCTTGACCCACGGCCAGGCATCGCGCTTCGCCCGGTACTTCGACATCGACTGGGACCTGGACCCCGACGGCCGAATCGTGTTGCCGGTGCTGGGTTCCGACTCTGACGTCGACGATCTCGCCGTCGACGGTGACGTGCTGCGACTGGGTGACCGGACCTGGCCGATCCGTCCCGGCACCGGCACGGGCACAGCCGCCGAGGTCTACGCCAGGCAGGCGTACCGGCTGACGGGCTGGCAGTCCGGCTCCTGTGGCTACCGACGGTTCTTCTCCATCACCTCGCTGGCGGCGGTGCGCCAAGAGGACCTCGACGTGTTCGACGCCAGCCACGCCGAGATCGGGCGCTGGTTCCGCGAGCACCTGGTGGACGGGCTGCGGGTCGACCACATCGACGGGTTGACCGATCCCGCAGGCTATCTCGCCCGGCTGCGCGAACTGGCCGGAGACGACGCCTGGATCGTCGCCGAGAAGATCCTGGCCGCCGACGAGCCGCTGGACCCCGGCCTGCCCATCGCGGGCACCACCGGCTATGACGCGCTACGGGAAATCGGCGGACTCTTCGTCGACCCGGACGGGGCCGCCACGCTCACCGAGCTGGCCCGCGAAACCCGTTCCGATGCCGCGGAACTCAAGATCAGGGTCGCCACCGAGACGCTGGCGAGCGAACTGGCCCGGCTGCATCGCGCGATCGTGCGGGCAGCCGGGGCCGACGATCCGGCCCTACCGACTGCCATCGCCCAACTGGTCAGCCGCGTCGGCGTGTATCGCACCGACTATCGGGTGCTGTCCGCGGTGCTGCCCGAGGCCATCAACGAAACCATCGAAGCGGCACCAGAACTGGCATCGGCTCTGCAACTGGTCGTCACCGCACTCGAGCAGCCCGAACCGGCGGCCCGGTTGCAGCAGTTGTGCGGTGCGACGACGGCCAAGGCGATCGAGGACACCCTGTTCTACCGTGACGCTCGGCTGGTGTCGCTGAACGAGGTCGGTGGCACACCGGAACGATTCGGGATGAGCACGGCCGAGTTTCACCAGCGCGCCGCCGCGCGCGCCCGCGACTGGCCGACGACCATGGTGACGCTGTCCACCCACGACACCAAACGCGGCGAGGATGTGCGGGCCCGCATCACGGTGCTGTCCCAGTGCGCGGAGCCATGGGCCCAGCGCGTGAACCGCTGGAACACGGTGTGCGTGCCGCCCGACGAGGGCACCGGATTGTTCCTGTGGCAGAACATCATCGGCGTGTGGCCGGCCGCCGGCGAAGTCGGAGACACCGTCCGCGCGCGGCTGCACTCCTATGCGGAGAAGGCGATCCGCGAAGCCGAGCTGCACACCAATTGGGAACAGCCGGACCGCGAGTTCGAAGATGCTGTCCACGACTGGATCGATGCGCTGATCGACGGGCCGATAGCGGGCGAGGTCACCACGTTCGTCGGTCAGCTCGACGAGGCCGCACGTTGCGACGCCGTCGCGCAAAAGCTGCTCGCGCTGACGGTGCCGGGCATCCCCGACATCTACCAGGGCACCGAACTCTTCGACGACAGCCTGGTGGACCCCGACAATCGCCGTCCGGTGGATTTCGCTCTCCGACAGAGTGAGCTCGACACCTTGCACCACCCCAAGATTCGGGTCGTCGCGGCAGCGTTGCGGTCACGCCGGGAGCGGCCGGCGACGTACCTGTCGGGCGAGTACACGCCCGTCACCGCCGACGGTCCCGCCGCCGACCACGTGATCGCGTTCCAGCGGGGTACCGATGTCCTGGTTGTCGTCCCCCGCTGGACACTCAAGCTCGACGAATCCGACTGCGCCGAAACCACTCTCGCACTGCCCGCCGGCGACTGGACCGACCGGCTGACCGGCCGCACCTGGTCGGGCACCGTCACCGCCGACGCACTGTTCGCCGAACTGCCGGGCGTACTTCTGGAGAAAGCCCGTGGCTGACCACGAATTCTCGGTCTGGGCGCCCACACCCGACAACGTGACTCTCGACGCCGACGGGGCCCGCTACCCCATGACCCGCTCCGACGACGGGTGGTGGCGCGTCACCGTCGACGTGCCGGCCGACGCCCGCTACGGCTTCGTCGTCGACGACTCCGAACCGCTGCCCGACCCCCGCTCGCCGCGGCAACCTGATGGCGTACACGGACTTTCACAGCTGTGGACGCCCGCGCCGCCGGCCCCCTGGCCCGGCCGCACCATCGACGGCACGGTGATCTACGAACTGCACGTCGGCACGTTCACCCCGGCCGGCACGTTCGACGCCGCCATTGAACGGCTGGACCACCTCGTCGGCCTCGGCGTGGACTTCGTCGAACTCATGCCGGTCAACGCCTTCAGCGGCAGTCACGGCTGGGGCTACGACGGCGTGCTGTGGTACGCCGTGCACGAACCCTATGGCGGCCCTTCGGGTCTCGTGCGCTTCGTCGACGCCTGCCACCAGCGGGGCCTGGGCGTGCTGCTCGACGCGGTGTTCAATCACCTCGGCCCATCGGGGAATTACCTACCCAAGTTCGGGCCGTACCTGACCGTGGGCCGGACGCCGTGGGGCGAGGCGATCAACATCGCCGCCGCCGACTCCGATCCGGTGCGCCGGTACATCATCGACTGCGCCCTGCGCTGGATGCGGGACTTCGGCATCGACGGCCTGCGGCTGGATGCGGTACACGCGCTGGTCGACACCACAGCCGTTCACCTGCTGGAAGAGCTGGCCGCCGAAACCGATGCGCTGGCAACCGAACTCGGCCGCCCACTGGCACTGATCGCCGAAAGCGACCTCAACGACCCGCGGCTGATCACCCCGCGGGACCAGGGCGGCTACGGACTCGCCGCCCAGTGGGACGACGACATCCACCACGCCATCCACACCGCGGTGTCCGGAGAACGACAGGGCTACTACGCCGATTTCGGGTCGATGCAGACGCTCGCCACCACCCTGGCCCGCGGCTTCTTCCACGCCGGCACCTACTCGTCGTTCCGCCGCCGGCGCCACGGCCGGGCGCTGGACACCACGAGCATTCCGGCCACCCGGCTGCTGGCCTACACCTGCACGCACGACCAGGTGGGCAACCGGGCGATCGGTGACCGCCCGTCGCAGAACCTCGACTTCGGGCAGCTGGCGATCAAGGCCGCGCTGGTCCTCGGATCGCCCTATACGGCAATGCTTTTCATGGGCGAGGAGTGGGGCGCGTCGACACCGTTCCAGTTCTTCAGTTCACATCCCGAACCCGAACTCGCGCGCGCGACGGCCGAGGGCCGCAAGGCCGAGTTCGCCGATCACGGCTGGGCCGCCGACGACATCCCCGATCCGCAGGATCCGGCGACGTTTCAGCGTTCCAAACTCGACTGGGACGAGGTCGGCACCGGCGAGCACGCCCGCCTGCTGCAGCTCTACCGCGACCTGATCACGTTGCGGCGCACCGAACCCGACTTCGCCGACCCGTGGCTGGACCACCTGCGCGTCGAGTTCGACGAGGCCGACCGCTGGATCGTGATGCATCGTGGTGCGTTCGCCGTGGCGTGCAACCTCGGCGAACAGCCCGTTGCCGTACCCGTCACCGGTGAGTCGGTCCTGTCCTCGGCCGAGCCTCAGATCGGGACAACCGCCACGACACTGCCCGGCCACAGCTTCGCGGTCCTCCGTCGACGCCCCTAGGTCAGGTAACGGTACGCCGGTGACCCCGGCTCCAACGGCTCCACGTGGATGCCCGAATTGTGCATCCGCTCGAGCAGTCCGTCGAAGTTGGCGGCCGACCCGAGTTCGATGCCGACGAGCGCCGCGCCGGTCTCCCGGTTGTTGCGCTTGACGTATTCGAACAGGGTGATGTCGTCGTTGGGCCCGAGCACCTCGTCCAGGAACCGCCGCAGCGCGCCGGGCTCCTGCGGGAAGTCCACCAGGAAGTAATGCTTGAGACCCAGGTGCACCAGTGACCGCTCGAGCACCTCGCCGTAGCGCGAGACGTCGTTGTTGCCACCGGAGATCAGGCACACGACCGTCGAGCCGGCCTCGACACCGTTCTCCATCAACGCCGCCACGGACAGCGCGCCCGCGGGCTCGGCGATGATGCCCTCGTTCTGGTACAGGTCGAGCATCGCGGTGCACACCGCGCCTTCGTCGACGGTCGTCACCGACACCATGTCGCCGGCCGCGGCGAGCGCCGCGTAGGTCAGCTCCCCGGCCCGCGCCACCGCCGCGCCGTCGACGAACTGGTCGACGTGCTCCAGCGTGACCGGCTCGCCCTTGGCCAGCGCCGCGATCATCGACGCCGCACCGGCGGGCTCGGCGCCGAGCACGGCGGTCGCCTTGGTGTGCGCGGTCAGGTAGGTGGTGATGCCGCTGATGCAGCCGCCGCCGCCGACCGGCACGATCACCAGGTCGGGCTCGCCGTCCAGCTGCTCGAGGATCTCGACGGCGATGGTGCCCTGCCCGGCCATGGTGCGCAGGTCGTCGTACGGCGGGACCAGCGTGGCCCCCGTCCGGGCGACGTCCTCGAGCGCGGCCTCGGCGGCCAGGTCGTAGGTGGCGCCGCCGACGATCAGCTCGATGAAGTCACCGCCGTGGTAGCGGATGCGGTCCCGCTTCTGTTTGGGGGTCTTGGCCGGGACGTAGACGCGGCCGTGCACACCCATCGAGCGGCAGGCCAGCGCGAAACCCTGGGCGTGGTTGCCCGCCGACGAGCACACCACGCCGGCGGCCTTCTCCTCGTCGGAGAGCTGCATCAGCAGGTTGTAGGCACCCCGCAGTTTGTACGAGCGCACCGCCTGCAGGTCCTCACGCTTGAGGTACACCTGGGCGCCGGTCAGCGCCGACAGCCGATCGCTGTACTGCAGCGGGGTGCGGGTGACCACCGAGGAAATTCGCCGGGCAGCCGCATCGATGTCGGCCGCGGCAAGCGGCGACGTCCTGTGGGTTCCCTGGCTCAGCTCGGCAGACACCGTCTAATGGTGTCATCTCGGTGCAAAACTGAGCGCATGGACCCCACTCCAGAACCCTTGCCGCCGGCGGTCAGGACATTCGTCGAGCGCACCCACCGCCTGACGAGCAGCGCGGAACACCACGTGCCGTCCTGGCTGCGGCCCGGCGCGCCCGAGAACCGGCTACCGGTGATCGCCGCCATCCTCGGCGCGGTCCTGCTGCAATGGTCCGTCCCCGAGCAGTACACCGTGGTGCCCCGCTGGCCGCTGATCGGCCTGGAACTCCTGCTCGTGGTCGTGCTGCTGATCATCAACCCGGTGCGGATGTCCCGGGAGACCACCGTCGGCAAGTGGGCGATGTGGCTGCTGACGGCGGCCATCACCGCCGACAACACGACGTCGGCGATCGTCCTCGACGTCCACATCCTGTCCGGTCAGGTCTCCAACAATGCCGGGCTGTTGCTGGGCAGCGGCGCGGCGATCTTCATCACCAACGTCATCGTGTTCGGCATCTGGTTCTGGGAGCTGGACCGCGGTGGGCCGTTCGCCCGGCGGTCCGGCGACGACCCGTACCCGGACTTCCAGTTCCCCCAGATGAGCGATCCGCAGAACGCCGAACCCGGTTGGCGCCCAACATTTGTCGACTACCTGTACGTCAGCTACACCAACGTCGTGGCGTTCTCGCCCACAGACACCATGCCGCTGTCCCGGTGGGCCAAGATGATGATGACGCTGCAGTCGCTGGTCTCGATCTCGACGACCGCGCTCGTCATCGCGCGTGCGGTCAACGTGCTGAAGTAGGGCCCCGGTACGCCGGATTCAGCCGCAGTCGCGGTGCGGTTCCAGCAGCTCGGCCTGCCCCACCTCGGGGCGGGTGGTCGGCAACCAGCGTCGCGTCGACTCGAGCGACCGTTCGATGAGTTCACCCGAGCGGGAGAAGTCGATCGGCGACACCCGCACCGGACACAACGGCGGCACCACATGCAGTTCGACCAATGCCTCGAACCGCTCGACGTCCGTCGCCAGCCGCCGGTTGATCGCCAGCGTGAACGCGTGCATCGCCATCGCCAGCGCCGCCCGGGGCGGTTGTGGCATGGCGCACGAGTAACCCGTCGGCAGCACCCACACCTCGGTCGCGCCCAGTTCCACCGCATAGGACAGCGGTGTGTTGTTCACCACGCCACCGTCGACCAGATCGCGTCCGCCGATCCGCACCGGCGGCAGGACCGCCGGGATGGCGGCGCTGGCGACGATCGCGTCTACGGCGTCGCCCGACGACAGGAGGACGTCCTGCCCGGAGAGCACGTCGGTGGCCACCACGTGCAGCGGCGTCGGCGCGTCCTGCAGCCGGCGGAACCGCAGATTCTGCCGCAGCAGGGTGCGGATCCCGATGTCGGAGACCAGATGCGGCCGGCGCCCGAGGAACCCCAGCAGTCCCATACTCGGGCTGGTCGGGAACACTTTGCGGCGCGACAGCGTCCGCCAGAGGTCGGCCAGCGCCAGGGCACCGTCGTGGTCGGACCGCCCGGCGATCCAGCCGCCGTTGAGGGCACCGACGGAGGTGCCGACGATCAGATCCGGCTTGATGCCGGCCTCGGCGAGCCCCAGCAGCATGCCGACCTGGATGGACCCCAGGCTGCCACCGCCGGACAGCACGAACGCCGTCGTCATGGTCCCTCTCCGTCCTCCGGCGCGGGTCGTAACGGAAGCCGCACGACGAACGTGGTGTCGCCCGGTTGTGAGGCCACGAACAGCTCCCCGCGGTGCCGGTCGACGACGATCTGCCGGGCCAGGTGCAGGCCCAGGCCGGTCCCTTCGCCGAGCGGTTTCGTGGTGAAGAACGGGTCGAAAATGCGCCCGCGGATGTCGGCCGGAATCCCGCTGCCGGTGTCACTGATCTCAATCCGGACCGCATCGTCCTCGAATCGGCTGCGCACCGTGAGTCTGCCCGAGCCGGCCGGCCGCATGGCGGCGATGGCGTTCTCGATGAGGTGCGTCCACACCTGATTGAGTTCGGCTGGATAGCAGAGCAATTCGGGTATCGACGGGCCGAAGTCCGTGATCACCTCGACCGCTGTGCCCGCGCCGATCCGCCCGGCGAACATCCGCAGGGTACTGGTCAGAAGCGCGTCGACGTCGGCGAACTGGAACGGCGCGCTGTTCAGCTGGGTGTACTGCTTGACGTCGGCGACCAGGCCGGAAATCCGTTGGGCCGCCTCATGAATCTGATGCGTCAACAGTTCGGTTTCGACCCGGTGCCGCAGCCACGCCACCGCACGCGGCAACCAGTCCGGTCGTTGGCCGGCCGGCACCAGCTGTTCGAGCCAGTCGCAATCCAGTCCGGCCTCGACGAACGTCGGCGCCATGTCCCAGGCGTCCGTTATGCCCTGGCTGGACAACCAGTCCCCGACCTCGTCCTCGAGGTCGCTGGCCTGCATCGCCGACAGCGGCCGGGCCGACACAGCAGCGACCTTCGCGATCACGTCGGTCTGCGCACCGACCAGGAAAGCCGTTGCCGCGCTGCCGAATTCGCCGTTCATCAGGGGCACCAGGAGAGCATCCAGCCGGCTGCGCAGGTCGGTTGCGGCGCGGACGACGGCCGCCACCGGGTTGTTGAGTTCGTGCGTCAGTCCGGCCGACAGCTGTCCGAGCGCCAGCATCCGGTCCCGTTCGTCGGCGACGCGGTGCTGCTTCTCCGCGGTCTCCGCCAGTCCATCGATGAGATGAACAGCCATCGGAAACTGGGTCTTGACGAAATCGCCGAATTCGTCGGCGGGCATGACGAAGAAGCGCGTCCGCCGGGTGGCCCGCACCGAGAACCGGTTCCGGCCGTGCCCGACGGGGCTGAACGCCGACCGGGCACCGAAGTAGACGCCGGGCTGCGACGTTCGGTCGATCTCCAGTTCCCGGTCGCCGGCGCGCTTCGAGAGCACCAACTCGCCGTCGATCAGGACCCGCAGCGGCGTGACGGGGTCACCTTCGGTGATGACCGGGCCCGGGCCGAAGACCTCGACATGACCGGCGCGACAGAGCTGCGCCAACTGCTCGTCCGACAACGACTCGAAAAGGAACAGTGCCTTCAGCTCCTCGGGTAGGCACTGCTGCAGGTCATCACCGACGTCTGTCACGCCGACACACTAAGCCCGCCGGGCCGATGTGCCGCGGTCATTCGGGTCAATCCCATCTGCGTCATTCGCGGTCCCGCACCGGAGGCGTCGACGCCCCGTGGCGCCCGTCACGGAATTGCTCACCCCACCGGAACATCCGCTAGAGTGAACAGCGCCAGGCCGCAGTAACCCCGGGCCCCAAATTTCGCCGCCACGAGCGGCCTACCGCCGAGAGGCGTTCTGCGGTCTGGCTTTAACTTCTCCAGCGCCTTCGGCCGACAGTGTCGGCGACAGCGTCAATCCAGCGAATCGGTGCGCCACAAACCGGCTGCGGCATGCAGCTCGTTGGCGATCCGGGTGAACGTCACCGCGCGGTCGGTCAGCTCTGCGGCGCGCTCCGGCGCCGTCGTCGTCGCGTCCTCGGCCAGGCTCGTGCAGCCGGCCGCACTGACGCGGCAATAGGCTGCCGCGCGCTCCAGCGCCACGGCGAAATCACCCTCGAAGACGCCGCGCAGGATCCGGTCGGCGAGCTCACGGATCTCGGTCGGCCCGACGGGCGTCTCCGCACCCGCGACCACGGGGTCGATCGAATGCAGCACCTCCGTGCCGCGGCCGAACATCAGGCTGGCCGAGTAGGGGTCGGTGCGGATCGACAGCCGCAGCAGATAGACGCGCCACAGCGCACCGGGCAGGCTGCGTGCCCCGGCACCCGCCCACAACTCGGCGATGGTCTCGATGCCGTGCTCATCGGTGTACGCCACGAGCCGGGAGACCACGTCAGGGTCCGGATAGCTGCGCACACGTTCCAGCAGCGCCGCCGCGGTCTCGTGGGCGACGCGACTGTCCTGGACGGGATCCTCGACGTCGTGGAACGCCTCGAAGCCGCGGCCCAGGAACTTGGTCGGCTTGTGTACCCGCCGACGGTCGTCAGTCATGCACTATTTCTTTCCCGCCGCGGTGCGCGCCGTCAGCGCCATCCGTCGGCGTCTTTGGCGGCCTGCAGCAGCACCTCACACAGCTCTTTCAATTCCGTGGGTCCGGCGCCTTCGGCAACTGCGGTCGCAACGTCCTCGGCCGCACACCGTACCTGATAAACGCGGTCGGAGAGCGCCGCCGCTTCCTCTGCACTGAGCACCACCGAGTCCTCGGCCAGGTTGGTGCCCTTGACCATCGCCCGCTGCTCGTAGGCCCGCTGCCGGCACGACTGACGGCAGTACTGGCGACGACGGCCCATGCCCGCGTCGGCCACCTCCCGGCCACACCACCGGCACGGCTGGGCCTTCGAGCGCTTCATGTCCGCCTCACGATCGTGACTGTATCCGGCGGGCGGCCGAACCCCGGTATCATGGACAATCGAGTCGGGAACTTCACGGCGCTGGCCTGCGTTGATTCCCTGTCGCTATACCAAGGGAGTGATTTTCGATGGCTGATCGTGTCCTGCGAGGCAGTCGCCTCGGAGCTGTGAGCTACGAGACCGACCGCAACCATGACCTGGCACCGCGGCAGGTGGCCCGCTACCGCACCGACAACGGCGAGGAATTCGAAGTTCCGTTCGCCGACGACGCGGAGATCCCCGGCACCTGGGCGTGCAAGAACGGCATGGAAGGCACCCTGATCGAGGGTGACGTTCCTGAGCCCAAGAAGGTCAAGCCGCCGCGTACCCACTGGGACATGCTGCTCGAGCGTCGTTCCATCGAGGAGCTCGAAGAGCTGCTCAAGGAGCGCCTGGAGCTGATCAAGACCCGCCGCCGCGGCTGATCGCGCCAACAGAAAAGCCCCGCCGTGAGGCGGGGCTTTCTTTGTCTGTGTGACTAGCGGCTTTGTCTGCGTGACTAGCGGACGACGCCGCGGGCCCGGTCCAGCCGGCCGCGGATACCCCACTTCGCCACCTGCGACATGGCCTCGCGGATGTTCGACCCGCTCATCTTCGACACACCCAGTTCGCGCTCGGTGAACGTGATGGGCACCTCGACGACAGTGAAGCCCGCGTTGATGGCGCGCCACGTCAGGTCGATCTGGAAGCAGTAGCCCTTCGAATCGACGTCGTCGAGGCCGATCTTCTCAAGCACGTCGTGCCGGTAGGCACGGTAACCGGCCGTGATGTCGTGGATCTTGACGCCCAGCAGCACCCGGGCGTAGGTGTTCGCGGTGCGCGACAGGACGAGCCGGCGATGCGGCCAGTTGCGGATGGCGCCGCCCGGGACGTAGCGCGAGCCGATGGCCAGATCGGCGCCGGCATCGACGGCGTCCAGCAGGCGGTACAGCTCCTCGGGCGCATGGCTGCCGTCGGCGTCCATCTCGACCAGCACGCTGTAGCCGCGGCCCAGACCCCACGCGAATCCGGCGAGGTACGCGGCGCCCAGCCCGCCCTTGCCCGCGCGGTGCATGACATGCACGCGGTCGGGATCGGCCAGCGCCAGCTCGTCGGCCAGCTGACCGGTGCCGTCGGGGCTGTCGTCGTCGACGACGAGCACGTGGACGTCCGGACGGGCGGCATGCACCCGGCCGACGATCAACGGCAGGTTCTCGCGCTCGTTGTAGGTCGGAATGATGACCAGCGTGCGCTGACTCGGACGGTCGTCGCCCATGGTCATTACCCCTGTTCGCTCTCGGTGTCGGTGTCGGCATCAGACCCGGCCGCACTGCCGTCCTGACGTTCCGCAGCCGCCTGGCGGCGGCGCACGAGCTTCCTATTGTGCAACATGGCTGCCACAAGAGCCGAAACGCCGACCCCGATGAGCACACTGTTGATGACCGGTCCCCATCTCGTGGCGAGCGTGAGATCGGTCTTCAACCGCACCTGCCGGTCCAGGTAACCGGGCTGGAAGAACTCCGTGCGCTCGAGGACCCGGCCGTTGGGCGCGACGACCGCACTGATGCCCGTGGTGCCCGCGACGACGACGTAGCGGTCGTGTTCGACGGCCCGCAGCCGGGCGAACGCCAGCTGCTGCACGCTCATCGGTTCGTCGAACGTCGCGTTGTTGGCGGGCACTGCCAGCAACTGCGCGCCGCCCAGGACCGACTGCCGGGCGGCACGGTCGAAGATGACCTCCCAGCACGTCGTCACCCCGATCGGCACGCCCGCGGCGGTGACGACGCCGGTGCCGTGGCCCGGTACGAAGTAGCCGGCCCGATCGGCGTACGGCGACAGCAGCCGGAAGAAGCTGCGCCACGGCAGATACTCGCCGAACGGCTGGACGATGGCCTTGTCGTGGCGCTCCCCCGGCCCGTCGGTCCCGTTCCACACGATCACCGAGTTGGTGGTCACCGGGTGCTCCGGGGTGTACTCCGGCGCCGCCAGCACGGTGCCCACCAGGATCGGGGCGTGGATGGCCGCGGACGCCGCCGAGATCAGTTCCGCGGCGTCGGCGTTGACCAGCGGGTCGATGTCCGACGAGTTCTCCGGCCAGATCACCGCCGTCGGTTGCGGCGCGCGGCCGGCGCGGACGTCCTCGGCCAGCTGCTTGGTTTCGCGCACGTGGTTGTCGAGCACCGCGCGGCGCTGGGCGTTGAAGTCCAGGCCGAGACGCGGCACGTTGCCCTGGACGGCGGCGACGTTGATCGCCGGATCATCACCCGCGCCGGCGCCGGCCTTGCGGACGTGCGGCCAGGCCAGCACGGTGAGCAGCAGGACCACGGCGATGCAAATGCCCGGGATGAAGACCTCCGGCGGCGCCGCGGCACCCGTGCGGTGATCGTGACGCCAGTGCCTGACCGCCTCGAGCACGATGGCCGTCGCACTGAAACCGATGAGCGCCACCGCGAACGACACGAGCGGCGCACCGCCCAGCTGCGCGAGCGGCAGCAGCGGGCTGTCGGTCTGGCCGAAGGCCACGACGCCCCACGGGAAGCCGCCGAACGGCACCGTCGACTTGAGCCATTCGGCCGCCACCCACAGCGCGGCGAACCACAGCGGCCAGGCCGGCAGGCGCCGCACGATGACCGCGGTCAGGCCGAACACCCCGGTGAAGAACGCCTCCAGCGCCGACAGCATCAGCCATGGCACCGGGCCGACGAAGTTGCTGATCCACGGCAGCAGCAGCACGTAGAACACCAGGCCGGCCAGCATGGCGTAGCCGAAACCGCCTGCGGGCGTGGTGCGTTCGTCGATCAGAACCCAGGCCAGCAATGCCAGTGCGACGAACGACAGGTACCAGAGATCGAACGGCGGGAAGCTCGCGCACAGCAACAGACCGGCCACGACGGCCGCGGCGAGCCGGATCAATCGGGGCTCGAAGAACCGCCTCACGCCGGTGACGATGCGCGCGCCGCGTCCCGGGCCGTGCGCCGGCTCCGGTTCTGCGGGGGTCTCGGGCTCCGCCGCGGTTTCCCGGGGCGCCTCGGTGTCTTCGGCGCCTTCGCTCTCTGCTGTGCCTTCCATGCTCTCAGCCATGGATCAGCTCACCGCGGTGGACGGTCTGCAGGCAGGTCGGCAGCTCGTCGTCGGGTCCGAGCGGCGGTAGCGCCGGTACCCGCGACCGTGGATCGGTGGACCAGCGCTGCACGGCGTCGGCCGGTGCGGTGACGTCGAGGGCGTCGGCGCCGCCGGGCACCTGCCACACGGCGTACGACGCGACGGCACCGGGCACCAGCGTCCCCGTCAGCCCGTCGCGGACGCCGGCGGCCCGCCAGGCGCCGCGGCTGGCCGCCAGGAACGCCGACCGTGCCGAGATGGCACTGCCCGCCGTGCGGTGGCTGATGGCCGCGCGCACCGATTCCCACGGATTGATGCTGGTGACAGGACTGTCCGAACCGAAGGCGAGGGGCACGCCTTGCGATGCTAACAGCGCAAACGGGTTCAAACCCTGTGCTCGATCGACACCGAGACGCTGGGCGTACATGCCGTCGGCGCCGCCCCACAGCGCGTCGAAATTGGGCTGCATGCTGGCGACGACGCCCCAGGAACCGAGCTTGCGCGCTTGTTCGGCGTCCACCATCTCGAGGTGCTCCAGCCGGTGTCCACAGCGCGCGACCGCAGGCGCCCCGAACGCCGCCACGGTCCGGTCGAGGGCCTCGACGACGGTTGCGACCGCGGCGTCACCGATGACGTGGAAGCCCGCGGTGATGCCGGCCTCGGTGCAGGCCAGCAGATGTGCGGTGACGGCGTCGGTGTCCAGGTAGGTGTTGCCGCAGCAGCCGGGTGCATCGGTGTAGGGCTGCTGCAGCCAGGCGGTGCGCGAGCCCAGCGCACCGTCGATGAAGAGGTCACCGGCCAGACCGTGGGCACCGGTGGCGGCCATCAGGTCGCGGGCCGCGGCCGCGTCGGCGACGGCCTCGCCCCAGTAGCCGACGATGTCGACGCCGTGTTCGGTGGCGCGCAGGTCGGCCCAGTCGTCGAGACCGCCGATCTCGGGGCCCGCGCACTCGTGCACCGCGACGATGCCGTTGCGGGCGGCGAGGTCGAGCGCGGCGCGCTGGGCGTCGCGGCGTTGTGCCGCGCTGAGCAGGTCACGGGCCGCGGCCCGGACGCGGTGGTGGGCGTCGGCCGTCAGCGGTCCCTGCGCGGAGAAGCCCGCGGTGTCGGCGAGGCCGGGCACCAGCTGCCGCAGGCCGGTGGTCGCGACGGCCGAGTGCACGTCGACCCGGGCCAGGTAGGCGGGTCGCGCGCCGAGCACGCCGTCGAGGTCCGCGGTGGTCGGGGTGACGCGCTCGGGCCACCCGGATTCGTCCCAGCCGTGGCCCCAGATGACGCCGTCCGGGTGGTCCGCGGCGTGTTCTGCCAGCAAGGTCAGCAGATGCGGCAGCGACGTCGCGGTCCGCAGGTCGAGCCCGACCACGGTGAGTCCCGTGGCGGTCAGGTGCACGTGGCTGTCGACGAACGCGGGCGCCACGAACGCGCCCTCGAGATCGACGACGGTGGCGTCCGGATGCAGCGCCCGGCCGACGTCGTCGGAACCGAGCCAGGCCACCACGCCGTCACGGATCGCGATGGCGGTGGCGTCGGGCGCCGCGGGGCTGTGAATACGACCGCCCAGCAGCAGCGTCGTCGCAAAGGTGGTCACGAAGGTGACAGGTTAGTCCGTTCAGCCGGCGTGCCGGTGCACAGCGACCGGTGAGCTGTCGATGACCTCGATCACTTCGCCGTCGATGTACTCGCCGCGGCCGCGGTAGCGCTCATCGTGGTTGATGTAGATCACCTGGGTCGGGAAGTCCATCGGCGTGAGCCGACGGCCGAACACGGCGTTCGCGACCGGCCGCACGGCGCGCCGGGTGAACGGCACCAGCATGAGTGCCCCGAGCACCGAGCTGGCGAGCCCGGGGACGACGACCAGAACCGTGCCGAGAGCGACCAGCAGGCTGTCGGTGGCCAGCGTCGGGTCGGCCGATCGCGCGCTCAGCGCCTCGGACAGCCTGCTGAAATGCCGGGTGATCTGCGTACCGGCGATGGCCAGGCCGGCAGCAAAAGTGGCCAACAGCGCCAGCAACGTCCAAGCCACACCGATGGTCGAGGCCAGGGCTGCCAGCACCGCGACCTCGACCAAGGCATAAACCAGAAATAGTCGCATCGCCATGCCCTGGACAACGCCGGAACGCCGGAATTGGTTCCTAGCCGCCGGGAAGCGGCTCGACCTCGATGGCCGCGTGCACCTTTTCCACACCGCCGCGGATGATGGCCTGCGGAATCCACCACCAGGCGTGCCACCAGTAGCGCCTGGTCACCATGTCGAAGACGCGCTTGGTCTCGGACTTCGGCAGGTTGCGGGCGATGGCCTCGACCGGTTCGCCCTTGACCTTCCCCAGCGCGCCGCACTTCTGGATGGTCACGCGCGGCGTGTTCTTGATCCGCTTGGTCTTCCACGAGCCGTCGTCGGTGCTGATCAGCAGCTTGCCCTCGTGGGGCACGCCCCAGACCGGTGTCGGCTTGGGCCGGCCGTCCTTCGTGAAGGTGGTCAGCAGCAGGTACTTCTCGCGGTACACGTCTTCGAACGTCGGAGCCATGTCTCTAGAAGACCACGGTTTCGTTGCCGTGGCGCAGGATCCGGTCCTGGCAGTGCCACAGAACCGCCCGGGACAGCACCGCCCGCTCCACATCGGCGCCGAGGCGCACCAACTCCTCGACGCTGTGCGTGTGGTCGACGCGTACGACGTCCTGCTCGATGATCGGGCCCTCGTCCAGGTCCTCGGTCACGTAGTGCGCGGTGGCGCCGACGAGCTTCACGCCACGCTCCTTGGCCCGCCGGTACGGCGTGGCGCCGACGAACGCCGGCAGGAAGGAATGGTGGATGTTGATCAGCGGACAGCCGATGGCCTCGAGGAACTCGGGCGTGATGATCTGCATGTAGCGGGCCAGCACCACCAGGTCGACGTTGCCCTTGAGCAGCTCCAGCTGACGCTGTTCGGCCTGCTCCCGGATATCGCGACTGGCCGGGATGTGCACGAACGGCACCCCGAACGCCCGGACCTGCTCGGCGAGGTCGGCGTGATTGGAGATCACCATCACCACGGTCATGTCGAGTTCGCCGCGGCGGTTGCGCCACAGCAGATCGAGCAGGCAGTGGTCGGCGGTCGACGCCATGATCGCCACGCGCTTGGGTCTGGAGGCGTCGGTGAACCGGTAGTCCATGTCGAATTCGTCTGCCACTGCCTGGAATTCGCGCTCCAGATCGGGCTGGGCGGCGGCCAGCCCAGGCAGATGGAAGACGGTGCGCTGCAGGAAGACGCCGTCTTCCGGAGCCGTCGAGTGCTGGTCCAGCGAGATGATGTTGGCGCCCGAGCGGGTCAGGAACGTCGACACCGCGGCGATGACGCCGCGACGGTCCGGGCAGTTCAGCAGCAGCCGGCCGATGTCCTTGTGGCGCGGCAGCTTTGGCGCGCCGGCGGGGAATTGAGTCACTACGCGGCCCGGAGCTCCAGCGCGACATTGTTCTCCATGCCGCCGCGCAGCTTGGAGAAGAAGTTGAAGGCCTTGCCGATCAACCCGTAGCGCTTGCCGATGCCGTCGTAGACGGCGCCCAGCTGCGACTTGTCCAAGATGGCCGCCGTGGCCTCGACGGCCTCGCTCTTCGGGTTGCCGCGCATGTCGCACTTGGCGACCGTCACGCGCGGGGTGTTCCGGATGCGCTTCACCTTCCAGGCCTTGGCCTCGGAGATGACCAGCAGCCGGTCACCGTCCGGTACCGCCCAGACCGCGGTGGGCTTGGGCCGGCCGTCCTTGGTGAAGGTGGTCAGCAGGATGTAATTCGCGGTGGCGACATCGGCGAAGGTGAGGGCCATGGCGATCAGGTTAGTCCGGCGTGGTGCGCCCAGCGCTCTGAGATGGTCTCGCCGGCTGCGAAACGCGTGGCGGGCCACAGCTGTCACACGCGGCCACGGGTTAGGCCAGTCCCGAATGCAACCACACGGCGATTCCACGGCCGATTTTCCGCCACCCAGTTGCGTTCGATCACTGCGTCAATGTCGATCGCCGCTCTTGTCGGTGGCCAGTCGTAGCGTCCGGTACAAACCGATCAGGAGGCCGGCCGAATGAAAATCCTCGTAGCGACAGCCCTTACTCAAGGTGTTCGCGGAAACGATTACAACTACTGCGTCCCAGGGGAACTCGTGTGGGTTCAGGACCCATGCGACCGTGACCGTCTCGACCCTGAAGGCGGATGCGGATGCGGCCGGGGTTTTGCCGGTCTTGCATCACATCGCGCCACCACCACTGCTCAGGTCGTGGATGCGGACATGACCCGAGAAGAACTGGTCCTCGCAATGCGGACCAGCCTCACGGACGGCGGATGGCCGCCCCACTGGGCTGAAGAGATCGCCGACGAGAACCTCGCCATGGCTGCAGCATTTGCGACCGGGACAGTCATCGAACGTCGACTCGAGGAGTTCTGGCCGCGGACTGCGTGATCACCCGGCCTTCCCCCACACCGAGGAATACGTGACCGCTGACACACAACCCGCGCAAGCGCTACGTCTCGTCGTGCGGCAGGTGCGGCGCGGTCGGGATCGGCGGCTGTGGAATCACCGGGTAGTCACCGGTGTATCCGACACGCTGCGCCGCGATCGCCAGGACCTTGCCCCGCACCGCATACCAGCCACCGATCAGCAACGGGAACAGCAAGATGATGGCGATCAGATTCCAGTAGTTCTCGTAGCACATCAGCGCGGTGACGGCGACGAGGAACAGCAGCGTCGCGTAGCTGGTGTACGGCGTACCGGGCAACCGGAAGCTGGGTCGCTGCAGGATGCCCTTGGCTGCCCAGCGGTACAGCTGAATCTGGCAGGCGACGATCATGCCCCACGTGAAGATGATGCCCAGCGCCGACAGGTCGAGGGCGATGTTGAACGCATCCTCGGGTACGAACAGGTTGAGGATGACGCCCAGCAGCGTGAGCGCGGCGGTCAGCGCGATCCCGCCGAACGGCACGCCGTTGCGGTTCATCTTCGCGGTGAACCCGGGGCCGCTGCCGTTCATCGCCATCGAGCGCAGCACGCGGCCGGTCGAGTACAAGCCGGCGTTGAGGCTGGACATCGCGGCGGTGAGCACCACCATGTTCATGATGCCACCGGCGGCGGGAACGCCGATCTTGGAAAAGAATGTCACGAAGGGACTTTCGCCCTTGTGGTAGGCCGTGTAGGGCAGCAGCAGCGCCAGCACCACCAACGAACCGACATAGAAGATTCCGATACGCGCGACCACGGAGTTGATCGCCCGCGGCATCACCTTGGCGGGCTCTGCGGTCTCCCCTGCGGCGATGCCGACGAGTTCGACTGCGGCGTAAGCGAAGATGACGCCGGAGGTGACGATCACCAACGAGAACAGGCCGGTCGGGAAGAGTCCGCCGTTGTCGGCGATCACACCGAATCCGGTTGTCTGGCCCGCTATTTCGAAGCGGCCGCCGAGGAATACGACACCGACCACCAGGAACGTGACCAGCGCGGCGACCTTGATGATCGAGGCCCAGAATTCCATTTCACCGAACAGCTTCACCGAGATCATGTTGAGGGTCACCACGATCCCCAGCGCGATGAGTGCGATCAACCATTGCGGTATCGCCTTGAACATGCCCCAGTAGTGCATGTACAGCGCAACCGCGGTGACATCGACGATCGCGGTGGCCGCCCAGTTGAAGAAGTAGAGCCATCCGGTGACGAAAGCTGTTTTCTCACCGAAGAATTCGCGCGCGTATGACACGAATGAGCCGGAGGAGGGCCGGTGCAGCACAAGTTCACCGAGGGCCCGCAGGATGAAGAAGACGAAGACGCCACAGAAGGCATACACCAGGAACAGGCCCGGGCCGGCCGAGTGCAGTCGGCTGCCCGCGCCCATGAACAAACCAGTGCCGATGGCGCCACCGATGGCGATCATCTGGATCTGACGCGGCTTGAGGGCCTTGTGATATCCCTCTTCTTCGTGCGCCAGCGCCGAATTGTCGTAACTCGTTGATTCAGTGGTCATTCGGTTCCCGTCGGCGTCGGATGGACCCAGTTGCGCGGGGTTACATCGATGTCGTCCGCACGAGAGGTCGGCCCGATACCGCCCTCAGACTCCTGCGCTCAGCCCCACACAAAAACCCTAAGTCGGATGCTCCGCACGCGTCGGCTCAGACGGTAAACACTGTGTGAACCATGAATTTCAGCGACGCGACCGTGCCGGCCACCGTCGGCGGCGGGGCCGCGGCGGCGCAACGTCTCGCATTATCTTCGCGACGATGGCGACAAACTCGGCGCACGAGCCATAGCGCGCAGACGGATCTTTCGCGAGTGCTTTTGCGAACACCGAATTCAACGCGGTGGGCAACCAGGAGCGGCGTGAGGTGAGCGTCGGCACCTCGTCGTGCAGGTGGGCGTACGTGATGGCGAACGTGGTGGGGCGTGGATACGGCGGCAGACCGGTCAACCACTCGAACATGGTGCACGCCAACGCATATACATCCGTTTGCGGCAACAACTGTTGAGCGGTGAGGAGTTCCGGCGCCGCGTAGGCAATCGACCCACGGACCCGGCCATTGCGGGCCAGCGGTTTTGCCTCGTCCAACAACTGTGCGATGCCGAAGTCGGTCAGGAACGCCGAGCGCCGATCGGAGCTCAGTAATATGTTGGCGGGCTTGACATCCCGATGTATCACGTCCATTTGATGCGCATAGTCCAGGGCCGAGCCGATCTGCGCCGATACCCGAACGACCGCATCCACATCCGGCTCCTCGTCCGGTCCGGGAATCAACACCGTCGACTCGGGGCCATCGACGTACTGCATGGACAGCCACAGCCGGGAGGGTTGCGCACCATCTTCGTCTGCCCCACCGCCGCCGGCCCGCAGCTCTCCGTGCTCGTACATCGCCACGATATGCGGGTGCCGCAGCCGGGAGGCGATGCTGAACTCCCGCTCGAGCCGCCAGGCCACCCGGTCATCGGCATCCCGGTTGTGAAATATCTTCAGCGCCACCGGAACCGACTCGGCGGGCCGGCGAGCCCGATACACGTCAGCGCTGCTGCCGGTGCCGACGCGGCTTTCGATGACGTAACCGGCGACCACCGCACCGATCTCGAACACCGGGCCAGGATAACTGCGAGCGCCGGATTTCTCCCGGCCAAGGAGCTCCCAGCTAGCCCTCCAACTCCCCCTCGGTCTCCAGCAGTACCTGCTTGAGCCCGTCGAGGGTCTCGGACTCCGGCTCGGCCCACATGCCGCGGCCCGCCGCCTCCAGGAGCCGCTCAGCCATGCCGTGCAGCGCCCACGGATTGGACTCGCTCATGAACTTGCGGTTCTCGGGGTCCAGCACGTAGCTCTGCGTCAGCTGCTCGTACATCCAGTCGGCCATGACGCCCGCGGTGGCGTCGTACCCGAAGAGGTAGTCGACGGTGGCCGCCATCTCGAAGGCGCCCTTGTAGCCGTGCCGGCGCATGGCCGTCATCCAGCGCGGGTTGACGACGCGGGCCCGGAACACGCGCGTGGTCTCTTCCGAGAGCGTGCGGGTGCGGACGGCGTCGGGCCGGGTGTTGTCGCCGATGTAGGCGGCGGGGTCCTTGCCGGTCAGCGCGCGGACGGTCGCGACCATGCCGCCGTGGTACTGGAAGTAGTCGTCGGAGTCGGCGATGTCGTGCTCGCGGGTGTCGGTGTTCTTGGCCGCCACCGAGATTCGCCGGTAGGCCCGGTTCATGTCGTCGGTGGCCGGGGCGCCGTCGAGGCCGCGACCGTACGCGAAGCCACCCCACGCGGTGTACACCTGGGCCAGATCGGCGTCGTCGCGCCAGTTGCGGCTGTCGATGAGCTGCAGCAGGCCGGCACCGTAGGTGCCCGGCTTCGAACCGAAAATCCTTGTGGTGGCGCGCCTCTGGTCGCCGTGGTCGGCGATGTCGACCTGCGAGTGGGCGCGGACGTAGTTGTCCTCGGCCGGCTCGTCGAGCCCGGCGACCAGCTGGACGGCGTCGTCGAGCATGGTCACCACGTGCGGGAAGGCATCCCGGAAGAAGCCGGAGATGCGGACCGTGACGTCGATGCGCGGGCGGCCCAGTTCGGCCAACGCGATCGGCTCCAGTCCGACCACGCGCCGTGACGCGTCGTCCCAGATGGGCCGAACACCCAGCAGCGCAAGCACTTCGGCGATGTCGTCACCCGCGGTGCGCATGGCCGAGGTGCCCCACACCGAGAGCCCGACGGACTCGGGCCAGCGCCCGTGGTCGGTGCGGTACCGCTCCAGCAGCGAATCCGCCATCGCCACACCGGTTTCCCACGCCAGCTTCGACGGGACGGCCTTGGGGTCGACCGAGTAGAAGTTGCGTCCCGTGGGCAGCACGTTCACCAGGCCGCGCAGCGGCGATCCTGACGGCCCGGCCGCGATGAAGCCGCCGCCGAGGGCGTGCAGGATCTGGTCGATCTCGCGGCTGGTCGCGCGCAGCCGCGGCACCACCTCGGTGGCGGCGAACCGCAGCACCTTGGCGACCTCGGCGTTGTCGGTGATGCCGTCGACGGTGGCAGCGTCCCAGCCCGACTTCTGCAGTGCCGCAACCAGTTCGCGGGCCCGGCCTTCGGCGGCGTCGACGGCATCCCGCTCGGCAGAGCCGTCTTCAGCGAGCCCCAGGGCTTCACGCAGCCCCGGCACGGACTGCTCGCCGCCGAACAGCTGGCGGGCCCGCAGGATGGCCAGCACCAGGTCCAGTTCGGCCTCGCCGTCGGGCGCCTGGCCCAGGATGTGCAGGCCGTCGCGGATCTGGACGTCCTTGATCTCGCACAGCCAGCCGTCGACGTGCAGCAGCATGTCGTCGAACACGTCCTCGTCCGGCCGGTCCTCGAGCCCGAGGTCGTGGTCCATCTTGGCGGCGCGCATCAGGGTCCAGATCTGCTGACGGATGGCCGGCAGCTTGCCGGGATCGAGCGCCGAGATGGTCGAGTGCTCGTCGAGCAGTTGTTCCAGGCGGGCGATATCGCCGTAGGTCTCGGCGCGGGCCATCGGCGGGATCAGATGGTCGACCAGGACGGCATGCGCGCGGCGCTTGGCCTGCGTGCCCTCACCCGGATCGTTGACCAGGAAGGGATAGACCAGCGGCAGGTCGCCGAGCGCGGCGTCGGTGCCACATGCGGCGGACATGCCGAGGGTCTTGCCGGGCAGCCATTCCAGGTTGCCGTGCTTGCCCAGGTGGATCATCACGTCGGCACCGAAGTGCTTGTTGATCCAGTGGTAGGCGGCCAGGTAGTGGTGGCTCGGCGGCAGGTCGGGGTCGTGGTAGATCGCGACGGGGTTCTCACCGAAGCCGCGGGGCGGCTGGACGATGAGCACGATGTTGTCGGAAACCATTGCGGCGATGACGATCTCACCGTCGGGGTCCTGTGAGCGGTCGACGAACAGGTCGCCCGGCGCCTCGCCCCAGTGTTCGGTGACGGCATCGGTGAGTTCGGCGGGCAGCGTGGCGAACCAGGCCCGGTAGTCCTTGGCAGAGACGCGCACCGGGTTGGCTTCGAGCGCTTCGGTGCTGAGCCAGTCGGGGTCCTGGCCGCCGCGCTCGATCATCGCGTGGATGAGGGCGTCACCATCTTCGGCGTCGACGCCGGGGATGTCACCGATGCGGTAGCCGGCGTCGCGCATGGCCCGCAGCAGCGCGACGGCGCTGGCCGGCGTGTCGAGGCCGACGGCGTTGCCGATGCGGGCGTGCTTGGTCGGGTACGCCGAGAACACCAGCGCGACGCGCTTGTCGGCCGGGGCGATGTGCTTCAGCCGGGCATGCCGGACGGCCAGCCGCGCGACGCGCTCGCAGCGCTCGGGGTCAGCGACATACGAGATCAGGCCTTCGCTGTCGATCTCCTTGAACGAGAACGGCACGGTGATGATCCGGCCGTCGAACTCCGGCACCGCCACCTGTGACGCCACGTCGAGCGGCGTCAGGCCGTCGTCGTTCTCGTCCCACTGGGCACGCGAGCTGGTCAGGCACAGACCCTGCAGGATCGGGATGTCGAGCGCCGCCAGGTGCGCGACGTTCCAGTTGTCGTCATCGCCGCCGGCGCTCGCGAGGGCCGGCGTCGCGCCGCCGGCCGCCAGCACCGTCGTGATGAGCGCGTCGGCGGTGCCCAGCAGCTCGATGAGCTCGGGCTCGGCGGTGCGCAGCGAAGCGCAGAAGATCGGCAGCGGACGGCCGCCGGCCTGCTCGATGGCGCCGCACAGCGCGTCGATGTAGGCAGTGTTGCCGGCCAGCTGCTGGGCGCGGTAGTAGAGCACCGCAATGGTCGGTCCCGCCGCATCCGTCTGGCGGTCCAGCAGCCCCCAGCTCGGCGTGGATTCGGGCTCACCGAAGCCGAACCCGGTCATCAGCGCCGTGTCCGACAGGAACGAATGGAGATTCACCAGGTTGCTGACGCCGCCGTGCGCCAGGTAGATGTGCGCCTGCAGCGCGACACCGGCCGGGACAGTCGAGTGGCTCATCAGGTCGGCGTCGGGCGTCTGCTCCCCCGACAGCACCACGGTCGGGATACCGCTGGCGACGACGGCATCGATGTCGTCCTGCCAGGTCCGATAGCCGCCCAGCACCCGGACGATCGCCAGATCCGAACCCGCGAGGAGGTCCGCCAGTTCCCCGTCGATCAACCGGGACGGGTTGGCCCACCGGTACTCGGCGCCGCTGGCGCGGGCCGTGATCAGATCGGTGTCGGACGTCGAGAGCAGCAGTACGGTCGGCACCGACTATTCGTACCCCACCGGCGATGCCGGCTGCTCCGCGGTGTCGGACGGCGCCGCGACCAGCTGGTTTCGGCCCCCGGCTTTGGCGTCGTAGACGGCCCGGTCCGCGCGGGCCAGCAGTTCGCGGGCGAAACCGCCCGCCGCGGCCCAATCCGACCGGGACATCCCGGCGAATCCGGCCGAGGCGGTCAGCGTCGTGGGCGTACCCGCTACCGGGCCCAGCCCGGCGATGCCGCTGCGCAGTTCTTCGGCGCGCCGCCTGCCGGCGCCGTCGCTGTTGTCGGGACCGCGCCACAGCGCCGCGAACTCCTCGCCGCCGACGCGAGCCACGACGACGTCCTCACCTGCGGTCGCGAGCCGCAGGTACGTGCCGATTGCCCGCAACGCATCGTCGCCCGCCGGGTGGCCGTACCGGTCGTTGAAGCCCTTGAAGTCGTCGACGTCGAGCACCATCACCGCCGCGTACCGGGTCTCCACGGCCGCGTCGAGTCCGTCAAGCGCCTCGTCGAAGGACCGCCGGTTCGCCAATCCGGTCAGCGGGTCGGTTCTGGTGAGTTCGTCGAGCTTGCGCTCATCGAGCCACGCCAGCCGCACCGATCGCTCGAGCTTGTAGGAGAACCGCATGGTCACGGCGACCATGAAGATCGACGTGCCCACGGTGAGCAACCTGTTGCTGGTCCACGGGAACACCCACAGCTCCAGCGCCGACACGAACAGCAGGATCGCCAGCACCGAAGGGGCCAGCAGCCGGAACCGGATCTTCACCACGCACAGGCTCAGCAGCACCGCCGTGGGCATCAGGTACGGGACGACGTCGTAGCCCTGCGGCAGCTGGACCACCCGCTCGTACATCTGGGCACTGGTGATGACGCCGACGGCCGCGATGTACGTGGGAGCGGAGAACCGGTAGAGCCGCGGCACCAACGCGGTCAGGGCAGCCAGCGTCGCCATCGGCATGATCCCGTAGACCAGCGTGTACACACCGAGTGCCTGCGATTCGGGCGGCATCTTGAGCACGGTCTTGTACGACGACAGCATCGCGAGGCACACCGCGTCCAAGCCCAGCATGATCGCGGCCCGCGAGATGCGCCCCTGCCGGTCGTACACCTTCCGGAACTCTGCTTCCTGCTCGTGCGTGGGCGCGGGCTGCAGTTCGGCTACAGCCGGGGCCGGGGCCGTCGAGCGACGGGGGCCGCGGTGCCTGTCGCGGCTCGGCATGACGGGCAGCTGCGGGTCCGCGACGGCGAGCCGGTCCCGGCCCTCACGCTTGGCCCGGTACAGGGCGGAGTCCGCGCGGCGGAGCAGTTCGACGGCGTTGATGGTGGCCGCGCCGGGTTCCGGATCGTGCGCCAGGCCGGCCGACGCGGTGACGACGCGCCCGTCGGCGTCGTGAGCGATCGCGAGTGCGGAGATTCCGGACCGGATCTCCTCGGCGCGGGTGGCCATCGTGGCCGGGTCGGCCGCACACCACACCGCGACGAACTCCTCACCACCGAGGCGGGCGCAGAACTCGTCCACACCGGTCAAGGAGTCGCCCAGATAGGCGCCGACCCGCCGCAGGCAGTCATCACCGGCCAGGTGACCGTTGCGGTCGTTGAAGCCCTTGAAGTCGTCGACGTCGAGCACCATCACGGCCAGGCTGCCGCCGGTGCGCTGCGCGGCCCGCGCCACCTCCGTGAGCTGCTCGTCGAAGTAGCGCCGGTTCGGCACTCCGGTCAGCGCGTCGGTGCGGGTGAGGCGAGCCAGCGTGCGGGCCCGCAGCCAGCCGGTTCGGGTCGACCGTTCGAGCTCGTAGGCAGCGCTGAGCGCCACGGTCACCATCCCGATCAAGGCGACGATGTCGAACATTTCGTTGCTCGTGGGCTCGAACGCCGAGAGCTCGGTCGCCACGATGCCGGCGAGCCCGGCGAGAATCGCCGGGGCCAGCAGCACGAAGCGGATCTGCACGACGATGAGGCTCATCAAGATCGCCACGGGCATGGCCAGCGGCACGACGTCCAGCCCGTGCCGGATGCACGCGATGCGCAGCACCATGAAGCAGGCGACGTCGATATACACCGATGCGATGTAGAGCAACGAGGACCACCGCTGCAGTGGGCTGTGGTCTCCACTGAGCCAGCGCAGCACCATGGGCACGACGACGGCCACCAACAAAGAACGGCCCAGTGGCATCACTTCGGGCGGCACCCGCAGCAGCGTGTGATGAAAAGCGATACCCGCGGTGATGACGATCAGCAGGACGGCCCACATCTCGTGGCGGGCCTTGCGGCCCGACTGACCGAAGGTCAGTTGGAACTCGGACTCAAGGGGTTCGCTGAATCGAACCCCGTTGACCATCGCCGACCACATGGACTGCGCCTCCCCTGTCGCGACGGGCCACTTGGCCAGCAGCCTAACGTCACGGCCTGCGCCGATCAGACCGAACCGGGGTGCGGAAAAAGCAACGGCGGGCGGGTTGCTGTGCAACCCGCCCGCCGGCGGTCTCATCTACCTCGCTGTGGTCAGCGCTGGTTGGTCTCCCACCGCTGGTACCACGTCTTGCCCTGGTAGGGCAGGCCCGCGGCCACGATGAGAGCGAAGACGCCACCAACGTACAGAGCGAAATCGGACATTGCGTCCCTCCTTAGGTCATCCGAATGCGATGTAGCAAGCGGAAGTTCGCGTTCAACGGTACGGGCCGATGCCCTGATTACAAGGGACTTGTAAGGCACGGAACAGCCCGGAAACGGCAGTGGCCCACTTCACAATTTGCGGCACAACGTAACGTGGACAAGGTGATTCGCAGCCGTGACGACGACGCCTGCCCGGGCGCCCTGCAGGTGCACCAGGCGGCCGACGGTGACCTGGCCCGCATCCGCCTGGCCGGCGGCATGATCACTGCTGCACAGCTGGAGGCGCTGGCCCTCGCGGCGCCCGAATTCGGCTCGCCGGCAATGGAACTGACCTCGCGCGGCAACATCCAGGTGCGCGGAATCCACGATGCCGCGGGGCTGGCCGCGGCGGTCCAGGCGGCGGGCCTGCTGCCCTCGGCCACTCACGAACGCGTCCGCAACATCGTGGCGTCCCCGCTGTCGGGCCGCAGCGGCGGGCTGGGCGACGTCCGCGCCGTCGTGCGCGACCTCGATTCCGGCCTGCAAAACCGCCCTGACCTGGCCGAACTGCCCGGCAGGTTCTGGTTCGGCGTCGACGACGGCCGCGGTGACATCTCGGGCCTGGCGCCCGACGTGAGCACCCATCTGGTCTCTGCCGAGACGGCCGCCGTACTGGTGGCGGGCCGCGACACCGGGGTGCGGATCGCCGCCACGCAGGCCTCGGAGACCCTGCTGAACCTGGCCCACAGCTTCCAGAACATTCGCGGGAATCGTTGGCGAACAAGCGAATTGGAGCACGCTGACGTCCTCCTGGACGCGGCCGGGCTGAACCCGACCGAGCCGGCGGGCGCGACCTGGGCGCCCGTCGACGTTCCGCCGGTCGGCTGGATCACCCAGGACGACGGCCGGATCACATTGGGTGCCGCCGTCCCGTTGGGTGTGCTGCGGGCCCGCACCGCCGAGTTTGTGGCCGCCATCACCGCTCCCGTGGTGGTCACACCATGGCGCTCGTTACTCATCTGTGACCTCGAAGAGGGCATCGCCGACACCTCCCTGCGGGTGCTGGCGCCCATGGGCCTGATCTTCGACGAGCACTCCCCCTGGCTGTCGATCAGCTCCTGCACCGGCAGCCCCGGGTGCGCCAAGTCACTGACCGACGTGCGCAGTGACGCGGCCGCCGCGGCGGAGTCGGGCGAGCCCGGCGGCCGCCGGCATTTCGTCGGCTGCGAGCGCGCGTGCGGCAGCCCGTCCGTCGGTGAGGTGCTGGTGGCGACCAACTCGGGGTACGAACCGCGCCACCCGTAGGGTTATCGCGTGCTCGACTACGTCCGCGACGCTGCGGAGATCTACCGACAGTCGTTCGCGACCATCCGCGCCGAGGCGGATCTGGCGCGATTTCCCGACGACGTCTCGCGCGTCGTCGTCCGTCTGATCCACACCTGCGGCCAGGTCGACGTCACCGAGCACGTCGCCTACACCGACGACGTGGTGACCCGCACGCATGCCGCGCTGGCCGCCGGGGCGCCGATCCTGTGCGATTCGTCGATGGTGGCTGCGGGCATCACGCGCTCACGCCTGCCCGCGAACAACGACGTGGTGTCGCTGGTCGCCGACCCGGGCGCACCCGCGATGGCCGCGAAACTCGGCAGCACCCGGTCCGCGGCGGCCGTCGATCTGTGGGCCGACCGGCTCGGGGGCGCCGTGCTGGCCATCGGCAACGCGCCGACGGCCTTGTTCCGGTTGCTCGAGCTGCTGGACGAGGGCGCGCCGGTGCCCGCCGCGGTGCTGGGCGGCCCCGTGGGCTTCGTCGGCTCGGCGCAGTCGAAGGACGAACTGATCGCGCGACCGCGCGGCATGGACTATCTGGTGGTGACGGGGCGGCGTGGCGGTAGTGCCATGGCTGCCGCCGCGGTGAACGCGATTGCGAGTGAACGCGAGTGAGGCTCGCCGAACGAGCAGAAGGTGGACGATGACAACGGGAACTCTCTTCGGCGTCGGCCTCGGTCCGGGCGACCCGGAATTGGTGACGGTCAAGGCCGCGCGTGTGATCGGCGAGGCCGACGTGGTGGCGTACCACAGTGCGCGCCACGGCCACAGCATCGCGCGCCGCATCGCCGAGCCGTATCTGCGCCCCGGCCAGATCGAGGAGCACCTCGTCTACCCGGTGACGACCGAGACCACGTCGCATCCGGGCGGGTACGACGGCGCCATCGAGGACTTCTACGCCGAGGCCGCCGAGCGCATCGCCACCCACCTGGCCGCGGGCCGCAACGTGGCGCTGCTGGCCGAGGGCGACCCGCTGTTCTACAGCTCCTACATGCACATGCACACGCGGCTCACCGAACGGTTCCACGCCGTCATCGTGCCGGGCGTGACGTCCGTCAGTGCCGCGTCGGCGGCCATCTCGACGCCGCTGGTGCAGGGCGAGCAGGTGCTCACCATCCTGCCCGGCACGCTGCCGGCCGGCGAGCTGCAACGCCGCCTCGCCGACACCGACGCCGCCGTCGTGATGAAGTTGGGCCGCTCGTACCCGGCTGTGCGGCAGGCGCTTTCATCGGCCGGACGGCTGGATGAGGCGTTCTACGTCGAGCGCGCGAGCACCGAGGCGCAGCGGGTGCTGCCGGCCGCCGACGTCGACGAGACGACGGTGCCGTACTTCTCCATCGCGATCCTTCCGGGCGGACAACGTGCGGCCCGCACTGGCGGCAGTGTTGTCGTGGTCGGCCTGGGCCCGGGCGATCCGGAGTGGACGACGACGCAGACCCGCCGCGAGCTGGCGGCCGCCACCGACCTGATCGGCTACGGACCGTACCTGGACCGCGTCCCGGATCGTCCCGGCCAGCAGCGGCACCCGAGCGACAACACCGACGAACGTGCCCGCGCCGAACTGGCCTGCAGGCTGGCCCAGCAGGGCCGGACCGTCGCCGTGGTGTCCTCCGGTGACCCCGGCGTGTTCGCGATGGCGACCGCGGTGCTCGAGGAGGCCCAGCAGTGGCCGGGCGTCCAGGTCCGGGTGGTCCCGGCGATGACCGCCGCGCAGGCCGTGGCCAGCCGCGTCGGTGCCCCGCTCGGCCATGACTACGTGGTGATCTCGCTGTCCGACCGGCTCAAGCCCTGGGACATCATCGCCCAGCGCGTCACCGCGGCCGCCCGCGCCGACTTCGTGCTCGCGATCTACAACCCGGCCTCGAAGACCCGCACCTGGCAGGTGGCCGCGATGCAGGATCTGCTGCTGGAGTACCGCGACCCGAACACGCCGGTGATCATCGGTCGCGACGTGGCCGGGCCGAACGAAACCGTGCGCGTGGTGCGCCTGGCCGACCTCAAGCCGGCCGAGATCGACATGCGCTGCCTGCTGATCGTCGGCTCGTCGCAGACGGTGTGGCACAGCACCCCCGAGGGCGACCGGGTGTTCACCCCGCGGTATTACCCCCACTGATTCGATTGGGCCACTAGGGTTTCCGGACATGAGCGAAAGCCCTCGAGTCACGCGCCTGGTCATGTACAAGCACGGCATGGCGCTGGTCGAACGCAGTGGCCCGGTCGACGGTGATTTCGCCCTGACGTTCCGCCACGCCCAGATGAAGGACGTGCTCAAGTCGCTGTCAGTGGTGGGTACCGGTACCGACCTGGCGGTCGGCGCGGTCTCGTTCGACACCCCCACCGACCCGCACAGCCAACTGGGTGGCCGCGGGGTGCAGATCGAGTCCGGCAACGCGCTGCGCGGACTGTTCGACGGCCTGCGCGGCCGCACCGTCGAAGTCGACTGCGGCGCCACGCGCCATCGGGGCGAGGTGATCGGCGTCGACGAATCGGCGAAGTACCGCCAGGTGCTGGTCCTGCGCACCGACGCGGGGTCGGTCAGCCTGATCGAACTGGCCGACGTCGCTGCCGTCACGCTGGCGGAGGAACCATCGCGCGACAACCTCGAGTACCTGCTGGACCGGTCCCGCGCGCTGACCGCGGGCCAGAATTGCCAACTGGGCGTACAGGTTCGGGGCAGCGGGACCGTCCAGGTGTCCTACGTGGTGCCGGCGCCGCTGTGGCGGCTGTCGTACCGGCTGGTGCGCGATGGTGACGGCCTGGTGTTGACCGCGATGGGCATCGTGCACAACCCCGTCGACGAGGACCTCACCGACATCGCGTTGACGCTGACCACCGGCGAACCGGTCTCCTTCGACATCGACCTGTACGAGAGCAAGCACGCGTATCGGGAGGTCGTCGAGGAAAGCCGCCGCGGTGCGGTGCCCGTGGCCGCCGCCGCGAAAACCCGGTCGCCGGCTGAGGTATCGGCGGCGATGGCGATGCCCGCACCTGCCGGCGCCGGGTTTTTCGATGCGTATGCCGACGCCGTCGACGATGTCGAAACCGCCGATCGCGGTGAGTATTTCGAGTACCGGCTGAGTACCCCGGTGTCACTCAAACGCGGCGGCGCGTCGATGATTCCCCTGGCGGTACAGGCCGTGGACGGCGTCCGGCGCGAACTGGTCTGGACCGGCCATGACCGCTCCCCCGAGATCGTCCTCGTCTTCACCAACACCGCGGGCATCGTGCTCGAGGAAGGCCCCGCCGTCATCTACGAGCAGGATGCCTACGCCGGCGAAGCGATGGTGCCCTTCACCGCCCGCGACGCGAAGGTGCGGCTGCCGTTCGCGAAAGACCTTGCGGTGCGGTGCCGGCACACCTCGACCGTCAGCGACGTCACCGCCCGCGTGCGCCTGGCCCGCGCCGCGCTGGTCCACGAGCAGCGGCGCGAGCGACTCCATACCCTGCGGGTCGAGAACGACCATGCCGAACCGGTCGAGGTGATCTTCGAGATCGTCCGTTTTCAGGGACACCGCGTGGAAGCGCGGGACAACGTCACCGCGATCGCCGACGACGGGACCAACCACCGGATCACGGTCACCGCGGCCGGCCACGGCGCCGTCGAAGCCACGGTGCTGGAAAGCTGGCCGCTGTCCAGCGAGATCGACTACGAGCACCTCGCGCCGGGTCAACTCGAAGAATGGCTGGCCGACCGGTCCCTCGACGCCGCCACCATCACCGCGCTCGGCGAAGTCCTGGACAAGTGGGCGACCGCCGAGCGGCTGGAGTCGGGCGCCGAGCAGGTCGAGGCCGCGCGCTCGGGTGACTACGAGGCGCAGAGCCGAATCTCCGAGCAGCTCAACGTCCTCGGCACCGACGGCCCCGAAGGCGAGCTACGGCGCCGGCTCATCGTGGACCTCGAGGCGCTGCGGGACCGCAGCACCGCGCAGGGCGAGAAGGTCCGTCAGCTCCGCGACGACGCGGAAGCGCACCGGCGGGCCGCCTGGGACGAACTCCAGCGGCTCATCGACGCGCCCTGACCCACGCTTCGGCTTCGTCGACGCTGGCGGCTGTCGCCACGCCGCCGGGCAGCGCCGGCCGGTCCACCATGATCACCGGAACATTCAGCGCCGCAGCGGCATCCAGCTTCGCGCGCGTCATGCCGCCACCGCTGTTCTTCGTGACCAGGGCATCGATGCGGTGGTCACGCAGCAGCGCCAGCTCGTTGTCGTAGTCGTACGGGCCGCGGGACAACAGGATGTGGTGCTGCGGCGGCAGCGTATCGGCGTCCGGCGGCGTGACGGCACGGATCAGGAACCAGGCGTCCGACGCGCGGAAGGCCGTCGTGCCCGAACGTCCCGTGGTGAGGAAGACCCGTTGGTAGCCACGGTCTTTGACGGTCTGCGCGGCCTGCCGGTCATCGGCGACGACGATGGCGTCACCGTGCGGCCACGCCGGCCGCGCCAGGACCAGATGCGGCAGCCGCAGGCTTGCGCAGGCCTGGGCGGCGTTGGCGGTGATGGTGGCGGCGAACGGGTGCGTGGCGTCGACGACGGCGGTGATCTCGTTGTCCTGCAGGTAGGTCCGCAGGCCGTCGACGCCACCGAAGCCACCGATCCGCACCGGGCCGACCGGCAGCGCCGGGTCGGGGACGCGACCGGCCAGGGAACTGATCAGCTCGATGCCGGGGTGCAGCCGCTTGGCCAATGCCCGCGCCTCCGACGTCCCGCCCAGGAGCAGCAGCTTCACCGGTCACCTTCCCAGTGCCCGCGACACGGACGTTCCGCCCGCGACACGCCGTCGGCGGCGTGCCGAACGTCTACCTCGCGGGTTGTTGCCAGTGGCGGCTCCGCCATCAATGTGTCGCCCCGCGGCGCCGGCCGCTCGAATACAGGTAGCTGTCGGTGAACCCCTGGGCACCCAGCGCGTCGCCGACGAAGATCACCGCGGTCTTGGTGATGCCCGCCGCTTTGGTCCGCTCGGCCAGCTCGGAAAGGGTGCAGGTGATGACCTGCTCGCTCGGCCAACTGACGAAAGCCACCACCGCGCAGGGGGTTTCGGGGCAGTACCCACCCTCGAGCAGCTGGGGAACGATGTTGTCGATCTGCGCAGCCGCCAGGTGCAGCACCAACGTGGCACCGGGCTTGGACAGGGTCACCAAATCCTCGCCGTGCGGCATCGCGGTCGACAGCGTCGCGACCCGGGACAGGGTGACGGTCTGGGCCACGCCGGGCACCGTCAGCTCTCGCCCGAGTGCCGCGGCGGCAGCGGCGAAAGCCGGTACACCGGGCACGATTTCGTAGTCGATACCGAGCTCGTCCAGACGGCGGCACTGTTCGGCCGCCGCGCTGTAGATCGACGGATCCCCCGAGTGCAGGCGCGCCACGTCGAGTCCGGCTTCGTGTGCGGCGACCAACTCGCCGATGATCTGCTCCAGGTTGAGCGGACCGGTGTCGACGATGCGCGCGTCGGGCGGGCATTCCGCCAGCAGGTCGTCGGGCATGATCGAGCCGGCGTACAGACACACCCGACACGACCGCAGCAGCCGCTGCCCGCGCACGGTGATGAGATCGGCGGCGCCGGGTCCCGCGCCGATGAAGTACACCGTCATTTCTTGACCACCGTCCACTGGGTTATCGGCAATGCCGGGCGCCAACCGGTGAAGCCACCGAGCGGTTCGCCGTGATAGTGCTGGAAGCGGCGCAGTTCGCCGCCCAGTTCCGAATAGAGCTGCACCACAAAGGCTTCCGACTCTGCCGTCACCGCGTTGGCGACCAGCCGGCCGCCGGATTCGAGCGCGTCGAAGCAGGCGTCGAACAGCCCCGGTTGGGTGAGGCCACCACCGATGAAGATGGTGTCCGGGCCGGCCACATCCTGGAATCCTTCCGGCGCCGCGCCGCGCACGTCCACGGTGACGCCGAACTTGGTGACGTTATTGACGATCCGCTCGCGGCGCACCTCGTCGCGCTCGAACGCGACGGCCCGGCCGCCCGACGCGCGACACCATTCGATCGCGATGCTGCCCGACCCCGAGCCGATGTCCCACAGCACGCGGCCGGGGCGCGGCTGCAACGCGGTCAGCGCCAGCGCCCGAATGGTCTGTTTGGTGATCTGCCCGTCGTGATCGAAGGCCGTGTCCGCCACGACCGTCCCGATGCGCAGGTCGGGTGCGTACCGCACGGCAATGACATTGAGCGCGTCGACGTGCGGGTCACTGGCGTCCCACTCCCCTGCCGTCATCGTGGTGATGCGTTCGGCCGGGCCGCCGAGCTGTTCCAAAACCGTGAACTCCGATTGGCCACGACGGGTTTCGGTGAGCAGCCGGGCCAACGCTCGCGGCGTGTCGGCTCCTTTGGACAACACCACCGCGCGACCACCGGGGCGGATGGCGGTGTGCGGTGCGGCGTTGACGAGGCTGATCACCTCGGTGTCTTGCACACTCCAGCCCAGTCGCGCGCACGCCAGCGTCACCGAGGACACGTGCGGCAGCACCGTCACACGGTCCCGGCCGAACAGCCGGATCAGCGTGGCGCCGATGCCGTGCAGCATCGGGTCGCCGGACGCCACGACGTGCACGTCCCCCAGCCCGTCGAACAACGTGGGCAGGGCCGCCAGCATCGGCGACGGCCAGGCCCGCCGCTCGGCGGTGACGTCGGCGTCCAGCAGGTCCAGCTGTCGCGGACCGCCGAAAATCACTGTCGCGCTGTGTAGTTCGCCCCGGGCGGCCTGGCCCAGTCCGGCCATCCCGTCGGCGCCGATGCCGACGACGGTGATCTTGCCTTCGTTCCCGGTCATCGGTGCCCTCTGCTCTTCGCGCAAGCGCTCATCGCGGCATCTTCCGCCAGATGGCGTTCGGCACAAAACGAGTCGCGAAGATCAGCGGGCGGATACCCCACGGCACCCAGACCGCGGCCTTGCCCTTGCGCAGCGCCGTCGCGGCAGCTTCGGCGACCTGCGCGGGCGTGCTCGACATCGGTGCCGGGTCCATGCCCTCGGTCATCCGGCCGATCACGAAGCCGGGTCGCACGATGAGCAACTGGATGCCGGTGCCGTGCAGCGCGTCGGCCAGCCCGCACGCGAAGCCGTCCAGGCCCGCCTTGGCCGAACCGTAGACGTAGTTGGCCCGGCGGACCCGTGCGCCGGCGATCGACGAGAACACCACCAGCCGTCCCCGGCCGGCGGCGCGCATGCGCTGCGTCAGCAGCGTCAGCAGGTTCACCTGGGCCACGTAGTCGGTGTGGACGACGGCCACCGCGTGCGCGGCATCGTCCTCGGCCCGGGCCTGGTCACCGAGGACGCCGAAGGCCAGGACCGCGGTACCGATGGGCCCGTGCCCGGCTTCGATCGCGCTGACCAGCGCGGCATGCGAGGTCAGGTCGTCGGCGTCGAACTCGCAGGTGTGGACCTCCGCGGCGCCGGCCGTGCGCACCGCCTGCACCTCGTCCACCAGTTGATCGGCCCGGCGCGCGGCCAGCACCACCGTGTTGCCCGGCGCCAGCCGGACGGCCAGTTCCAGGCCGATCTCACTGCGGCCGCCGAAGACGACGACCACCTCGCCGCCGGTATCCGCCGTGTCGTTCACGGCTGCGATTATCACCTGCGCTACTTTTGGTGATGATGGCGAAGGCAACGACACGGCTCACCAGTGACGCGCTGGCATTCCTCACCGAGCGTCATCTGGCGATGCTGACCACCCTGCGGTCGGACAATTCCCCGCACGTGGTGGCGGTCGGTTTCACCTTCGACCCGAAGACCCACATCGCGCGCGTCATCACCACCGGCGGTTCCCAGAAGGCCCTCAACGCCGCCCAGCGCGGTGTCGCCGTGCTGAGTCAGGTCGACGGTGCCCGGTGGCTGTCCCTCGAAGGCAAGTCGACCGTCAGCAACGACGCCGACGACGTCCGCGACGCCGAACTGCGCTACGCCCAGCGCTACCGCACGCCGCGGGTGAACCCGCGGCGCGTGGTGATCGAGGTCCGCATCGAACGCGTCCTCGGCTCCAGCGAGCTGCTGGACCGCGGCGAGGCGTAGTCCGCTTTTCAGTCTCGGCTCCGGAGACCTGCCGATTGTGGTGACGGTCCGACGCCCAGCGCAATCGCTCTGATTTCAACGGTTCCGGGTGACACGTGTGCAGGTGCCGCAGCGGATGCGGCACCGCCGGCGCGACGTGGTGTCGTGCCGTTGAGCGTCAGTGACGCTGTATCACCTTGCGGGACTGTCACTTTCGCCACCCTCGTCTCCGCTCTCCGCCGGGTAGAGCGTCGGATGCCAGTAGTGGTTGGTTCTTGGCTGGCCCACATCTAAGAGTGGTGGTGGGGTCCAGTGGATGCGGCCGTCGGGGCCCATGGTGGTGGTCCAGCCGCCGGTGTCGGCCAGGCGATTGTGGGGCCCGCAGGCCAGGGTGAGGTTGGTGATGTCGGTGGGTCCGTCATCGCGCCAGTTGGTGTTGACGTGATGGGCCTGAGAGCGCGATGCGGGGGCGGTGCAGTTGGGTTTGGTGCAGCCCAGGTCGCGGGCGAACAAAGCGAAACGTTGGGCGACAGTGGCGGTACGACGTGCTCGGCCCATGTACAGCGGTTGTTCGGTGTGGTCGTCAAAGACGACGAGGTAGTGGTCGGCTCCGGCGGCGGCCATCTGAACCAGGTCTTTGACCGGGAGTTTCGTGCCGGTGTGCGTGAGCGCCATGCCGGTGCGCTTCTCGAGGTCGGTGACGGTACAGGTGCCGATCACCGCGACAGGAAATCCGTTGTGTTCGCCGAGCATGCCGGTCTTCAGGATCATGCGGCCGACCATCTTGTACGCGTCATGGCGGCGCTGGGCGGCGGTACGGGTGTCGTTGTCGATCTGTTCCTGGGTCGGTGTACCCGAGATGCAGGGCACGGCGTCGGCGGGGTTGCACATGCCGGGGGCGGCCCATTTGTCGTAGATCGCATCCCAGTAAGCACGGGTCTCGGCGTCGATGGTGCCGCTGACCTCGGAGGTGCCATCGGAGCGCTGCTTGCCATGGTTGATGGCGCGTTTCGGGTCGGGTTCAGAGTCGTCAGGCTCGGGCCCGTCCTGATCCAGCCGATACAACAGATCAGCAGCGACTTTGCGGAGGTCCTCGGGGGTTTTGATTCGGGCATCGGCCACCAGATCCGCCTCACACTGGGCGAGAGTGACCGGGTCGGCCGCCCACAACGGCAACTTCCCGAAAAACCAGGTGATCACCTGCACATGCTCACCGTTGATCGCACCCTCACCGAGCGCGGCGGCGACCAGCTCCCACACCGGACCCAACGGCTCCCCGGTGATCGCTGACCGCGGGCCCAGATTATCCGTATCGCGGACCCGGCGGCGGGCCTCCTCCCGACTGATCCGCAACCGCACATGCAACACCTCAGGCCAATCCTTGGCCCCGATCCCCTTGGCCGCGGCCTGGGTCTGTGCCGCCGCCAGAATCTGGTGATCGACCGCCTCGGCCGCGCACTTAAGGGTTTCGCGGCGCGACTGCACCTCCAACAGCGTCCGCACGTCCAGGCCGGTGTAGTCGAGATTGTTGACCGCCACGACCGCGTCCTCGAGCGCCGCGTAGGCGGTCAGGACAGCGGCACGACCGGAAGGCATATTCGAACAATAGTTCGACTCGCCGACAATTCGGTGTGACGAAAGAGACCCTAGTTGCCCAGCGTGACCAGCGCAAACAAAGTGACCAAAGTTTTTTGGCGCACGACGACTCAGGACAAGAGCAACCTGATTGTTCGGCCAGCACTCGGTCGGCGAGATGTCCGCAGACGCGACACCGAGACTGCAGCCATCAGCAAAACCGACCACCAGACGGCCACGGTCCACAACTGCGACAACTATTCGTCATAAGATGCTCAGCGTCCCCAGACCGGCAGGAGCATCGATGGCACGCGGCACTCCGCTGGAAGACAGCGCACGCGCAGGCTCACCGCCCACCGACCGCGTCGTCAGCATCATCGAACTCCTGGCGCAGCAGTCCGAACCGAGTTCGGTGGCCTCCATCGCGTCCCGACTCGACCTCAACCGAGCGACCGTCACCTCGATCCTGCTGGCGCTGGAGCGCGCGGGTTGGGTTGTGCGCCTTGCCGATCGGAGTTACACGCTCGGACCGGGCATGCTCGGTGTCGCCGAGGCCGTGCGCAATGCCCTGCCCCTGCCGGACAACCACACCGAGGTCCTGCAGGACCTGGCACATGCCACCAAGTGTGGCGTGTCGCTGGCCATGGTCGGCACCACCGAGATGACGTTCGTCAGCGTGGTGCGCGGCGTCGGCCACATCCCGGGCGGTGTGAGTGTCGGCGTCCGCCTACCGTTGACGCCGCCGGCCGGTGCGACGGTGATCGCGCGCCGCGACGCGGCGAGCCAACAACAGTGGCTGGCCGGGGCAGCACAGGAGCAGCGCGCCGAGTTCGGCAACCTGCTCGACCAACTCCGCAGGGACGGCGTCGCGATATTCAATTTCGGCGATTCCAGCCCCGAGGTGCTGGGCGTACTGGGCGATGTCGCCGAACTGCTCTCCGAGCACCCCCGGCGCAGTGCGCTCCGGCAGCGCGTTTTCGAGACACTGGTCAGCCTCGGCGGTAAGCCTTACAGCACAGCGCAGCTCGAGTCCCCCGAGCCATTGGCCGTGAGCTATCTGAGCACCGCCGTGGACAACGCGGCCGGCCATCCCGCCTACGAGATACAGCTCGGGCCGCTGGATCCGTCGGTGAGCGCCGCCGATCGCGCGCGGTACATCCACGAATTGCGCTCGGCCGCAGCAAAGCTCAGCCAGCACTAGTCATCACCACTGCGCCACCCGCCGGTCAACCGGCGGGCACTTTCGCGACCCACTCACCGGAAATCAATGCTTGCGCGGCTGTCGCCGGGATGCTTACCATCTGCCCGTCGCCAATTATTTGGCACTCAACTGACAACTATTCGTCACTATATCGGGAGCATGTATGGACACAGCGACGACGCTGCATCGCATTGGTAGCTCGGCCGGATCGGGTCACGCCCGGTTCATCGGCCGCGTAGGCGCACTGGCCGTTGCCCTCGGCATCGGCATCGCCGTCGCGAACAGTCCTGCCATCTGCCTCGCCGACACCGGCACCAGCACCGGCACCTCCGCGTCGTCGACCGACAAACCGTCGCCGGCCACCAAGCCGAAGGCGGAGAAGCCCACCAAGAAGGCGAAAAAGCCCAAGCGCCAGAAGGATTCGGCGGCCAAGAGCGATCGGGACGCAGCCTCCGCCACGACACCGGACCAGCCCGGGGACACCGAGACCCCGAAGCCCGGCGACAGCGACACCGCCGAACAGAAGCCGGCCACGACGAAGCCCGGGTCCGGCAACCCGGCCGAAACCGCGAAGCCGACGATCAAGAAATCCCGGCAGAACCAACTTCGCAACGCGATACCCAAACCTGCCGTGTCGGTCCCCCAGCCGACCGCCGCGACGAGCCAGACCAAACCCAAGACGAACCCGGCACCCACCTCGACCGCGGCGGTCACCGCCGCGAAACCAGCTGCCGCGCAGGCACCTTCAGTGGATTCCGCCGCCAACACCGTCTCGACGGCCCTGTCCGCCGCCGCGACCGAGATCAACACCCTCACGGCGACAACGCATCCCGTCTCCACGGCGGCCACCGGCGGCAACTTCGTCACGCACGTGGTGTCGAGCCTGCTGGGCGCAATCGGGTTGGTCCCGCACGCCGGAACCAGCCCCGCCGCTCCGCCGCAGGCGCCGGTGTTGTGGACCCTGTTCAGCTGGATTCGCCGCGAGATCGGCAACACCTTCTTCAACTCCTCGCCGCTCATCAACTACAAGCAGACCGAGACCAGCCAGACTTTCGGTGGTGTCATCAAGGGTGACTTGAAAGCCACCGACGCCAACGGCGACAAGCTCACCTACACCGTCGACAAGGGCCCGACGAAGGGCAGCGTGACGGTCCGTCCGGACGGCACCTTCACGTACACCCCAAGCGACGCACTGGCATTCAGCGGCGGCACCGACTCGTTCACGGTCACCGTCGACGACCGGCCCGGCAATCCGTTCCACATCAACCTGCTGAAGCTGTTCCAGCCGAACGCCGGCGCCACCACCACCGAGACCGTCACCGTCACGGTGAAGCCGACCAGTCCGCTCGGCACCGCCGACCAGATCGCGCTGGAACAGAAGGCCCAGGAGATCGTCAACACCCCGCAGGTGCAGGCCGCCATCGAGGCACTCAAGCAGGCCTGGCTGGCGCATGCGCAGCAGCGGTTCGGCCTCGTCGGCGGCGTCGATGCCGAGAACCTCGCATTGCTGGACGCAGCCGCCCGGGAACATGCACTCAATGCCGCGATGACGGTCGTCAACAACGACCCCGACAACCCACTGGTGATGGCCGTCGATATGCGGGCACACAGCTGGTACGGCACCGACACCCCCGGCGGCCGGTTCATCTACGACAACCCCGACACCATCTACCGCACCATCCCGGTGCGCAGCGGTTCGACGTACGTCATCAGCGGCAAGTACCTCGGCGGTGTCCCTGTCGACGGCAACTTCGGCGTCTACGCCGACATCAGCGACGCTCTGCCGATCGGCAACCTGGCGGCGAAGGACCTCGTCGTCAACGCCGACGGCACGTTCACCATCACAGCGGACGGCAATCCCACCCAGCCGGGACAGACCAACCACATCTATCTACCGCCGGAGGCCCAGCAGATCTTCGTCCGGTACACGATGGCGGACTGGACCACCGAATCAGCACCGAGCCTCACGGTCACCCGCACGGGCGGTCCGGCGGGCGCCCCCGCGGAGAGCTTCGACGAGATGGTCGCCCACACCGTCAGCATCGTCCAGAATTTCCAGACGAGCGCGCACAATACGGCGCTCGACATCGTCACCCTCAACCTGCAGACCGGCCAGCTCAAGCCGCCCAACACCCTGACGCAGCCGTTCAACTTCCCCGGCACGCTGGTGTCACAGAAGCAGAGCCTCGGCTACTTCCAACTGGCCGACAACCAGGCTCTCGTCATCACGATCAACCCCGGCAACGCCGGATACTTCGTGGTGCCGGTGACCAACGACTGGGAACTGTCACCCGGTGACGGCACCGCGCAGACGAGCCTCAACAACGCGCAGTCCATCGCCAACCCGGACGGCACTTACACCCTCGTCATCTCCCCCGACGACCCCGGTGTGGCCAACTGGGTCTCCACCGGCGGCCTCAACCAGGGCACCCTCTACATCCGGTTCCAGGCACTCGACGCCACCTCGTCGGCCGTGCCGATGATCGTCTCGCAGCAGGTCGTCACCCTCGATCAGCTCGGCACCGTGCTGCCGGCCGGCACCAAGTACGTGACCGACGCCGAACGACAGGCCCAGCTCGCCGCCCGCCAGGACGGCTACAACGACCGCTTCGGCCCCTTCCCGCAGATCACCACAGGAGCACAGTCCGCATGACCGCCACCGCCGTCACCTTCACCCCCGGTTCCGCTGCCACCTGGCGCAGCCCCTGGGCCATGTATGCCGCACTGCGCGAACATGATCCGGTTCACCACGTGGTCCCCGCGCACGCCCCCGACAAGGACTACTGGGTGCTGTCGCGTTACGCCGACATCTCCGCGGCGGCCAAGGACCACGAGACCTTCTCGTCGGCCGAGGGTCTCACCTTCAACTACGACGACATGGAAGCCGTTGGCATCAAAGACAATCCGCCCATGGTGATGCAGGACCCGCCGGTCCACACCACCTTCCGGCGGCTGGTGGCCAAGGGATTCACCCCGCGGCAGGTCACCGCGATCGAACCCAAGGTGCGCGAATTCGTGGTGGACCGCATCGAGAAGTTGCGCGCCAAGGGCGGCGGCGACATCATCACCGAGTTTCTCAAACCCATGCCCACCATGGTGGTCGCGCATTATCTCGGTGTCCCGGAAAAGGATTGGGATCGGTTCGACGCTTGGACCGATGCCATCGTCGCCGCAAACTCCACCGGGCACCAGCCCGCGGCCGCCCCCGCCATCGCCGAATTGTTCACCTACTTCAACGAATTGATCGCCTACCGCCAGGAGCATCCCGAGGACGACACCGTCTCGCACCTGGTGGCAGCCGGCTTCGGCGCCGACGGCGACATGTCCGGAATCCTGTCCATCCTGGGCTTCGCGTTCACGATGATCACCGGTGGCAACGACACCACGACCGGAATGCTCGGTGGCGCAGTGCAACTGCTCACCGCCCGCCGCGATCAGCGACAGCTCCTGATCGACGACCCGGCACTCATCCCGGATGCCGTGGAGGAACTGCTGCGGCTCACCTCGCCGGTGCAGGGCCTGGCCCGGATGACGACCCGTGACGTCGAGATCGAGGGCACCACGATTCCGGCCGGCCGCAAGACCTTCCTGCTGTACGGCTCGGGCAACCGCGACCACCGGCAATGGGGACCCGATGCCGAGGAGCTGAACGTGCTGCGCCGCCCCGCTCAAATCCTCACGTTCAGCCACGGCAACCACCACTGTCTCGGCGCAGCGGCGGCCCGCATGCAGGCTCGCGTCGCGCTCGAGGAGCTCCTGACCCGGTGCCCGGATTTCGACGTGGACGCCGACGCGGTCGAGTACGCCGAAGGCAGCTATGTGCGCCGCCCCACGCACCTTCCGTTCACGGCGGGGTCATGAGCCGGGTGGAGGTCGACCCCGAGATCTGCATCGGCATGGGCATGTGCGAGGGCATCAGCGCAGCGTTCCGGGTCGGCGACGGCGGCACGGTCGACATCGGTGACACCGCCGATGTCGACCCGGTGGTGTTGCGCCGGGCCGTGGCGGCGTGTCCGACGGGTGCGTTGCGCATGGCCGACGACGTGTAACGCGGCACCACAACCGGCCCGCCGACGGCAACCAACCGGCATGACGCACGTCACCCGGGCATGGTTCGATCTAAGACGCCATGACTATCGCGAGCCCTTTCCCCGAGGTCCAGATCCCGACCACGGCTGTCTCCGAGTACATCTTCGGTGATCTGGCCGAGTCGGACGCCGATCGCATCGCCATCACCGAGGTCGCGACCGGTGCCGAGTACACCTACCGCGAACTGGCGGGCCGGATCGAGGCGTTCGCCGGCGCGCTGGCCGCCCGTGGCCTGGGCGTCGGCGACGTGGTCGGCCTGCTGGCGCCGAACAGTGCCGCGTTCGCCGTCGCCTTCCACGGCATCCTCCGGTCCGGTGCCACGGCCACGACCATCAACGCGCTGTTCACGGCGAAGGACGTCGCGAAGCAACTGACCGACTCCGGGGCCGCCATGCTGATCACCGTCACGGCGCTGGCGCCGCAGGCGCTGCAGGCCGCCGCCGAGGTCGGGCTGGCCGCCGATCGTGTCGTCGTGCTCGACGGCCCGGGCACGGCGGCCGACGGTCATCCCAATGCCGCCGAGCTGCTCGACGCCGCGCTGCCCGCACCCGAGGTCAGCTTCGACCCGGCGACGCATCTGGCGGCCCTGCCCTACAGCTCGGGCACCACGGGAAACCCCAAGGGCGTCATGCTCACCCACACGAATCTCGCGGCGAATGTGGCGCAGATTCGTCCGATCCAGGGCCTGGTTCCCGAGGACCGGGTACTCGCGGTGCTGCCGTTCTTCCACATCTACGGCATGACGGTGCTGCTCAACTCCGTCCTGCATGCCCGGGCCCGCCTGGTGATCATGCCCAGCTTCGATCTCGCGCTCTTCCTCAAGACCATCCAGGACCACAAGTGCACGTTCGCGTTCATCGCGCCGCCCGTCGCGGTGGCGCTGGCGAAGCACCCGATGGTCGACTCGTACCGGCTCGATTCCCTGAAAGGGCTCATGTCGGGCGCCGCGCCGCTCGATGACGACCTCGGCATGGCGGTCTCCGACCGGCTCGGCTGCCCCATCGTGCAGGGCTACGGCATGAGTGAGCTGAGCCCGGTGAGCCACTGCATGCCGTTCGACGGCGGCCGCGAACTCGTCGGCGCCGTGGCACCGTTGAGCTCGTGCGGCTGGACGGTGCCGAACGCCGTCAGCAAGATCGTCGACCCCGATACGGGCGCCGAGATCGGCCGGCCCGAGCACGGTCTCAGCGAGGTCGGCGAACTGTGCTTCCGCGGACCCAACGTCATGGCCGGTTACCTCAACAACGACGCCGCCACCCGCGAGACCATCGACGACGACGGCTTCCTGCACACCGGTGACCTGGCCCGCGTCGACGCCAGCGGCTGCATCTACATCGTCGACCGGCTCAAGGAGCTCATCAAGTACAAGGGCTACCAGGTGCCGCCGGCCGAACTCGAGGCCGTGCTGCTGACGCACCCCGGTATCGCCGATACGGCAGTGGTCGGGGTCCGTGATCCGGAGTCGGGCGAGGAAGTGCCCAAGGCATTCGTGGTGCTGCAACCGGAGTCGGCGTTGACGGGCGACGAGATCATGGATTTCGTCGCCGGCCAGGTCGCGCCGTACAAGAAGGTGCGGCAGGTCGCGTTCATCGATGCGATCCCGAAGTCCGCAGCCGGCAAGATTCTGCGCCGCGAACTGCGCGACATCCGCGAGGTCTAGTGCGGGATCGGCTGGCCGACGTCGCGTGCGGCCCGGGCCTGGCGATATCCGACCACGAGCCCGATGAGCGGCATCAACACCAGGCCGGCCAGTCCGAACAGATCGCCGCGCACCCCGATCGGCTCGGCGGCGGCCCACACCGGGACACCGGTGTGATCGGCCGACAGCAGATCCGCTTCGCCCTCCACAGGTGGCGCGGCCGGCGCCTGAACTTCGACGGCCGGTGGGGCCGTCGGGGCCGCCCACCACGAACTCCCGGCCGTCGTGCCGGTGTGCTGTTCGGCGACGACGACCGGCACCGCCGGGTTCGGGGGTGTGAACACCGGCACCGCAGCGGGGTTGTCGGAGCCGCTGCCCGACTGGGCGCCGGGCGCGGTGTTGTTGCCCTTGCCGTTCGCCTTCGAGGATTTGCCGGTGTTGGTCTGACCGGCCACCGACGAATTGGCGCCGGAATTGCCGCGTGAACCCGAGCCACCGTTGCCGGAGTTGCCGCCGCCGTTGGCGCGCGGCGAGCCGCTCTTGCTGGAACCAGTCTTGCCGGAGCTGCTGTTGCCACCGTTGCCGTTGGACCCGCCGGGATCGGCGGCGGCGACGGCCATCGAGGGGCCGGCCATCACCAGAAACGCCGACACCGAAAGACCGGCAACCGTCAGCAGCGCATCGTCACGGCGCATGTCTGCCCCCGATCAGTTCCGCTGAGTGGCAACCCCCTGCGCACTCCGGTTCCTCATCATGGCATGCCACCGGGCCGGGGTTGACGATTTCCGCAGTCGTCGCGGGTCAGGGTTCAGGCGGCGTCCGGGTCCTGTGCGATGCCGTCCGCGGCCTTGCGCAGCAGCGTCAACGCGGTGCGCGCCCACGTCTGCGTCGCGCCGGCGAGCCCGCAGGCGGGCGTCAGGCCGACGCGCTCGCGCAACACCGTCCGCGGGAATCCGAGCCGGTCGGTGACGCTCGCCGCGGCGGCGGCCACCGTTTCGACCGGCACCGGCCGCTCCGGGGCGACGCCCGGCAGGACGCCCAGCATGATGGTCCGGCCTGCCTCGACCCACTCCCCGATACCGTCGAGGTCTGCCGCGGTCAGCTTGGTCACGTCGATGGAGATGGCGCTGAATGCGGTGCGCGCCAGGGTTTTCCACGGCACGTCCGCAGCGCACACGTGAATGCTCGCCTGTCCCCCGACGGTCGCGATGCACTCATCGAGCAGACTCGCGGCCAACAGGGCGTCGACCGGCGCCACCGGCGACATCCGGGTCACGCCGGCCAGCCGCCCGGCCAGTGCGGCGGGCAGTGACGGCTCGTCGAACTGCACGACGACGTCGGCCTCGCAGCGCCGCGCGACCTCGGCGCGGTGATGTGCGACGCCCTCGGCGAGGGAGCCGGCCAGGTCCCGCAGTGCGCCGGCATCGGTGATGGCCCGGTGGCCTCCGGGCAGTTCGAGTTCGGCGGCCAGCGTCAGCGGACCGGGGACCTGCACCTTGATGGTCCGTCCGGTCCCGCGCAGTCCGGCTTTCTCCCACGCCTCTTCGAGCGCGTCGACGTCCTCGTCGAGAAGGCCTGTGGCGCGCCGCACGACGGCGCTGCGGCCGGGCGCGATGCGGTAACCGCGGGGCACGGTGTCGATGCCGATGTCGACGAGCAGCGCACCCGCCCGTCCGATGATGTCGGCGCCCACGCCACGTGCGGGCAGTTCCACCAGATGCGGCAGCGCGGGCAGTTCACCGACCACGACTGCCGCCGCTTCCCGTGCGACCGTCCCCGGCCACGAGCCGATACCGGTTGCCTGGGCGAAAACAGTCACGCAGCCAACACTATTCGATGGGGTCTGCGGCCGGATCTTCCACGTAGCTCCGCAGCCGGTCCAGGGCCCGGTCCCAGCGCTTCGACAACGCGGTCAGGTACTCACTGGCCTCGGCGAGCGGATCCGGCTGTATCCGCCAGATGCGCTCACGCCCGTGCCGGCTGCTGGTCACCAGCCCCACCGCCTCCAACAGCAGCAGATGTTTGGTGGCCGCCTGCCGGGTCACCGGAATCACCTGTGTCACTTGCAAAGTCGAGCACGGGCCGGCCTCGCAGAGGCGCACGACGATACGCAGCCGATTAGGGTCGCCGAGCGCGTCGAACAACGGCGCCCGGTCTTCGACAGCCGTACTCACACGAGTTCGTCCAGGTACTTGCGTACCAGTTTCGTCTGGGCTTCCCAGCCGCCACTGTTGGCTTCGAACGCCGCAGCCCGGCGCTCGGCCGGGATGTTGTCGAACCCGGACTCGACGATCTGCAACAACACACCGTCGGCAGTCTCGGTGAGTGTGAACTCGACCAGCGTGGTCGGCTCGTCGTCGTAGTCGGCGTCCGGTTCGACGGCGTACGGATGCCAGCGGAAAGCCAGACGACGCGGCGGTTCGACCGCGACGATCTGCCACACCGAGGATTTACCGGCGTGCGGCTCCTGCGCGGCAGCGACCTCGTCGTCGACCTCGGTCGGGGTGATCACCCCGGTTACGGACTCGCCCGCGACGAACGGTCCGTCGAACCGGATGCCGAACCAGCGACCGAACTCGTCGGAGTTGGCGATGGCGCGCCACACCCGGTCGAGCGGGGCGCGCAGAGTGACTTCTTTTTCGATGCGATCGGAATTCATAAGCAACCTCCTGGTTGCCTATCACGTTACGACCGCACTCCAGGAAACGCAACCATTTGGTTGCCTTGGGATGGCGTCAGCGCGTGATCGTGGCGCTGGCGATGACCTCGTCGCCGTCCGGGTCGCGGCGGTAGAGCACCATGGTCTGACCAGGGGCGACGCCGCGCAGCGGCGTGCGCAGCTGCACGTCGAGCGCGCCGTCGGCGAACTCGGCGACCGCGTCGGCCAGCCCGCCGTGCGCGCGCACCTGGACCAGGCATTCCACCGGCCCATCGAACGGCACACCCGAGGTGAACACCGGACGCTCGCCGGTCAATGCGTGGATCTCGAGATCCTCGACACCGCCGACATGCACCGTCCCGGTCTCGGCGTCGATGCCCGTGACGTAGCGCGGCAGGCCGTCCGGCCCCGGGCCGGCGATGCCCAAGCCCTTGCGCTGGCCGATGGTGAACCCGTGCACGCCGTCATGTTCGGCGAGCTTCGTGCCGCCCGCGTCGACGACCGCGCCCGGCCGGATACCGATACGCGCGCCGAGGAAGGCGCGGGTGTCACCGGACGGGATGAAGCAGATGTCGTGGCTGTCCGGCTTGTCCGCCACGGCCAGCCCGCGGTCGGCGGCCTCCTGCCGGATCTGCGGCTTGGGGGTGTCACCGATCGGGAACAGCGCGTGGCTGAGTTGTTCGGCCGTCAGCACCCCGAGGACGTAGGACTGGTCCTTGTCCGCGTCGACGGCACGGCGCAACCGGCCGTCCTCCAGCCGCGCGTAGTGGCCGGTCGCCACCGCGTCGAATCCCAGCGCCAGCGCGCGCGCCGACAGCGCCGAGAACTTGATCTTCTCGTTGCAGCGCACGCAGGGGTTCGGCGTCTCGCCGCGGGCGTACGACTCGACGAAGTCGTCGATGACGTCTTCCTTGAAGCGGTCCGCGAAATCCCAGACGTAGAACGGGATTTCCAGGATGTCGGCGACACGGCGGGCGTCGCCGGCGTCCTCCTTCGAGCAGCAGCCGCGCGACCCGGTGCGCAGGGTGCCGGGCGCGGTGGACAGCGCCAGGTGCACGCCCACCACGTCATGGCCGGCGTCGACCATGCGCGCCGCGGCCACCGAGGAGTCGACTCCCCCGCTCATCGCTACCAGAACCCGCATGACTACCTTCCCAACCCGGCACTGGCCAGTGCGGCCTGACGCGCCCGCTCGACCGCGGCCGGCAGCACGGCCAGCGCGGCATCGATGTCGGCGTCAGAACTGGTGTGCCCCAACGAAAATCGGAGTGATCCACGGGCACTCGCCGGATCGGCGCCCATCGCGATCAAGACGTGTGACGGCTGTGCGACGCCCGCCGTGCAGGCCGAGCCCGTCGAGCATTCGATGCCCTTGGCGTCCAGCAGCATCAGCAGGGCATCGCCTTCGCAGCCACGAAAAGTGAAGTGCGCGTTGCCCGGAAGCCGGTTCTCGCCGGTGCCACCGTTGAGCACGACGTCGTCGATACCCGACAGCACACCGTCGACCAGCCGGTCGCGCAAGGCGCCGATCCGGGTGCGGTACCCGTCCAGGCCCTCCACCGCGACGCGTGCGGCGGCCGCCATGGCCACCACGCCCGCGACATCCGGTGTGCCCGAACGCACGTCACGCTCCTGGCCGCCGCCGTGCAGCAGCGGCACGCACGCGACATCACGGCGCAGCAGCAGGGCGCCGACGCCGGTGGGGCCACCGAACTTGTGTGCCGCCACGCTCATGGCGGACAGCCCGCTCGCGGCGAAATCGACGGCCACCGCACCGATCGCCTGGATGGCATCACTGTGGATCGGCACGCCGAATTCGGCAGCGACAGCGGCCAATTCAGCGACCGGCTGGATGGTGCCGACCTCGTTGTTGGCCCACATCACGCTGACGAGCGCGACATCGTCGTGGGATTCGAGAATCTCGCGCAGGGCTTGGGCGGACGTGGCGCCGGTGGCGTCCACGGGCAGCCAGGTCACCTCCGCACCCTCGTGTTCGACGAGCCACTCGACGGCGTCGAGCACGGCATGGTGCTCGATGGGCGACGTCACGATCCGGCGGCGTCCCGGACAGCTGTCGCGGCGGGCCCAGAAGATGCCCTTGACCGCCAGGTTGTCACTCTCGGTACCGCCGGCCGTGAAGATCACCTCGGAGGGCCGGGCGCCCAGCTGTTGGGCCAGGGACTCGCGGGCCTCCTCCATCCGGCGCCGCGCGGCCCGCCCCGACGTGTGCAGCGACGACGCGTTGCCGCCGGCCGCCAGGACCGCCGTCATCGCCTCGATGGCAGCGGGCTGCATCGGGGTCGTGGCGGCGTGGTCCAGATATGCGGGGCTCATGGCCTGTCCAGGATACCGGCCAGGCCAAACCGGTCAGGCTGCCAGCGCGCGCCCGTGAACAGCGGCGACGGGCAGCGGACCCACCTGGTGCACCGCGGCCTGGCAGCGGCCGGCCAGATCGCGCCGGTCGGTACCGGGCAATTGCAGCGACTGCACCTGCATGTGGCACACCGTCAGCTTGGCGGTGATGACGCGTTTGATCGACGTCAGCAGCGAATCGTCACCGATGAACGCCGGGATGGTGGACTGCGCGCCGTTGCGGTGCCGGTAGGTCAGCTGCAGCGGCTGGACGGGACGTCCGGTGTCGATGGCGGCCTGGAACATCGCCGGCGCGAAGGTGCCGTGCCCCAGACCGCACCACGTGGTGCCCTCCGGGAACGCCACGACGGTTTGACCTGCGGCGAGCCGGTCCCCGACGGTGCGGACGACGTCGGGCAGGCCGCGCAGGCTGTGCCGGTCGATCGGGATGACCTTGAGCAGCCGGGCCACGAACCCGAGTGCGGGCCACTCGATGAGATCGGCGCGCGCCACGAACGAGCCGGGCATCACGGCGCCGATCGCGAAGATGTCGACCCAGGACACGTGCCCGGCGACCACCAGCACGCCGCTCAGGTTGCGGATGGGGCCGCCGGAGACGGTGATCCGCACGCCCAGGCACCGCAGCATCAAGCGGCAGTACAGGCGCTGGATGCGGGACTTGCCGGGCAGCGGCACGGCGAGCAGTGGCAGCGCGGGCAGCAGCAGCATCGTCATGATCAGCCGGACGGTCGTGCGCAGCACGACGACGATCGGGCGGCTGATGTGCACGGAGTCGACCCGGATGCAGCTGGCGTCGCACGACGCCTTCGGCAGCCAGGCGTGTTCCGCCGCCGTCACCGGCGTGGTCACTGCGCGGCCTTGTCGGTCGCGGCAGCCGCCGAACGCAGCCGGGTCAGGTACCGGACGTCGGCTTCGCGCTTGTCCAGCAGGGCCGGGAAGTCGCCGACACCGAAGTCGGGGTCGTAGGCCGGGTCGCCGCACACCTTGGCGCCGAGACGCAGGTAGCCGCGCATCAGCGGCGGCACCGTCACGCGGGCCGGCGGCTCGATGTCGTCGAGCAGCTTGCCGTCGATGATCACCGGGCGGTACGGGCGCACCTTGTACTCCGAGGCGTGCCGCTTGTTGACGAAGTCGCGGACGCCGCGAATCTGACTGGCCGGGGCCTCGTCGGGGCTGCCCTGGATGGGTACCGACACGCAGCCGGTGACGTAGTCGTAGCCGCTGTGGTCCAGGTAGGCCAGGATGCCGCCCCACATGAGCAGCACGACGGCGCCGTTGCGGTGGTCTGCACGCACCACGGCGCGCCCCATCTCCACCAGCGACGGGCGCAGGCTGTCGAGCGCGCTGACGTCGAATTCCGTTGCGGTGTACAGCCCGCCCGCGGCGATGGCGCCGGGCGGAGGGAGCATGCGGTAGCAGCCGACGTACTCGCCGGTGTTGTCGTCCCGAACCAGGAGGTGGTCGCAGAACTCGTCGAATCGATCGGCGTCCCGGCCACTTTCGAAACCGGGGCTGTCGTCGGTGAGGGTGTAGCCCGGCTCCGAGGTGAACACGTGGTGACGAAGCCGTTGCGCGGCCTCGATGTGTTCCCGGTCGGCCGACAGCAGCAGCGTGTAGCGCGGGGTGCCGGTCGATGAACTGGTGTCGTCAGGGGCGATGAGTACAGAACTAGTGCTCATGTTCTGCACGGTGACGGAGCCGTTCGGCGCGGCGGCATCAATCACGTAACGCTTCGATGACCGGTTGCGAAACATCACGGTCCGTTACATTCGGCGCGTGATGCCGCGATGAGGAGCCGCTTCTGACAAGGGTTTCAGGCACTGTCCCGGTGTGCCAGCGCAACGCGCAGCTGCCGCCGGCCGCGGGAGACCCGCGACATCACCGTGCCCATGGGCACTCCCATGAGCCCGGCGGTCTCGGCGTAGGTGTAGCCCTGAACCTCCACATAGAACAGCGCGGTCCGCGCGCCTTCGGACAGCTCGCCGAACGCGGCCTCGACATCTCCGTCGGCCATGAGGTCGAGCAGCTCGACCTCTGCCGAACGGCGGGCAGTCGACTGTTCGTGGCCGGCCGCGGTGATCACCTCCAGCGGCACCTCCGGTGGGCGCGACGCCCGATAGCGATGTCTGCTGACCCACCGGTTGTGCAAGATACGGAAAAGCCAAGCGTTGAGATTGGTGCCCTGCTGAAACGACCCGAACCCCTGATACGCGTGTAACAAGGTGTCCTGCAAGAGATCTTCGGCGTCGGCTTCGCAGCGTGTCAGCCGGCGGGCGCCGCGGCCGAGGGCGTCGAGCAACGGCACGGCATCCGCGACAAACCGGGCCGCAAGGTCAGCGTCCGGCACCGGCGCTGCCGTCACGATCGAAACTCCCCTCGCCTGTGACCGCGCAGGGTGCGCCGCCGAACTCAGACTCGCCGGAAAGCGCCTGTGGCGAACCATTGAAAGTTCGTGGTCGGTACCGGAATCCGTGGTGCGCCCTGCGATGGATGACTTCGCGCGCCGGTCCGCGTTCAACCCCGCACAGGGTCAAATCCATGACGCTGCCGAATGTGTGCGAGAAGGAGACAACGTGAGCTTGGACAACATTTCCCACCTTGGTCAGACGGGGCTCGACGAGTTGGTTCCGTCGCGTTACGCGGTGCCGGTCGGCGATATCGAGGTACTGGTCATCAGCGACGGCGTACTGCCGATCACGGCGTCGACGCTGGGCACCAATGTCCCGCCCGCCGAACTGACGGGGTGGCTGGACGACAACTTCCTGCCGCCCGAGATCGTCGACTGGCCACTGAACATCGTGGTGGTCCGCAGCGGCGACCAGACGATCCTGGTCGACGCCGGACTCGGGCTGGAGTTCCCGGACTTCCCGCGCGCCGGACAGACGGTCCAGCGGCTGGAGGCAGCTGGTGTCGATCTCGCCTCGGTGACCGACGTCGTGCTGACCCACATGCACATGGACCACGTCGGCGGACTGATCACCGAGGGCGTGAAGGAACGGTTCCGGCCGGACCTGCGCGTGCATGCGGCCACCGCCGAGGCCGAGTTCTGGGCGGCACCCGACTTCTCCCGGACGGTCATGCCGCAGCCGATCCCCGACGTGCTGCGGCGCTCGGCCACGCAGTTTCTGACCGACTACAGCGGCCAATTGCGGACGTTCGAGACGGACTACGAGGTCGCGCCGGGCGTGCTCGTCTCGCGTACGGGTGGTCACACGCCCGGGCACAGCGTGGTCCGCCTCGAATCGCGCGGCGAGAAGCTGACCTTCGCCGGCGACGCCGTGTTCGCCCCCGGCTTCGATAATCCGGAGTGGCAGAACGGCTTCGAGCACGACCCCGAGGAGGCGGCCCGCGTCCGCATCCGCCTGCTGCGAGAGATCGCGGCCACCGGCGAGGCCCTCGTCGCCACGCACCTGCCGTTCCCGTCGGTGTGCCACGTGGCGGCCGTCGGCGACGCTTTCCGGTGCGTGCCCGCGACCTGGGACTACTGACCGCTGAGCACGAGAACGGCCCCCGGACCTGTTGTCCGGGGGCCGTTTTCGGTGAGGCGGGCGGTCAGGCAGCCGCGCCGCCGCCATCGGCATGCAGCGTCGACCCGGTGACGAAGCTCGACCGTGGCGACGCCAGGAACAGCACCGCCTGCGCGATCTCGGCCGGCTGTGCCGTCCGGCCCAGCGGCAGCATGCGCCCCAGTTCGTCGTTGGTGTCGCCCCATTCGGCAGCCACCCCCGGCGTCGCCGTCGGCCCGGGAGCCACGCTGTTGACACGCACACCGTGCGGCCCGAATTCTGTCGCCCACGTGCGGGTCAACGATTCCAGCGCAGCCTTGGACGCGCTGTAACTGGATGCCCCCGGCACGCCCTTGAACGCGACCATGGACGTGACATTGACGATGCTCCCCCGGCCCCGGCGCAGCATGCCCGGGACCAGAGCCGCCACCAGGAAATAGGCGCCGCGCACGTTGGTGTCGAAGGTGGACTCGAAGGTCGCCACGTCCTGCTCCACGGTCAGTGCACCCGGGAAGCTGGCGGCGTTGTTGACCACGATGTCGACATCACCGCATTGGCGGGCAAGGCTTTTCACTGATTCCAGGTCGGCCAGGTCCGCGGGGATGAACCGCACCCCGAGTTCGGCGGCCGCCGCGGCGCCACGGTCGGCGGAGCGTCCGGTGATGATCACCGTCGCACCTTCGGCCGCCAGCAGGCGCGCGGTCTCGAACCCGATGCCGGCCGTCCCGCCCGTCACGAGCGCGGTGAGTCCGGTCAGCTCTGTCACCGGGCCGCCAGCCAGTCCGCCAGGTGCAGGTCCGAGATGATGGCATCGCCGCTGGTGACCAAACCGGTGTCGCCGACCTTGGTGCCGAAGTAGGTGGCTGCCGGGTCGACGACGATCGGCAGGCTCTCACCGCGGTGGGCCAGCGCCAGTTTGGCCAGGCCCGCGAACGTCAGTTTGTCCGGCCCGCCGATGTTCACGATCCCGTTGGCGGGTGCGTCCTGGGCGACGCGGGCCACTTCGGCGGCGACGTCGGCGCCGGCGATCGGCTGGATGAGGCCCTCGGGCACCCGCACTTCGCCGTCGACGGTCAGCGATGCGGTGATCGCGTCGGCGAACTCATGGAACTGGGTGGCCCGCACGATCGTGTAGGGCAGCCCCGACTCGGTGATGATGCGCTCCTGGGCGACCTTGGCCCGCATGTAGCCGCTGTCGGGCAGACCGTCGCAGCCGACGATGGACAGTGCCACGTAGTGGCCGACGCCGGTCTCCTTCGCGGCGGCCACCAAGTTGGTCGCCGACCGGGTGAAGAAGTCCAGTACCGGGCCGTCGGCGAAGTTCGGCGAGTTGACGACGTCGACCAGCACGTCGGCGCCCGTCAGGGCCTCGGTCAGGCCCGCGCCGGTGAGGACATCAGCACCTGAGTCCCGAGAAGCCGCCACGGTCTGGTGACCGGCCTCGTTAAGCAGGGCCACGACCTTCGAACCGATCTGGCCGCTGGCACCCATCACAGTGATCTTCATCAGACACACCCTTTCGAATTGTTTCGGTTGTGCGGCTTCCACACTCGCAGTCGCCGCAGGCCCGCGAACCCCGGAAAGTCCGTAGTCCGCCGGCGGTCAGTCGAGGAACACCACGTTGTCGCCGATCGGATTGCGCGGCGTGTCAAGGTGGTTCGCCGGAAACGCCGGGTCGGCGTAGCCGATCGAGATGCCGCACAGGATCGTGAGTTCCTCGGGAATGCCGAGCTGCGCACGCAGCACCTCGGGATACAAGCTGATCGACACCTGGACACAGCTGCCGAGGCCTCGCTCGGTCAATGCCAGCATCAGCGTCTGCAGGAACATCCCGACACCCATCGCGTCGACCGAGCCGAAATCGCGGTGCATGCACACCACCCCGGCGACGGGCGCCCGGAAGAATTCCCAATTGCGCCGCTGCGCCGCCCAGCGGCCCGCCGCGTCGCCGCGTTCGATGCCCATTGCGCCGTACACCAGGGCACCGCTCTCGCGGCGCAGATGCGCGAACCGGGGCGGCAGACCGGCCGAGCCCACCTCAGGCGGCGTCGCATCGACGGCCGCGAGCAGCGCGTCGACCAATCGTGCGCGCCGTTCCCCGGTGACGAGGTAGACGTGCCACGGCTGGGTGTTGGAGTTCGACGGTGCCCGGATCGCCAGCTCCAACGCCTCGTCGAGCAGCTCCCGCGGAACCGGCTTGTCCGGCAGGAACATCCGTGCGGACCGGCGCGAGCGGACGATGTCGCCGAACCCGGTCGTCATCGGACTCGCCGGTCCTTGCGGGCTTCGAGTTCGTCGTCATCGACGACGACGAGCATCGGCACGCCGGGCGTGCAGATCATCGTCACGAGAAAGCCAGCCGGACGTCGGTGCGGTTGTTGGCGTCCGAGTAGTGGATGACGTCGCCACCCGGCTCCCAGAATGCCTCCCCCGCTTTGATCACCCGCGGCGCTTCACCCTCCAACTCGAAGAGCATCTCGCCTTCCAAGACATAACCGAACGACGGTCCTCCAGGGTGGCGGTGTGGCGGTGCGCCCGCGCTTCCCGCCGGCCACTCGATGATCGACGTCATCACGTGGGCGTCGGCCGGGATGAACGGCGGCGTCACGGTCTGGATGGTGGTGATCGCCTTCATCAGGTCGGCACTATCGAACATTGTTGCTCCTCAGTTGAATCCGGGCCTGACCGATCGGAATGCCGACAGGCAGGACGCTCGGTATTCAGCTTCGTCGCGATGCAGCCTGGTGGGACCCTTGGAACTCCGTAGTCGAAACCGGGTGGAGCCACCGGGCGATATTGGCGACGTAGTCCTTGAAGACCGCCAGCCGCGACGGGTCGTCCTTGATCTGTGTGCCGGGAACATCGGACACGAACGACGGTGCCCCCACGGCGAGGTCCCAGTTGTAATCGGCGAAGTGGTGGAAGGTGGACTCGGCGACCACGCGGCCCATCGGCCGCCCGGCCGGACATCGTTCACCGTCGACCACGACGGCGAGGTTGAAGTGCCGGCCGGTCGCGGTACTGCGGCCCCTCGCGATTGCCTGGGCGACCGGACCTTTCGCAGTCACCATGCCCTCATGCGGATGCGCGGGGAACCATTCGATGTGCCCGCTGGCGGTGCGGTTCGTTCTCAGCAGTTCGTGCGGCTGGCCGTCGACCAACACCGGCTGGTAGTCGCCGTTGGCACCGGAGTGGTAGTTGGGCCACGAGATGTGCGGATTGTCCTGGTCGTCGCACAGCTCGCGAGGGTCGACGGTCTCGTCGTGGAATTCGTTGACCACGCCCAGGATTCCGAGGCGGTTCAGGCAGCACCCCAGGTCCTGGTGATCGCGCGCGGTGAGCACACCGCCGCCGCGCTCGCGGAACCGGCGGATGCCGTCGGCGTCGGCGGCCGTCAGACCGTCGCCGACGTCGACCGCCAGCAGCCACAGCTGGTCGAAATCGAGCTCGTCCAGACGGGCCAGTACCGGGTCGTCGGTGAGACATGACCGATTGCGTGCGGTCACGTGGTGACCGCACGCTCTCAGTTCGTCCGCGACCATCGAGAACCGGCTGACGTCCCAATCGTCGGCGCACTCGGTGATCGTCGTCTGCAACAGGATGCGGGACACAGAACTCATTTCACGTCAAGGGTTTTCGCGGAACGCGATCAGCATGGCCGATGGCGGACCGCGCCGGACCCTTGACAGTTCGTGGTCTGTGGCGCGAGTCAGCCGGCGGGGAACAGCGTGCGCAACTGCCGCCGCGACGTGATGCCGAGCTTGACGAAGACCTTGCGCAGGTGCCATTCGACGGTGTGCGTGCTGATGAACAGCTGGGCACCGATCTCCTGGTTGGTCAGACCGGCGGCGGCAAGTTCGGCGATCTGGGCCTCTTGCGTCGTCAGCTCGTCACCCGAACTGACCGGCTCCTTGCGGACCTTCTTCCCGGCCGCGATCAACTCGCGTCGCGTGCGCTCCGCGAACGCCTCGGCTCCCATCCGGTTGAACATCTCGAACGCCGCGCCGAGGTGCTCCCGCGCCGCCACGCGCCGGTTCATGCGGCGCAGCCATTCCCCGTAACACAGATGGGCCCGGGCCAGCAGGAACACGACGCCGGTACGCCCGAGTCGTTCGATGGCCTCGGCGTACCGGACGTCGGCGTCTTCGTCGTCGGCCACCAGGGCGCACGCGTACGCGAACGCCCCGAGCCCCCAGTCGGTGCCGCTGGTACCCGCACGTCCGGCCAGCTGCTGCGCAGCCCACTGGCCGGTTTCCTCGTCGCCGATGCGCGTTGCCGCTTCGACGAGCTCGATCAGACCCCAGCAGTAGAAGCCCAGATCGTCGTACTGGCAACAGTTCCTGGCCGCCGCGAAGGCTTCGGCGTAGCGCCCGAGTCCGTTGTAGACGACAGCCGAAAGAAACCCCGTGACCCCGAGTACCCGGCCTTCGCCGCGGGTCGCCGCGTCGGCCGCGGCGGACTCGATGAGGCCCACGGCGTCGACCGCGACCCCGCGAAACGCCGCCAACGACAGCGAGTGGTACCGCAACGGGGCGTAGTCGGTCGCTGCCGAGATGACGGCGGCCTCGGCGATAAGTGCTGCCGCCGTGTCGAATTCGCCTGCGAGCAGATGAACGCCGGCCCCGAACGCGAGTGCGGGCGGAAGTACGGCCAAGGCGCCGGCGTCGCGCGCCTGGCGTATCGCGGCGGTGGCCAGCAGCCGGTGGATGCCGTCATCCCAGATCTCGCCGACGGCCGACTCCTGAATGATGGCCAGGCCCAACGGCATCCACCGCAGGAACTGACCGTCGGCGTCCTGTGCGTGCCGGCACATGAGCTCCAGCGCGGCGCGCATCTGTTCGGCACCACCGCCGGTGACGATCCGGCTCGCCACCCCGCTCAGCAGCAGGTCCACCGGCCGATGCAACGCGGCCGCGTCACCGAGCGCAGCGCCCGCGGCTTCGGCCACCTGCACCACCATGTCCGCCCCGCCGAGCCGGCCCGCATACATCGCCGCGGCGAGCGCCTCGAGGTATGTCTCGTGGGCCAGCCCGGCATCGAGCTTCTCGAGGTCGCGTGCCGCGGCGAGCAACTTCTGCACGGCGTCGCTGAGCGGAGGCACGCCGGGCCCGCCGCCGCGACTGCGGGCGAACTGCATCTCCGCCCGCAACCGATCCACTTGTGCCCGTTGCAGATCCGTCAGTGGCCCGAGTTCGGCGATGGTCAGGAGCTCATACGCCGCAGCCGGTGCCGCCGCGTCGCGCTTGGCCTGTGCCGCCGCGAGCGCGCGTGCCGCACGCAGGGCCGGGTCCGCGGTGAGCACCGTCGCACGTTCCAGGAAGGCCGCGGCCGCGGCGACGCCGCCCTTGCTCTGCGCCCGTCCGGCGGATCGCTCCAGATCCGCGGCCACTGCGTCGTCGGGCCCCGCCGCCGCGTGCGCGAAATGCCACGCGCGGCGGTCCGGATCCTGCCGCGGGTCGGTGGCCTCGGCCAGCGCCCGATGTACCGATCGGCGCGCGTTCACATCGGCCGCACGGTAGACAGCCGACCGCATCAACGGATGGCCGAAACGCACACGCGCGCCGAACTCGATGAGTCCGGCCGCCTCGGCCGGCGCCAGCGCGCTGACGGACAGTCCCAAAATCGTTGCGGCCCGCTGGAACAGCGCCGCATCCCCAACCGAGTCGGCGGCGGCGAGAAACAACAGTTGCTGGGCCGCCGGTGGCAACGCCTCGACGCGACGCCGGTAGCCGTCCTCGACCTGCCGCGTCACACTTCGCCCGGTGCCCATGTTCCAGAAGCCACCGGCGAGCTCGGCGGCAGAAACACTGCGGGGAACTTCGAGGAGCGCCAACGGGATTCCGCGCGTCTCGGCGACCACCCGGTCGCGCACCCGTTCGTCGACCCGACCCAACAGCACCGAGTCGAGCAGGTCGCGGGCGTCGGCATCGGACAGCCCGGTGACCGTCAGCTCCGGCAGCGGCCCCAGCGCCTCTGCTCCGGCGTCACGGGCCGCGAACAACAGCACAACGGGCTCGGCGAGGAAGCGGCGCGCCACGAAGGCAAGGGTCTGCAGCGATACCTGATCGAGCCACTGCGCGTCGTCGACCACACACAACAGCGGCTGGTCCGCCGTCGCGGCGGCCAACAGGCTCAGCACCGCGAGGCCCACCAGGAAACGGTCCGGCGCCGCCCCGGCGCCGCGGCCGAAAGCCACGTCCAATGCCCCGCGCTGCGGCGTCGGCAACTCGTCGAGGTGCTGCATCAGCGGCGCGCACAGCTGCTGCAGGCCCGCGTACGCCAGCTCCATATCGGACTCGACGCCCGTCACCTGAATACAGCGGAATCCGTCGGCAGCGTCCACCGTATGCCGCAGCAGCGCAGTCTTCCCGACCCCCGCCTCGCCGCGCAGGACGAGGACCTGACTGCTGCCCGAGCGCGCGGCCGACAACAGGTCGCGCAGCGTCGTGATCTCTCTGTCGCGGCCACGCAAGACCGGCGCGCGATCCTGGCTCGCCATCGGCACCACCGTTCTGGTTGCTGTCAGCAGTCCTGCCCAGACACAAAGGTGCCCCAAAACCGAAGTTCTGGGGCACCTTCGCTTCTGCTCACGCAGAGAAAAATCAGCCCTTGCGAGCCTTGATGGCGTCGGTCAGCTGCGGGGCGACCTGGAACAGGTCACCCACGATGCCGAGGTCGGCGATCTCGAAGATCGGGGCCTCTTCGTCCTTGTTGACCGCGACGATGGTCTTGGACGTCTGCATGCCGGCGCGGTGCTGGATGGCGCCCGAGATACCGAGGGCGATGTACAGCTGCGGGGCAACGGTCTTACCGGTCTGGCCGACCTGGAACTGACCGCCGTAGTAGCCCGAGTCGACCGCGGCACGCGAAGCACCGACAGCACCGCCGAGCGAGTCGGCCAGGGCCTCGACGACCGCGAAGTTGTCGGCGCTGCCGACACCACGGCCACCGGCGACCACGACGCTGGCCTCGGTGAGCTCCGGACGGTCACCGGCGACGGCCGGCTCGCGCGAGGTGATCTTGGTGGCGTTCTCGGCCTGGGCCGGAACCTCGACGTTGACGACCTCACCGGCGCCGTCGGCCGGGGCGGCCTCGACGGAACCCGGACGGACAGCGATCACCGGGAGCACGTCGTTGGCCTGCGCCTCGACGGTGTAAGCGCCACCGAAGATGCTGTGGACGGCGATGCCGCCGGCCTTGACGTCGACGACGTCGACCAGCAGGCCGGCACCCAGGCGGGCGGCCAGACGACCGGCAACCTCTTTGCCCTCGGTGCTGGCGACAGTCAGCACGGCGGCCGGACTGGCGGACTCGACGAGAGCCTCCAGCACGTCGACGGTCGGGGTGACGAGGTAGTTCGCCGCGTCGGCCGACTCGGCGACGTAGATCTTGGCCGCACCGGCGGCCTTGAGGGCGTCGGTCAGCGGCGCGGCGGTGCCGGGGGCACCCACCACAACTGCCGACGGCTCACCGAGCACACGGGCAGCGGTGATCAGTTCGGTGCTCACCTTCTTGAGGGCACCATCGGCGTGCTCGACGAGCACAAGTACTTCAGCCATGCGTATTTGCCTCTGTGTCTTTCTGGAAGTTTCGGTGTGGTGGGGGCTAGATCAGCTTCTGACCAACGAGGTACTCGGCGATCTTGTTGCCGCCCTCGCCCTCGTCGGCGATCTTCTCGCCCGCGGCCTTGGCCGGCTTCGGCGTCGACGACAGCACCTTGCTGCTGGCGTTGGCGACACCGACCTCGTCGGCCTCGACACCGATCTCAGCCAGCGTCAGCACGGTGACCGGCTTCTTCTTGGCGGCCATGATGCCCTTGAACGACGGGAAGCGGGCTTCACCGATGCGCTCGTTGACGCTCACGACGGCGGGCAGGGTGGCCTCGAGGCCGAAGACGCCCTCGTCGGTCTCACGCTCGCCGGTGACCTTGCCGTTCTCGACGGAGATGCTGCGCAGCGAGGTCAGCTGCGGCAGGCCCAGCAGCTCGGCGATGACGGCCGGAACCGCGCCACCGACACCGTCGGTGGACTCGTTGCCACCGATGACCAGCTCGGCGCCCTCGATGGTGCCCAGCGCGCGGGCCAGGGTCCAACCGGTCTGGACGATGTCCGAACCCTTGAGCTGGTCGTCCTTCACGTGCACCGCGTTGTCGGCGCCCATGGACAGAGCCTTGCGGATGGCCTCGGTGGCCCGCTCCGGTCCGACGGTCAGCACGGTGACGGTGCCGGCGCCGCCGGCGGCCTCTTCCTTCTCCTTGATCTGCAGCGCAGCCTCGACGGCGCGCTCGTTGATCTCGTCGAGCACCGCGTCCGCGGACTCGCGGTCGAGGGTGAAGTCGCCGTCGTTGAGCTTGCGCTCCGACTCATAGTCAGGGACCTGTTTGATCAGGACCACGATGTTCGTCATGGGTGTGGTTCGTCCTCCTCGATGAGGCCGGCGGTCGGCCTGGCATTCACGATTAACGCAACGACCAACATGTTACTACTCGGTAACTTATGTGGCATGGCGCAGGAACACCATAGCTGGTCGAACGCGGCCCGAGGATGCCGCCTTTTGTTTTCTTGACCACACTCGAGGCGGTTGGGCAACATGGCAGAACCAGCAGGTGGGACGGCCCAACCGATCGGGCATGGGATCAGCGGTACCACTCTGGGCTAGCCTGCCTATCTAATGAGCACTTTTCCCGAAACCCAGCCGGACAGCCACGCGGCAAAGTCAGTGCCAGTGATGCCACTGACCGGTGAGCGCACCGTCCCGGACCTGGCCGAGGAGAACTACTGGTTCCGGCGCCACGAGGTGGTGTACCGGCGACTGGTCGAGCGCTGCCGCGACCGCGACGTCCTGGAGGCCGGCGCCGGCGAGGGCTACGGCGCCGACCTCATCGCCGACGTCGCGCGCCGGGTGATCGGGCTCGACTACGACGAGTCCTCGGTGGCGCACATCCGGGCCCGCTACCCGAGGGTCGAGATGCTGCACGGCAACCTGGCCGCGCTGCCACTCCCCGATGCCTCCGTCGACGTCGTGGTCAACTTCCAGGTGATCGAACACCTTTGGGACCAAGGACAATTCGTCGCCGAGTGCCTGCGCGTGCTGCGCCCGGGCGGCGTCCTGCTGATGTCGACGCCGAACCGGATCACCTTCACCCCCGGCAGCGACACCCCGCTGAACCCGTTCCACACCCGGGAACTCAACGCCGCCGAGATGACCGAGCTGCTGACCGAACAGGGCTTCGTCATGGAGGCCATGCTGGGCGTCTATCACGGCGCCGGACTGCGTGAGCTCGACGCCCGGCACGGCGGCTCCATCATCCAGGCCCAGATCGACCGCGCCGTGGCCGATGCACCCTGGCCCGCGGACCTGCTGGCCGACGTGGCCGCGGTGACCATCGACGACTTCGATCTGCTCGCAGCTGATGCCGCAAACAGCCCGAACATCGACGACAGCCTCGACCTGGTGGCAATCGCGGTGCGGCCGTGAGTGATTCATCGAGCACACCAGTACCGGGGATGTTCACCCTGGTGCTGCATACGCACCTGCCGTGGCTGGCCCATCACGGCCGCTGGCCGGTCGGTGAGGAGTGGCTGTACCAGTCGTGGGCGACGGCCTATCTGCCCCTGACGCGCGTGCTGCGCGAGCTGGCGGAGGAAGGCCGCGGTCACCTGCTGACGCTGGGCATGACGCCCGTCGTCACCGCCCAGCTCGACGATCCGTACTGCCTGGCGGGTATGCAGCAGTGGCTGTCCAACTGGCAGCTGCGCGCGCTGGAGGCGACGACCGTCCGCGACGGCGGCGGCGCCCCGGAGACCTTCAACTCACCGGAAGCGTTGCGCGCCTTCGGTGTTCACGAGCACCAGCAGGCCGGTGCGGCACTGGCCGAGTTCGCCGATCACTGGCAGCACGGCGGCAGCCCGGTCCTGCGGCAGCTCATCGGCGCGGGCACCATCGAACTGCTCGGCGGCCCGCTGTCGCATCCGTTCCAGCCGCTGCTCAACCCCCGGCTGCGCGAGTTCGCGCTGCGCGAGGGCCTGGCCGACGCCGGCGCCCGCTTCGCGCACACCCCCGGCGGCATCTGGGCGCCCGAATGCGCCTACGCCCCCGGCATGGAGACCGGCTACGCCGCCGCCGGCGTCACCCACTTCATGGTCGACGGCCCGTCGCTGCACGGCGACACCGCGCTCGGCCGTCCCGTGGGCGAGTCGGACGTCGTCGCCTTCGGTCGCGACCTGCAGGTCAGTTACCGCGTGTGGTCACCCAAGTCCGGCTACCCGGGGCACCCGGCCTACCGCGACTTCCACACCTACGACCACCTGACCGGCCTCAAGCCGGCCCGCGTCACCGGCCGCACCATCCCGTCGGAATCCAAGGCCCCGTACGAACCGGAACGGGCCACCGCCGCCATCGACGCGCACGTCGCGGATTTCGTGAACACCGTGCGGCGCCGACTACTCTCGGAGTCCGAGCGCACCGGCCGCCCGGCCCACGTCGTCGCCGCATTCGACACCGAGCTGTTCGGGCACTGGTGGCACGAGGGACCGGAGTGGCTGGGCCGGGTATTGCGCGCGCTGCCGGCCGCCGGTGTCCGGGTCGGCACCCTGTCGGACGCCATCGCGGGCGGCTTCGTCGGCTCCCCCGTCGAACTGCCGCCGAGCTCGTGGGGTTCGGGCAAGGACTGGCAGGTCTGGTCCGGCGAGCAGGTCGCCGACTTCGTGACGCTCAACGCCGAGGTCGTCGATACCGCGCTGACCACGGTGGACAAGGTCCTGGCGCAGGATTCGGCGTACCCGGCACGCGACCGCGTGGCCGACCAGATCCTGCGCGAGGCCCTGCTGACCGTCTCGAGCGACTGGCCCTTCATGGTGAGCAAAGACACCGCGGCGGAATATGCTCGCTATCGCGCGCACCTGCACGCGCACGCCACCCGGGAGATCGCCGGTGCCCTCGCGTCTGGACGACGCGATCAGGCCCAGAAACTCGCGGAAGGTTGGAACCGCGCCGACGGACTGTTCGGCGCCCTGGACGCGCGGAGGTTGCCGCGATGAGCGCTTGCGCGAAGAGCCGAGTGCACCGATGAGCGCTTGCGCGAAGAGCAGAAGGCAACGATGAAAATCCTCATGGTCTCGTGGGAGTACCCACCCGTGGTGATCGGCGGCCTCGGACGCCACGTCCACCATCTGGCCGTCGAGCTCGCGGCCGTCGGCCACGAGGTCGTGGTGCTGTGTCGTCGCCCCGCGGGCACCGACCCCAGCACGCACCCCACCACCAACGAGGTGCACGAGGGTGTGTGGGTGATCTCGGCGGCCCTCGATCCGAACGAGTTCACCTTCGGCACCGACATGATGGCCTGGACCCTGGCCATGGGCCACGCCATGATCCGCGCCGGACTGAGCCTGCGCGACTGGACCCCGGACGTCGTACACGCGCACGACTGGCTGGTCGCCCACCCCGCCGTGACGCTGGCCGAGTTCTTCGACGTGCCACTGGTCTCCACCATCCACGCCACCGAGGCCGGCCGGCACTCCGGCTGGCTCTCCGGCCCGGTGAGCCGCCAGGTGCACTCGCTGGAATCGTGGCTCGTGCACGAGTCCGACTCGCTGATCACCTGCTCGGTGTCCATGGGCGAGGAGATCACCGAGCTGTTCGGACCCGAGCTGCCCGACGTGAGCGTCATCTGCAACGGCATCGACACCGCCGGCTGGCCGTTCGCCATGCGCCGCAAGCACGACGGCCCGGCCGAGCTGCTGTTCGTCGGCCGGCTGGAGTACGAGAAGGGCGTTCATGACGTCATCGCCGCGCTGCCGCGCATCCGGCGGACCCACCCCGGCACCACGCTGACCGTCGCCGGTGACGGCACGCAGTACGAGTGGCTGGTCGAGGAAGCCCGCAAGGCCAAGGTCACGAAGGCCGTGAATTTCGTTGGCCGCGTGGATCATTCAGGGCTACTGGAGCTGCTGCACCGGGCCGACGCCGCAGTCCTGCCGAGCCACTACGAGCCGTTCGGCATCGTGGCGCTGGAAGCCGCCGCGGCCGGGACGCCGCTGGTGACATCGAACGTCGGCGGGCTCGGCGAAGCGGTGATCAACGGCAAGACCGGCGTCTCCTGCCCGCCGCGCAACGTCGGCGCGCTGGCGTCCGCGGTCCGCAAGGTGCTCGACGACCCCGCGGGCGCGCAGCAGCGCGCCCTCGCCGCACGTGACCGGTTGAACCACGACTTCTCGTGGCAGACCGTGGCCGCCGAGACCGCGGATGTCTACCTGGCCGCCAAGCGCGGCGAGCGACTGCCGCACGCGCGTCGTCCCATCGTGGAGCGCCCGCTGCCCGACCGCGGCTGAGAGCTCGTCACCGCAAATCCATAGAACTGTCCCTTTTCCCTGGAAGAGGGACAGTTCTGTGCTGACTTGCGGACTTTCGACCCTTGACGCATATACCCCCCCGGGGGTACAAACGGCAGGGTGTTCACTCGCCGTAGTTTCCTGATCGCCTCCGCCGTCACGGGCGCATCCGCGCTCGCCGGCGTCGCCGCGTGTAGCAAGACGCCCGCCGCGGCCGGCGGTATCGACCAGAAGGCCATCGCCGCTGCCGAGGCTGCCCGCCCGCACACCGGGCGCACCGTCTCGGTGGCGCTGCGCCCGCAGCCGGCCACCGTCGACCTCGGCGGTGTCACGGTGCAGACCCTCGCGTACGGCGATCAGGTGCCCGGCCCGCTGATCCGCGCGTCGGTGGGCGACGAGCTGTCGGTCCGCGTGTCCAACGGGCTCGACCATGACACGTCGGTGCACTGGCACGGCATCGCCCTGCGCAACGACATGGACGGCGCGGCACCCGCGACGCCGAACATCAAGCCCGGCAACGACTTCACGTACACGTTCTCGGCTCCGCATGCCGGCACCTACTGGGCGCATCCGCACACCGGCCTCGACGCGGACCACGGGCTGTACCTGCCGGTCGTCATCGACGATCCCGCGGAGCGCGGCCGCTACGACGCGGAATGGATTGTGGTCCTTGATGATTGGACCTCGGGTGCCGGTCAGTCGCCCCAGCAGATCTACGACGGCCTGCGCGCCATGGCCGGCATGGGACACATGGGCGGCCACGACATGAGCGGCATGGGTGACATGCCCGGTATGGCGGGAATGGCGACGAGCCCGCTGCTCGGCGGCGACGCCGGCGACGTCAAGTACCCCTACTTCGTCGCCAACGGCCGGATTCCCGCCGCACCAACGGTTTTCAACGCCAAGCCGGGTCAGCGCATCCGGCTGCGCATCATCAACGCCGGCGCCGACACCGCGTTCCGGGTCGCACTGGCGGGCCACCGCATGACCGTCACGCACACCGACGGCTTCCCCGTCGACCCGGTGAACGTGGACGCACTGCTGCTGGGTATGGGCGAGCGCTACGACGTCATCGTCACCGCGGGCGACGGCGTCTTCCCGTTGGTGGCGGTGGCCGAGGGCAAGGACAGCGCCGCGCGCGCCATCCTGTCCACCGGCGCCGGCACCGCGCCGGACGCCGCGTTCCGCCCCGCGGAGCTGAACCGGAAGATCGGCACCGTCGCCGACTTCACGGCCACCGGCGCCGTCGACCTCGGACCGATCACGCCGGACGTCACGCTGGCCGCGGAACTCACCGGGTCGATGATGAAGTACGACTGGGGCATCAACGGGCGGGGCTTCGACAACCGCACGGCGCTGACCATCCGGCAGGGACAGCGCGCCACCATGACCTTCACCAACTCGACGACGATGTGGCATCCGATGCACCTGCACGGGCACACGTTCCAGGTGCTACAGCCCGACGGCCGGCGCGGCCCACGCAAGGACACACTGATCGTGCTGCCCAGGCAGAAGCTGACCGTCGCGCTCGTCGCCGACAACCCCGGTGAGTGGATGCTGCACTGCCACAACGCCTATCACCAGGAGGCGGGCATGATGACGACGCTCGCCTACACGAGCTGAGTTACCGGGAGCTCTTCTTACGCTCGATGTCGGCCAGCGCCCGGGCGAGTTCCTCGCGTTCGGCGGCCGAGGTCTCCCAGTCCAGCTTGCGGTTCTTGACCACCTTGGCCGGGGCGCCGACCGCGATGGAGTAGTCCGGAATCTCGCCCTTGACCACCGCGTGGGCGCCGAGCACGCAGCCGCGGCCGATGCTGGTGTTGCGCAGGATGGTCACCTTGGCGGCGATCCAGGTGTCCGGCCCGATCCGCACCGGGCCCTTGATGATGCCCTGGTCCTTGATCGGCAGCTCCATGCTGTCCATCTTGTGGTCGAAGTCGCAGACGTAGCACCAGTCGGCCATGAGCGCCGACTCGCCGATCTCGATGTCCAGGTAGGTGTTGATGACGTTGTCGCGTCCCAGCACCACCTTGTCACCGAACCGCAGCGAGCCCTCGTGGCAGCGGATGGTGTTCTTGTCGCCGATGTGGACCCAGCGGCCGATCTCCATCTGCGCCAGCTCGGGCGTGCACTGGATCTCCACACCCTTGCCCAGGAACACCATGCCACGCGTGATGATGTGCGGGTTGGCCAGCTTGAACTTGAGCAGCCGGAAGTACCGCACCAGGTACCACGGGGTGTAGGCCTTGTTGTCGAGCACCCACTTCAGCGACTCACGGGTGAGGAACCGCGCCTGCCGCGGATCGCGCAGCCGCGAACCCCGCCATCGTTTGTGAATCGGTGCGCCCCACATCGTCGTCATGGCCGGAAAGCCTACGCGAGGCGAAATCGGACATTCGCGTGTCTCGGGCTAGTCTCGGGACTCGATGCCTGCACACCGAATCCGCCGCCTCGCCACCGTTGCTGTTGCCGCGGTCACGCTGACTGTTGCCGGGTGCGGCAACACCGACTCCTGGGTCAAGGCACACCCCTCGGACGGCTGGCCCGCGCAGTACGGCGACGCCGCCAACAGCAGCTACACCGCGCTGGCCGGGGCAAGCAGCCTGAAGCAGGACTGGGCCCGCTCGGCCAAGGGAAACATCGGCGCACAGGTGATCCTCGGCTCCGGCAGCTATCTGGCCATCAACGCGCAGTCGGCCAATGGTTGCTCCCTGATGGTGTGGGAAAGCGACCAGCACGGCCGCCAGCGCTGGTGCACCCGGCTGTGGCAGGGCGGCGGCATGTCCAGTCCCCTGTTCGACGGCTTCGACAACATGTACGTCGGCCAGCCCGGCGCGATCATGTCGTTCCCGCCGACGCAGTGGATCCGCTGGCGCCAGCCCGTGATCGGGATGCCGACGACACCGCGCATCCTGTCGCCCGGTCAGCTCCTCGTGGTGACGCATCTGGGCCAGGTGCTGGTGTTCGACGCGCACCGCGGCCAGACCATCGGCGCCCCGCTGGACCTCGTCAGCGGCGTCGACCCCGCCGACTCGGCGCGCGGCCTGGCCGACTGCCAGCCCGCCAAGGCGGCGTGCCCCATCTCGGCGGCGCCCGCCTACTCCCCTGACACCAACATGGTCGTCCTGGGCCTGTGGCAGCCGGGCACCGATGCCCCTGCCCTCGTCGGGCTGCGCTACCACGAGGGCCAGACGCCGCTGCTGACCCGCGAATGGAGCAGCACCGCGGTCGGAGGCGGCCCCATCGCCAGCCCGGTGCTGTCGGCCGACGGCAAGACCGTCTACGTCAACGGCCGCGACCAGCACCTCTGGGCGGTGAATTCCGCCGACGGCAAGGCCAAGTGGTCGGTCAACCTCGGCTTCCAGCCGCAGACGCCGCCGTCGGTGACGCCGGACGGTCTGGTGGTCGCCGGCGGCGGGCCGCAGACCAAGCTCACCGCGGTCAAGGACAAGGGCGACAAGGGCGAGGTGGCGTGGACGCGCAGCGACGTCGAGCCGCTGACGACGGCCACGCGCGCCGGCACCGACGTCGGGTACGTGGTGGTCCGGGACGGCCAGGCCGGCCAGGCGTTGGTCGTCTTCTCCCCCGCCGACGGCCACACCGTGAACAGCTATCCACTGCCGGGCGCCACGGGCTGGCCGGTCGGGGTGTCAGTCGGGCACGACAAGCGCGTCATCACCGCGACGAGCGACGGCCAGGTCTACGCGTTCGCCCCAGCCTGATCAGGGATTTGTGCACGATTTTCCGCGCTTGCCGCGGAAAATCGTGCACAAATCCCTAGGCGAGCATGGACTCGATCGGCGCTCGCGGCACCGTCACCTGCACCGCGCCGGCGGATTCCGGTAGCACCTGTCCCTGGCTGAAGAAGAAGATCAGCGAGTCGTTGGTGATCGCGAAGTTCTGGTAGGTCTCCGGATCCAGCCCGGCGGCCGGCGGCATCAGCACCGGCTGCGCTGACTGGCGGATCAGTTCGCCCTGAACCAGCGGCAGGATCACCGGAAAAGGTTGTGCGCCAGGTACGAACAGATTGTCGATGGTGATCGGCCTGCGCTGGACCAGGTCCCACGTGAACGTCTTGTAGAAGGTCTGCGGATGCGCACCGCCGACATCCTGGAACGTCTTGAACACCACCGACTGGGTGTTCCGGGGCGGGATCGCCGCGGTGTACTGCGTCGCGGTGGTGTCCAGCTCGTACGAGGTCTCGTGCGGTCCGGGCATCTTCGCGACGTTGACGTACCCGTCGCGGGTCTGCGTGATGTAGTCCACCACGGCCTGCTGATCCGGGTAGTCGATGGGATAGCTGATGTTGAGCGCGTAGCCGCGGGTGGTGTCGCGAATCTGACACATCCGTGAGCCGTCGACGACGCCGCCCAGCTCCGGGCATTTCGCCGGGGTCGCGGCCGCAAGAGGCATGCCGAGCCAACCGACCGCCCCTGTTGCAGCGATCACTGCGGCGAGTGCGGGAAGGCGCATCTGGTGAATCCTCCAGGGATCAAGAAATGGCGGCACGTCGCCGCCGGTTCCAGCGTACCTGTCGGCCCTACCCGTCCCGGCCATGAACTGCGACCTGGCGATTCAGCGCGACGGCCGGCAAATGAAGGCCGTCGGCCGGGCGGCGGCGCCCGCACCGATGCGCGTGATCACCACCGAGAGTTGCGCACCCGAGCGCTGCAGCTTCAGCTTGGCGCGCAACGCATCCGGGTCGACGTCGACGCCGCGCACCAGAATCTCGACGGCCGACGCCCCGTGCGCGGACAGCGCCTGCCGGAGCCGCTTCTCGTTGTAGGCGATCTGCTCGATGACCTCGAAACCCCTTGTGCCGCTCGGCAACTCGTCGCCAGACAGGTACGCGATCGCCGGGTCGAGCTGCCACAGGCCGTGCCGCGCCGCATAGTGGCGCACCAGACCGGCCCGCACCACCGCGCCGTCGGGGTCGACGATCCAGCGCCCCGCGGGCCCCGCGGGACAGTCGCCGGGGTCGGCATCGGTGAATTCCTCGGCCACCTGGCCGTTCTTGTCGAGCACCGTGGCCCGGCGCGTGACGCCGGATGGCGCCAGCCCCGGTGACCACAGACAGGCCTCCCGGACGCTGCCGGCCAACGACGTGATCTGCACCTCGCCGCTGAATCCCAGCTCGGCCAGTTGGCCGAAATCGACGCCGGGAGCGCATTTCACCACCAGGTCGCGGCCCCGGTAGACCTCGAGCAGCTCGTCCAGCGGCGGGGCGTAATCGCGGGGGTCGAACTTGCGGCGCCCCGAACTGCGCCGCGCCGGGTCGACGACCACCACCGCGTCCCGCGTGATCGGGCGGAGCGCGTCCGCCCGGCACAGCAACGCACGGTCGCCCACGTTGTGGCGCGCCATGGCCAGCCGGACCGCGTCCAGGTCGCTGCCGACGAGATGCGACGCCGAATCAGCCGAATTACTCAGGGCGGCAAGTTCTGTCCCGACGGAACACGTCGCATCGTGCACGACGCGGCCGGACAACCGCCGCGCCCGATGAACGGCGACGGCCCCGGCCGTGGCCTGCTGCAGCGCCTCGTCGGTGAACAGCCAGCCGGTGACGTCGCCCAGCTCGGCCAGTTTGGCGACGGCCCGGCGCCGCAGCAGCACGGTCTCGACCAGAACCGCCGCACGGTCACCGAAACGCGAACGCGCCCAGGCGATGTCGGAAACCCGGTGGGCATCGGTCAGGGGCCGGGCGGCCACCTCGGCGAGCGCCTCCTGACCAGGTCCGGTCAGGTAGGCGACATCGTCGAGTGTGAAGGCATAGCCGCTCACGTCAGAGCGTCAGGGGCGCGGGGTCCGTCAGGACGGCTTGACCCCGGTGATCATGACGTTGTAGAACCAGCCCTTCGGCACGATGTGGCGCCACACGTTCGCGTCGAACCAGCTGAGCGTGGTCCAGCCGCCGAAGGCGAACTTGGCCCAGCCCCAGCCGAGCTTGCCCGGGGGCACCGTCGACTCGAAGGTCCGCACCGGCCAGCCCAGCATGGCGGCGGTGAATTCCTCACTGGCGGTGGCGACTTCGACCGCACCGGCGTTGGTCGCCATGCGCTCCAGGTCGGCGGGCTCGAAGGTGTGCAGGTCGACGATCCACTCGAGCGCGGCGGCGCGCGAGTTCTCGTCGAGCTCCTCCTGCGGCCGGCGCCAGGACGCCAGGCCCGGCAGCTTCATGGCCGCGACGGTGGTCTTCCAGGTCAGGTCGGCCAGGCGACGGGCGTAGAAGTTGCCGACGGTGGTGGGCTCGCCGGCGAAGATGAACCGGCCGCCCGGCTTGAGCACGCGGACGACCTCGCGCAGCGACAGCTCCACATCGGGAATGTGGTGCAGCACCGCGTGTCCGACGACGAGGTCGAAGGTGTTGTCCTCGTAGGGAATTCCCTCCGCGTCGGCGACACGGCCGTCGATGTCCAGACCGAGGGCCTTGCCGTTGCGGGTGGCCACCTTGACCATGCCCGGGGACAGGTCGGTGACCGAGCCGCGGCGCGCGACGCCGGCCTGGATCAGGTTCAGCAGGAAGAAGCCGGTGCCGCAGCCGAGCTCGAGGGCGCGGTCATACGGCAGCTGGCGCTGGACCTCGTCGGGCACGATGGCGTCGAAGCGACCGCGGGCGTAGTCGATGCACCGCTGGTCGTACGAGATCGACCACTTGTCGTCGTAGCTCTCGGCTTCCCAGTCGTGGTACAGGATCTGCGCCAGCTTGGTGTCGTGGCGGGCCGCCTCGACCTGCTCGGCGGTCGCGTGCGGGTTGGGTGCCTGGTCAACTACCTCGGATACCTTGGCGGCAGCGTCGGCTGCGGCGACCTCGGACGTCTGGTCGGTACTCGTCATGCAGGTCAGCCTAACTGCCCCGTCACCGGGAGTTCACATCCACGGTTCTGTTCACCCGCTGAGCACGGGTTCAGCGAACCGCGAACGCCGCCTTTGCTGTGGCCAGCGCCTCGGGCGACGAGTCGAGGAACCTGCGCGCCCACTTGTGCGCCTCGTCGTAGACGTGGTCGGGCGCCACGAGTTGGTCGACCAGACCCAGGGCCACGGCTTCCTCGGCACCGGCGAACCGGCCACTGAACACCAGGTCCTTGGCCCGGCTGTCGCCGACGGCCGCGGCCAACCGCGCCGCGGCGCCCTCGGCCGGTGCCCGGCCCGACAGGATCTCGGTCGACCCGACCTTCACGTTGTCGCCGCTGATGCGCCAGTCGGCCGCCAGCGCCAGCGTCAGGCCGCTGCCCAGCGCGTAGCCGGTGACGGCCGCGACGGTGGGCCGCGGAATGGCGGCGACGGCGTCGACCGCGGCGCGGCACACCGCGCCCGCGACGCGGGCCTCGGCCGCATCGAGGGTGCTGGTCTCGTGGTCGTCGTCACCGGTGCAGAAGACCTCGTGGCCGCCGTACACGATGACGGCGGTGACGTCGGACCGCTGGCCCAGCTCCTCGGCGGCCGCGGCGACCTCCCGGCACATCTGGCGGGTCAGCGCATTGCGCGGCGGCCGGGCCAGCAGCAGGGTCCCGATGCCGTCGGTGACGTGGATTTCGACGAATTCCGCGGCGAACTCACGCTTCGTCATCACTGCGCCCTACCGGCGCGTGCCGCCTTGTACCGCTCGGCATCGAAGAACTCGATGTCCCACGTGCCCTCGCCCATGGTGAGCACCGGTTCGATCGGCTCGATCTTCCGTTCGTCCTTGAGCAACTGACCGACCGTGCGGCCGTCCAGCGAGCTCAGTTGCGTCCACGTGGGCGGCAGCAGGAACGAATGTCCCTGCGCGAACTCCTCCAGCGCGGCCGCGGGCGTACGCCACGCGACGTGGTCGCTCTCGGTGTTGTTGCCGTCGGCGCGCTGGCCGGCCGGCAGGGCGCCGACGAAGAAGAACGTGTCGTAGCGACGGGTGCGTTCCTCTTTGGGCGTGATCCAGTTCGCCCACGGCCACAGCAGATCGGCGCGCAGCACCAGCTTCTCGCGGGCCAGGAACTCCCCGAACGACAGCTCACGGCTTTCCAGCGCGGCCCGCGATTCGTGGTAGACGGTCGCGTCGGAGACGATGCCGTCCGGATCGTCGGCCGGCCCGGCGAACAGCACGCCGGATTCCTCGAAGGTCTCGCGGGCGGCGGCGCACACCAGCGCGCCGGCCAGCACCGGGTCGACGCCGAACTTCTCGGCCCACCAGGTCCGGTCGGGTCCGGTCCAGGCAATGTCGGCATCGCGGTCGCGCTCGTCGACCCCACCGCCGGGAAACACCGTCATGCCGCCGGCGAAGGCCATCGACATGGTGCGGCGCATGAGGAAGACCTCGATGCCGGGCACGCCGTCGCGCACCAGCATCACGGTCGCGGCCGGCCTGGGATGCAGGGGGTCGAGTTCGGTCATATACGCCTCCTGTGCGCCGCGCGGCTGCGGGTACGACGGGCGAAGTACCGCCCGTCGATGTACTCCAGGGCGATCGACTGACCGAAGGCCTGGGAGAGATTCTCGGACGTGAGCACGTCGGGCAGCAGCCCGGAAGCGATCGCCCGCCCCTCGGAGAGCAGCAGGCAGTGCGTGAAGCCCTCCGGGATTTCCTCGACGTGGTGGGTGACCAGCACGGAGGCGGGTGCGTCGGCATCAGCGGCCAGATCAGCGAGCCGGGCCACGAGTTCTTCCCGCCCGCCGAGGTCCAGCCCGGCCGCCGGCTCGTCGAGCAGCAGCAGCTCCGGGTCGGTCATGAGCGACCGCGCGATCAGCACCCGCTTGCGCTCGCCCTCGGACAGGGTGCCGTAGCGGCGGTCGGCGAGGTGTTCGGCGCCGATGCTCTCCAACGTGTCCAGCGCGCGGTTGTAGTCGACGTCGTCGTACTGTTCGCGCCACCGGCCCAGCACCGCATAACCGGCGGAGACCACCAGGTCGCGCACCACTTCGTCGTCGGGTATCCGCTGCGCCAGTGCCGAACTGCTGAGCCCGATCCGCGACCGCAGCTCGGACATGTCGGTGCGGCCCAGCCGCTCGCCGAGCACGAACGCCGTGCCCGTCGACGGATGCTCGACGGCGGCGGCCATGCGCAGCAGCGACGTCTTGCCCGCGCCGTTGGGACCGAGGACGACCCAGCGCTCATCGAGTTCCACCGACCAATCGATCGGGCCGACCAGGGTGGCACCGCCGCGGCGCAGCGTGACGCCCGAGAATTCGATCAACAGGTCGTCATCGACGGAGTCGATCAATTGGTCGGAGTCGGGCGGGCCATCTGGCTTTACGAGGTTGTCGTTGAGGGCGCCGGGCACTCGCTCATCGTAGCCACGGCCGGTTCCGCTGCCCGGTCCCCCACCACGTGCGCCCATCCGCTGGCCGCGAGCCAGCGGCTCGGGGTGCACCGCAGCACCAGTTGCACCAGCGGCCCAATCCCCAAGGCGTACACGACGGTTCCGACGCCGACGGTGCCGCCGAGGAGCCAGCCGGTGGCCAGCACCGTCACCTCGATGCCGGTGCGGACCAGCCGCACCGACCATCCGGTCCGGGCCACCAGCCCGGTCATCAGTCCGTCGCGTGGCCCCGGCCCCATTCCGGCACCGATGTACATCACGGTGCTCACGGCGTTGAGCACCACGGCGCCGACCATCATCGCCGTGCGCACCGGCAGCGTCGCCGGCTGCGGCAGCACCAGCAGGGCGGCGTCGACCACGACGGAGATGATGATGACGTTCGCGACGGTGCCGACGCCCGGCCGGTTCCGCAGCGGGATCCAGCCGAGCAGCACCACGACGCCGACGAGCGCCGTGGCGCCGCCGATGGTCAGTCCGGTGTGCTGGGCCAGGCCCTGGTGGAAGACGTCCCACGGGTCCAGGCCCAGGCCGGCCCGCACGAACAGTGCCATCGACAGGCCGTAGCCGCTCAGCCCCGCCAGCAGCAGCACCGAGCGGATTGTCAGGCCGGTCCCGCTGACGCGTTTGGCCGCTGCCGTCACCGGTGGTCCTGGAAGCGAGCGCGGATGGCGTCCAGTTCGTGACGCACCCGGGCGGCATCCAGATCACGGATATCGGCGCGGTTGTCACGCCGCGACCGGGCACGCTTCTCAGCCAGTTTTGATAGCCAGTTCGTTCGCATGACACCAGTTTTCCGGCCAACTGGCTTGCCATTCAATAGCCAGTTGGCCGATACTGGCTTCAATGTCGATCGAGATGTCAGCCAGATCACTTGACGAAGTCCTTCTGGCACGCGAATTGGGCAACTGGCGCACGTCCAGCCTCAGCGGCCCCGCTTATCTGGGCCTGGCCGATGCCATCCGCCTGCTCATCGTCGACGGCCGGCTCCCCGTCGGCGCCCGGTATCCCAGCGAACGCGCACTGGCCGACGCGCTGCGGGTCTCCCGCACCACCGTCACCGCGGCCTATGCCCAGCTGCGCGAGGACGGCTACCTCAACGCCCGCCGCGGCGCCCGCAGCACCACGGCCCTGCCGCCCACGGCGCTCACGGCCAGTCCGGCGCCCATAGTCAGAACCGGCACGCTGAGCCTGGCCGATGCCGCGCCCTCGGCGCCGGCGGCCGCCACCCTCGAGGCGTTCGCGCGCGCCGCCCAGCGCGTGGCACCGCACCTGCACGACCTCGGCATCGAACTCACCGGCGTCGCCGAGCTTCGCCAGGCCATCGCCGAAAGATATTGCGCCAGAGGGTTTCCCACCGATCCGGACGAGATCATGGTGACCACCGGGGCGCTGCACGCGATCAATCTCGTGCTGGCCACCTACGCCCGCCCGGGCGACCGGGTACTGATCGAGCAGCCGACGTACCACGGCGCCATCTCGCTCATCGCGGCGTCCGGCGCCCGGCCGGTGCCCGTGAGCATGGCCGAGGACGGCTGGGAACTGGATGCCGTACAGGCCGCCATGCGGCAACTGGCCCCCACGCTGGCCTACCTGATCGTCGACAACCACAACCCGACCGGGCTGAGCCTGCCGGCCGCCGGGCGCGAGCGCCTCGCCCGCATCATCTCCGAGACCCGGACCCGCACCATCATCGACGAAACCATCTGCGACATCTGGCTGGACGAGCCGCTGCCGCCGCCGCTGGCCTCCTACCTGGAGAGCCGCCGCGACCTGGTGATCACCGTCGGCTCGATGTCGAAGTCGTTCTGGGGTGGCCTGCGGGTCGGCTGGATTCGCGCCGAACGGTCCACGCTGGCCGCCATCGCCGCGGTGCGGCCGACCATCGACCTCGGCACCGCCATCGTCGAACAACTGGCGTCGGCCGACCTGCTCCGGCAGGCCGACACCGTGCTGCCCGCCCGGCGCGACATGCTGCGCGCCCGGCGCGAGTTGGTGAGTTCGCTTCTGCAGGAACAACTTCCGGACTGGACGGCCAGCCCGTGCCACGGCGGCATGTCGATGTGGATGCGGCTGCCCGCACCCATGAGTTCAGCGCTGTCCGCGGCGGCGTCCCGGATGGGACTCGTCATCCCGGCGGGGCCGCGGTTCGGGGTCGACGGCACGCTGGAGCGCTTCATCCGGGTGCCGTTCACCCAGCCCGACGAGCGCCTGCACCAGTCGGTGGCGGTGCTCGCTCAGGCGTGGCGCGGCGTCACCGGCGCGGGTACGCCGGACGCGCACGCCCTCGTCGTCTGAGGCGGGCCGGAAGCTTACTGCTGGCTCTGGATCAGGCCGATGCAGGTGCCGATGTGCTCGGGCGTGCAGGGAATGCCGTTGACCGTCTGCAGGCCGCCGACCGACTGGGTGATCTGCGCGCCCGTCCCACTGTTGGACGTCTGCGGCGGCACCGCCTGCGGGCCGCTGCCGTTCGCCGTGCCCTTGACGCACACGCCTTCGAAGTGGCTCGGCACGGTCCCCCAGGGGCACGCGTAGGCCGGCGCGGCCGCCGTCACCGAGACGACCGACAAGGGGCCGGCGACCAACGCGACAGCACTTACACCAACCAGAACCGCACGCTTCATGTCACCATCTCCCACACGCTTACGCAGCAAATCAATATCAATAGTCACCACTGTAACGCGACAGCGGCTGCGGTGTGCCGTCGCCGGCGAATCGCTACGGGATGTCCACCCGCCGCACCACACCGTCGACCGCGTCGGCAGCCTCGATCTCGCCACGCGTGATGCCGAGGATGAACAGCACGGTATCCAGGTACGGGTGGCTCAGCGACGCGTCGGCGACCTCCCGCAGCGCGGGCTTGGCGTTGAACGCGACGCCGAGGCCGGCCGCCGACAGCATGTCGATGTCGTTGGCGCCGTCGCCGACCGCGACCGTCTGCTCCATGGGCACACCGGCCTGGTTGGCGAAGTCCCGCAGCGCCTTGGCCTTGCCCGGACGGTCGACGATCGGGCCGGTCACCCGGCCGGTCAGCTTGCCGTCGACGATCTCGAGGTGGTTGGCCGCCACGAAGTCGAGCATCAGCTCCTCGGCCAGCGGCTCGATCACCTGGCGGAACCCGCCCGACACCACACCGCAGTGGTAACCCAGCCGGCGCAGCGTACGCAGTGTGGTCCGGGCACCCGGGGTCAGCTCGATCTGGTCGGCGACCTCGTCGACCACCTCGGCCGGCAGGCCGGCGAGCGTGGCCACCCGCTCCCGCAGCGACTCCTCGAAGTCCAGTTCGCCGCGCATGGCGGCCTCGGTGATGGCCGCGACCTTGGCCTCGGCGCCGGCGCGCGCCGCCAGCATCTCGATGACCTCGCCCTGGATCAGCGTCGAGTCGACGTCGAACACGATGAGCCGCTTGGCCCGCCGGGCCAGGCTGTAGTCCTCGAGGGCGATGTCGACGCCCTCGTCGACCGCGACGCGGGCCAGCGCGGTCTGCAGCTGCGCGTAGGCCCCGCCCACCGGGGGCACCGACACCCGCAGCTCCAGCCCCGTCACCGGGTAGTCGGAGACGCCGCGGATGAAGTCGATGTTGACCCCCAGCGCGGCGACCTCGCGGGCGACGACGGTGAACGCCTCGGCGGTGATGGGCCGGCCCAGCACGACGATGGTGTGGGTCGACGGTTCGGTCAGGACGGGCTGATCGTCACTGCTGTCGATCGCGACATCGAGTCCCAGCTCACCGATGGCCTGTTGCACGTCGGCCCGCAGCACCTCGCCGGCCACCTCGGCCGGCACCGCAACCAGCACGCCGAGTGTCAGGCGGCCACGGATGACCACCTGCTCGACGTTCAGCAGCTCGACGTTGTGCCGCGACAGCACGCCGAACAGCGTCGACGTCACGCCCGGCTGGTCGAGACCGGTGACGGTGATGAGCACTGATCCGTTTGGCATTCCTGCCTGCGTCATCTGTCAAGTCCCCTAACGCAGAACCGCCCGCGCCTTAGGCGCGGGCGGGTCGGCTGATTCCTAGTGGTGCGATCGACCGATGTGCGCTTCGGCGCGCATCCGCTCGACCATGTGCGGGTAGTGCAGCTCGAACGCCGGGCGCTCCGAACGGATTCGGGGCAGCTCGGTGAAGTTGTGCCGCGGCGGCGGGCAGCTGGTGGCCCACTCCAGGGAGTTGCCGTAGCCCCACGGGTCGTCGACCACGACGGGCTCGCCGTAACGCCAGCTCTTGAACACGTTCCACACGAACGGCAGCGTGGACAGGCCCAGGATGAAGGCACCGATGGTCGAGATCACGTTCAGCGTGGTGAAGCCGTCGGTGGGCAGGTAGTCGGCGTAACGACGCGGCATGCCCTCGTCACCGACCCAGTGCTGGACCAGGAAGGTGGTGTGGAAGCCGATGAAGGTCAGCCAGAAGTGCAGCTTGCCCAGACGCTCGTCGAGCAGCCGGCCCGTCATCTTCGGGAACCAGAAGTAGATGCCCGCGTAGGTGGCGAACACGATGGTGCCGAAGAGCACGTAGTGGAAGTGCGCGATGACGAAGTAGCTGTCCGTCACGTGGAAGTCCAGCGGCGGGCTGGCCAGCAGCACGCCCGACAGGCCACCGAGGAGGAAGGTGATCAGGAAGCCGACCGAGAACAGCATGGGCGTCTCGAAGGTCAACTGGCCCTTCCACATGGTGCCGATCCAGTTGAAGAACTTGATACCGGTCGGGACCGCGATCAGGAACGTCATGAAGGAGAAGAACGGCAGCAGGACGGCGCCGGTGGCGTACATGTGGTGCGCCCACACGGCGACCGACAGGGCGGCGATACCGAGCGTCGCGTAGATCAGGGTGGTGTAACCGAAGATCGGCTTGCGGCTGAACACCGGGAAGATCTCGGAGACGATGCCGAAGAACGGCAGCGCGATGATGTACACCTCGGGGTGGCCGAAGAACCAGAACAGGTGCTGCCACAGCAGGACGCCACCGTTGGCGGGGTCGTAGATGTGGGCGCCCAGGTGGCGGTCGGCGGCCAGGCCGAACAGCGCGGCGGTCAGCAGCGGGAAGGCCAGCAGCACGAGGATCGAGGTCACCAGGATGTTCCAGGTGAAGATCGGCATGCGGAACATCGTCATACCCGGGCAGCGCATGCAGACCACGGTGGTGACCATGTTGACGGCACCCAGGATGGTGCCCAGACCACCGACGGCCAGGCCGACGATCCACAGGTCGCCACCGGCGCCGGGCGAGTGGATCGCGTCGGTCAGCGGCGAGTAGGCGGTCCAGCCGAAGTCAGCGGCACCACCGGGGGTGATGAAGCCGGCGATGGCGATCATGGCGCCGAACAGGAACAGCCAGAACGAGAAGGCGTTCAGGCGCGGGAACGCCACGTCGGGGGCGCCGATCTGCAGCGGCAGCACCAGGTTGGCGAAGCCGAACACGATCGGGGTCGCGTAGAACAGCAGCATCACCGTGCCGTGCATGGTGAACAGCTGGTTGAACTGCTCGTTGCTCAGGAACTGCAGTCCCGGCATGGCCAGCTCGGTGCGCATGAACAGCGCCATCAGGCCACCGATGAAGAAGAACACGAAGCAGACGACGCAGTACATGATGCCGATCAGCTTGTGATCGGTCGTGGTCACCAGCTTGTAGATCAGGTTGCCCTTGGGGCCCATACGCTCCGGGAACGGGCGACGAGCCTCGAGTTCTCCGATTGGGGGCGCTTCGGCTACCAACAGATCCTCCAAATGTTCCGGGCGAATAGTTCGAGCACACGGGGCATCCCATGTTGTCTGCCGGTGATCTTATCCCCCATCGCACAGCCTTGCGGCGAGGGTCCTACAAACTGTCGTAATTGGCTGGACCAGCCGTCGGGCCCGGCGTGGCGCGGGCCCTCGCGACCGCGCCTCATCTGGGCCCGACCGCGCGGGTGTTACCGTCGGCCACGTGCAGTTTCCGACTCCCCGTACCCGGCTGTCCAGCGCCAGCGCGGCGGTTCTGACCGCCCTGTGCGCGACGGCCGCGACCGTCCTGACGGGCTGTTCGGGGCACACCAGCGAACCTCAGGCAGCGAACTCGGCTCCCATCACCAGCACCACCCGGATCGCCACCGCGGGCGTGCTGGGCAACCAGCGCCGGCCCGACGATTCGTGCGCGCCCACCCCGGCAGCGCTCGATGAGGGCCCGCCCACCCGCCAGGTGCACCACGCCGCCGGCGCCACCGACGTCAACGCCGACCCGCAGCGCATCGTCGTGCTCTCGGGCACGGCACTCGATGCGCTGTGCGCGCTGGGCCTGCAGGGCCGTGTGGTCGCCGCGGCGACCCCGACGGATTCGTCGGGCCAGACGTCATACCTGGGCACCGTCATCCACAACGTGCCGGCGGCCGGCACCCGCGGTGCCCCCGACATGGCCGCGGTCAAGGCCGCCAACCCCGACCTGATCATCGGCTCGCAGGTGTCGGCCACATCGGACACCTACGGCGCATTGTCGGCGATCGCGCCGACGGTGCTCACCGGGCCGTCGGGCGCGGCCTGGCAGGACGATCTGCGGATGGTCGGGGCGGCGACCGGTCGCGGCGCCGCCGCGGGCGCACTGGTCGACGGGTTCAACGCCGACGCCACCAAGGTCGGCGGCCAGAACGACGCCTCGCATTTCCAGGTGTCGGTGGTGCAGCTGACCGAGGGCACCCTGCGAATCTTCGGCGCCAACAACTTCCCGGGCAGCGTGCTGGCCCGGATCGGCGCGGATCGCCCTGCGCCGCAACGATTCACCGACAAGCCCTACCGCGAGATCGACATCTCGAAGCTGGGACCCGGCACCGATTTCTCGGCGGCCGACGGCGACATCGTCTACCTGACGTTCGAGTCACCGGCGGCCAAGGACAAAGCGACCGCGTTGCTCGACGGCCCGGCCTGGAAGAAGCTCGCCGCCACGCGCGACAACCGGGTGTTCGTGGTGAACAACGAGGTGTGGCAGACCGGTCAGGGCATCGTGGCGGCCCGCGGCATGCTCGACGACCTGCACTGGCTCAACGCGCCCATCAACTAGTCAGCCGGCACCCTGCAACGCCTGCTGGCCGAACTGTCCCAATTCCAGCGAGCCGTCGGGCAGTACCAGTTCGCCCGACTCGATGCGCCGGCGTAGGTAGGCGAACGTCTGCGCGGTCTGGGCGAACAGGTGCTCACCCGCACGCAGCGCCGGCCGGGGCTTGGCATCGGGCGAAGCGAACTGCGGCAGCGGTTTCACCTCGGTGTGGTAGTCGACGTTGAAGAACAACGGGAACGAGTACCGTTCCTCGGCGACCTTGCGGACGCGGTGGCTGGTCGCCACGAACGCACCGTTGGTCCACAGCTCCAGCAGGTCCCCGACGTTGACGACGAACGTCCCGTCGACGGGCGGTACGTCGATCCACTCGCCCGCGCCGTTGAGCACCTCGAGGCCGGGGGCCGTCGGCTTGAGCAGCGTGAAGCACTCGTAGTCGGTGTGCGCGCCGATCCCGACGCTGTCATGGGCGTCCGGGTTGTACGGATAGTGGATGAGCCGCAGCTGGCTCGGCGTCTTGGTGGCGTGGCGGGAGAAGACCTCCGGATCCTCACCGAGGGCGACGGCGAACGCCCACAGCAGCCGCTGGCCCACGGCCAGCACCGCCTGGTAGTAGGCAGTCACCGCGTCGGCGAAGCCGGGTAGGTCCGGCCACGCGTTGGGGCCCAGCATGGGATTGCCGGCCAGGTAATCCGGATCATCGGCGGGCAGATCCAGCGCGGTGTCGAACGCTTCCTTCAGATCCGGGACGGTGCCCTCCAGGCCCTCCTCGCCGACCGGCACATACCCCCGGTGACAGCGCGACAGCCCGATGTAGTTGCGCATCTTTTCTTCCACCGGCAGCGCGAAATACTCCTTCACCGCCGCCAGCATCGCGCTGAACAACGACTCATCGATGCCGGTGCCGCTGATGTAGAAGAAGCCGACGTCGGCCGCCGCCCGGCCCAGCTCGGCGGCCACGCGGTGCTGCTCGGCACGCTCGGGTGACGACAATCCGCTGATGTCGATGATCGGCACCGACGTGAATGACGTTACGCCACTCATGAATTCACATTCCCTTCCGAGTTGTCCACCGTCCAGTGCACGCCGTTGGCCTGGATTTGGTCGCCGACAGAAGCCATGTCGGCGAAGTCGATACCGAGCGCTCGCTGCGCGTCGCCGCCCACGGTGCCGAGCACCACCTGAGTGCCGTCGGCCCAGCCGAACATGGCGCCGACCCGGACCAGTAGCGCCGACGCTCCGGCCGGCCCGGACAGGTGCAGCGCGCCTGTCGGCCCCGCGTCGCCGGGGTCGCGGACCCAGTGCTCGATGTAGTGTTCGTGCACCCCGGTCTCGACGAGAACATCGCTCTCCCAGTGCATTACGCCGGCGTCGGGATGCGGTCCCGGCGTCGTGATGTCGAACTCTCGATGCCACTCGAAGACGTCGCCGTCCTGGTGCAGGGTGCCCGCGAATCCGCGGGAGTCAACGTAGGCCGTCAGGCTCTGCAGCCACAGCACACCCGGTTCGGTGTCGCGCGTGCCGTCGACGTCGATCAACAGCGTGCGGCGCCAGAGGCCGGCGCAGTCGGTCAGCAGTGGTGTCATGACGATTCCTCCCAGTTGTGCTGCAGCATCCGCAGTCCGTCGACGGTGGGCACCCCTATTGCCCGTACCCGGGCGATCCCGCCGTCCGGGTAGGCCTGTACGCGCAGTGCCGCCACGTCGGGCACGTCGACCGCGAACACCTGGCGCGCATCGGCGAGCAGTCGCGTCCGCGGCAGCACCGGAACGTCGAAAGCGACCATCCCCCAACCGTGTTCCCGATCGGGACGGCTCCGGCTGCCCAGCACCGACACCTCCAGGCTGGCGTTGAACACGAAGTACGACGTGTCGACCTCGATGCGGCGCAGGTCGGCGGGCGCGGCGAACGAGACGATCACCGCGTCGTGGGTGTCCGGTCCGACGTCGCGGCGTCGGCGCGCCTCCCAGCCGTCGCCCATGTTGTGCGGCCGGTTCGGCATGATCAGCGACGTGGCACTGGAATAGAAACTGTCACTGCACCATTCGACCCGACCACCGTTTTCCAGACCGGACACCTCGACGGTGACATCGCTGAAGGACGCGGGGTCCGGCACCACCTCGCCGTACGCCCGCAGCCGGGCGACGCCGCCGTCGGACTGCAGCCGCAGCCGCAGGTGCGTCCACCGCCGGCGGTCCGCGACGGCCAGCAGATTGTGCGAATCCGCCTTGAGCACAGTGGGTTCCACGATCGGTGTCCAGGCCACAGCGGGGTCTGCCGGATCGTCGGTGCGCGCCAGCACGCAGGCGTCCACCGCGCAGCCGCTCGGGTGATTGCCCGAGAAGAACCGGGTGTCCACGTCGATGGTGCGCAGCCGGCCGGGTGTGCCCAGCCGGATGATCGCCCAGTCGCCGGCGCGGCCGGCGTGGCGCCGGGTCTCCCAGCCGTCCACCACTTCGCCGCGCAGGTCGAAGGTTCCGGGCACGAAGGCGGGTTCGGCCGGGTCGACGAGCCGCTCCTTGAATCCGAACGATTCGTCACTGGCGGCCACCACGCTGCCGCCGACGAGGCGTGAGGCGAGATCGACGTCGGTCATCGGCCCAGTGCTTCCGACAGCGGCCAGTGGCTGCGCGGATTGTCCGGTCCCGGCGCGAACACCCCTGCCTTGCTGGTGGACAGGCCCAGCCCGACGACGGCCTGGGCGAGGGCCACCGCGGCGGCGACCCCGTCGACCGCGGGCACCCCGAGCTTGGCGGAGATCGCCGCCGTCACGCCTGCCATCCCGGCGCACCCCAGGCAGATCACGTCGGCGCCGTCCTCGTTGACGGCGCGTGCGGCCTCGTCGACAATCGCCTGCACGGCGCCGGCGGGGTCGGCGTCCACGGCTGCCGTGCCGAGGCCGCAGGCCCGTACCGAGGCGCAGTGTGCGTTCAGGCCGGCCAGCAGCAGCCGGTCCTCGATGGGCGGGATCGACCGGGCGAGCGTGGTGATCACCGAGAACCGCCGGCCGATCAGGTGCGCGACATGCGCGGCGCATTCGGCGATGTCGAACACCGGCACCGTCAGCATCTCGGCGAGCGCGTCGCGGCCGTGCTCGCCGAATCCGGCGAGCACAACGGCATCGAAGTCGAAGTCGCCCGACCGGGCCAGTCGGGCAACCAGGTCCATCACCCCGACCGCGGAAAGGTAGCTCTCGGCGGCGGAGTCGATTGCCGCCGAGCCGAAATACGGTGACATGCAGACGATCTCAGTGTCGGTATGCGCAGCGGCACGCGCGGCAGTGGCGATCTCGGCGGTCATGGCCGCCGAGGTGTTCGGGTTGAGCACCAGGATTCTCATGCCGGCTCCCCCACCAACGCGGGCACGCCGGCAACCCAGGTCTGCAGGACCGAACCCCGCAGCGTGACACCGTCATACGGGCTCACCGGGTGACGGTGCCGCAGCGTCGCCGCCCGCACGGTGTCGAGGGCACCCGGATCGAAGGCGCACAGGTCGGCCCGCAGGCCCACGGCGATCCGGCCCCGGTCGGTGTAACCGGCCAGCGCGGCGGGCCGTTGCGTCATCCACCGGCTCAGGTCGGTGAGCCCGAAACCGCGTGCGGCGGCCTGCGTCCAGACTGCGCGCGGGCTCAGTTGCAGTGAGCTGATCCCACCGAATGCCCGGCCGAAATCCCCGTCCCCCTTGAGCCGCGGCGCGCAGGGCGAGTGGTCGGACACCACCAGGTCCAGCGTGCCGTCGTGCAGCGCGGACCACAGCAGTTCACGGTTGGCGCCGTCCCGGATGGGCGGGCAGCAGGCGAATTCGGTGCCACCGTCGTGCACCGTCTCGGCGGCGAATGTCAGGTAATGCGGGCAGGTTTCGGCCGTCACCGGTATCCCGGCGCGCTTGGCCTCGACGAGGCGGGCCAACACTGTGGCGCTGGAGACGTGCACGATGTGCGCGCGGGCCCCGGTCGCCGCTGCCGCGTCGATCACCAGTGCCACGGCATCGTCTTCGGCGGCGTCGGGTCGCGACGCCAGGAACGACCGGTATTCCCGGCCCGCCGGCGCTGGCCCGGCGTCGATCACCTGGTTGCTCTCGGCGTGGACGAGCAGCACCGACCCCAGTTCGGCGATGCGCCGCATGGCATCCCGGAACTGTCCCGGGCTCAGGTGCGGGAAATGCGGGTTGCCCGAGTCGGCGAGGAAGCACTTGAAGCCGCGCACCCCGGCCTGTGCCAGGTCGGCCAGATCGTCGAGGTTGTCGGGCACCACGCCACCCCAGTACCCGACGTCGACGTGGCAATTACCCGCTGCCGTGGCCTTTTTGGTGTACAGGGCCGCGACGCTGGTGGTCACCGGGTCGCAGTCCAGTGGCATGTCGACCACGGTGGTGATCCCGGCCGCGGCCGCCGCGGCGGTGGCGGTCTCGAAGCCCTCCCAATCGGTACCCGGTTCGTTGATGTGGACATGCGTGTCGACGAAACCAGGGAGCAGCACCACCGATTCGGGCAACCGGATGTCCTCTACTGCAGCGCAATCGGCGTCGACGTCACCCACGAAGACGATGCGACCACCGTCGATCCCCACCGCGGCGGGAACCTCGTGACCGTCGACGAGCACCCGGTCGGCGCGCAGCACGCACTCCATCACAGCCCGCCGAACCGATGATGGAAATGGTCGGTGAGCTCGGGCCACACGTGTGGATCATGGCCGGGGATCAGCTGAAACCCCCTGTCGGCGGCCAACTTCTTGAGTCGGCGGATCGGCTCGATCGTGTCCTGCGGGTCGACGTCGATGAACCCGCCGATGGCGAGCTCGTGCTCGATGTTCTCCGTGAGGTCGGCCGCATCGAAGGCGAACACGAAGCCGTCACCGCCGACGGACTGGTCGAGTTCGACGACGAAGCTCTGATGCCCCGGCGTGTGCCCATAGGTCGGCACCGCGGTGATGCCCGGGGCGATCTCGGCTTCCCCGTCGGCCAGGTGCCACTCGATGTTCGGGTCGTCGAAATCGATCCGATTGATCGCGTTGCGTTCAGGCTCAGGGTGATTCGACAGCCCGTACTCGAGTTCACGACGCTGGGCGTGCACCGGGACCTTTCCGGCGAACAGCTTGAGCCCGCCGGCATGGTCGTGATGCAGGTGGCTGACGGCGACGGTGTGGATCTCGTCGAAATCCACCCCGACCTCCGCCAGTCGCTGCTCGATCGGCTCGCCCGGTCCGGGCAGCACCGGGCGGTACTCGACGGTCGGGAAGAACCGCCGGTACAGCGCCGGGTCCCGTACGAGCGCGGTGTTGAATCCCGTGTCGAGCAGTACCCAACCGCCGTCGGTCTGCAGCAACACCCCGGGCACCGGCTCCCGCATGCGCTCCTCCGGCGGTGCCCCGTACACCGACACCGACTTCGGCAGCTCCTCCCAGCCCAGGGTCAGCAGGATGATCCGCCGCACTCCGGGCTTGCCGACCAGAGTGGCCATCAGCCGACCGAAAGGGCGTTCAGGCGCAGCGAATTCGGGTTGGTGACCACGTGTGCCTGTTCGACGCCCTTGAGCCAGGGCTGGGCCACCATGAAGTCGTTGACGTCGGCGATGTTCAGCCAGCACCCGGTCTTGACCGCTTCCACACCGGCCGTCGAGAAGTCCGGGGCCGAATCGGCGGGCAGGCCCTTGGCCAATGCGTCTGTCACCGCGGGCGACGAGCAGCCGAAGAAGTTCAGGCCGCCGCCGGCATCCCACGAGATGTGGCCCCAGGTGTACGGCGACGGCGCATCAGGCCAGCCGACGTACGTCATGATCTCGGGTGCGGACTTTCCGTCAGTACCGACCCACCCGTAGATCTCCGACGTGGGATACGCCTGCACCTTGACGGTCAGACCGGCTGCGGCCAGTTCGGTCTGAATCAGGTTGCTGATCAACTGGTTGTCCGGGTTGCTCGAGTCGTAGCCGATGGTGACGGCCTTTTGATCGGCCGGCAGCGTCGCGGCGATGGCGGACAGCGCCGAGGGGTCGTGCGGCACCGACTGCTTGCCGTATTCGGCGGCCATCATGTTCGGCGGGTAGATCTGCTCGGCCTTCTTACCGCGCCCGAAGTACGTCTGCTTCACCAGCTCGTCGACATCGATCGCCTGCATCACCGCGTTGCGGTTCTTGGCGTCGGTCATCATGCCCTTGCTCGGGTTGATGTACGCGTAGTTCGACATCATGGTCGGCAGCGAGTAGTTGGTGAACGCCTTGTTGTTCAGGTAGGACTGGACCGCCGAGGACGGCAGGTCGTGCAGGATGGCGGCCACCTGGCCGTTGTTGAACTGCAGTTGCTGCGCCGACACGTCGGTGATGACCGGTAGCTCGACCTTCTCGAAATACGGCTTGGTGCCCCAGTATCCGGGGAAGGCGGCCATCGCGTAGTGCGACCCCACCTGGGCGTCGGTCAGCGTGAACGGACCGGTGCCGAGGTCATGAGTCGTGAGGTAACCCTGCGCGTTGTCGGTGCCGGCGTTCTTCTTCAGTCCTTCAGGACTGAGCATGCGGGGGCCGTACGGACACGCCAGGTAGTCGAGGAACGCCGAGTTGGGTGCCTTCAGCGTGACGGTGACGTCGTAATCCCCTTGTGTGGTCACCGATTCCACGTCCTTGACCATGTAGGCCGGGCCCTGGTTGACGGCCACCCGGCGATCGAACGACGCTTTGACCGCCGCCGACGTGAACGGCGTGCCATCGTGGAACTTGACGCCCTCACGGAGCTTGAACGTGAACACCTTGTTGTCCGGCGACGCCGTCCAGCTCGTGGCCAGCAGCGGTTCCAGGACGGCCTTGTCGACACCGGCCTTGTATTGCAGCAGGCCTTCGTAGGTGTTGGTGGTCAGCAACAGACCCTGTCCCGCGTAGTAGATGTCCGGGTCCGGCGGCTGCCCCGGGTCCTGCAGGAAGGACAGGTGCAGAACCTTGTCGGTGGGCGCGGCGTTGGGCGTGCCGCTCCCCGAGTTCGAGCCACCGCAACCGCTCAGCGTCAACATGACGGCGGCGGCACCGGCAGCGGCGATCCGCCAGCTTCCGCGCGCGCGACCGGGGACCTTGTGGCTCTTCATCATCGGGCAACTCCTTCGAGGGCGGGGCTGGACAACTCGGGCGGACACATATCGGAAAAGGCGGCGACGATCTCGTCGGTGGTGCGCATGGCACCGGCCTGCAGGTACTCCATGGCATCGAGGGCCGCGTCGTGGCGATAGGTCGACGAGCCGCCCACGCAGTCGGTCACGACGCGGACGTAGAAGTCACGCTGGTGCGCATCGGCGAAGGTGTAGTGCACGCAGACGTCGGTGAGCCCGCCGATGAGAATGAGCGTCGAGGCCCGCAGACCCGACAGCACGATCTCGAAATCCGTTCCGATGAAACCGGAATAGCGGCGCTTGACGATGTGGAACTCGTGGTTGGGCCCATCGAGGTCGGGCAGCAGCGCGGGATGCAGCGGGGTGCCCGGGCGGCCGTCCACACAGTGCTCGCCCTCGGCGCCGTCGAGCTCGCGGCCGAAGTCGATGCCGTTGGGGCGGTGCACCTCCTGGAAGAACACGATCGGGATCCGCGCGGCGCGGGCGGCGGCGATCAGGCGCTGGGCCCGGGCGATCCGGCCGTCGTAACCGGCCATGTGCTCGATGCCGACCACCTCGGCCGGCATGTCGCCGGACTCCTGCATGTCGACGACGACCAGGACGGGATTACCTACGATGAGCGGCTGTTTCGGCACTTAACCTCCTGTGACGGCGATACGCGGATCAGCGGCGGCCTGCAGCAGGTCCACCACCGTGTTGATGACGACGTAGAGCGCTCCCAGCATCAGCGTGACGCCGGCGATCGCCGGGAAATCCGCCACGGGAATGCTCTGCGCGACGTACTGCCCGATGCCGGGCCAGCCGAAGACCTGCTCGACCACCAACACGCCCGAAAACATCAGGCCCACTTGGAGTCCGGTCATCGACAGGGCGGCGCCGACCGAGTTGCGCAGCACATGCCTGGCCAGGATTCGGGTCTCGGACAGTCCCTTGGCGCGGGCCGTCCGCGCGTAGTCGCTGTCGATGTCGGCCAGCAGGCTGCTGCGCAGCACCCGGCCGATCGCGACAGCCGGGCCGATCGCGATGACGAACGCCGGCAGGATCAGGTGGTGCGCGGCGTCGGCCACGACATCGAGCCGCCCGTGGAGCAGACCGTCCACGGTGAGCATGCCCGTCGGCCCGGTCGGCGGACTCGGCACGGCACTGCGGCCGTTGGCCGGTACCCAACCCAGGTCTTGATAGAAGACGATGAGGCCGAGGATGCCGAGCAGGAACATCGGCGCCGAGGAACCCGCGAACAACACGGCCCGAAGCACATTCGCGCCGCGCCAGTTCAAGGTTGTGCTGAACGCCAGCAGCACCGCGAGGACGACGGCGATCAGCAGGCCGGCGAGCGCCAGCTCCAGCGTGGCGGGCACGAACGACCCGAGGTCGGCCATCACCGCATGCCGAGTCCGGTACGACGTGCCCAGGTCGCCGGTCGCGGCACCGGCCAGGTAGTGCCAGAACTGAACCAGCACAGGGTCATTCAGTCCCAGCGCCGCGCGCCGGGCCGCCACCGCGTCAGCTGAGGCCTGAGCGCCGAGCTGGGCCTTCACCGGATCCAGCGGCGAGATGTTCTGCAGGACGAACATCACTGCCGTCAAGGCCACCAGGATGGCGACCATCGACCCCAACCGCGAGGCCACGAACGTCTTCATGTTTCACCCACCTCTCTTCATGCGCGCGCTCATCACCACCACCGGATCGGCGGCCTACGTCGTCTTCATCAGGTTGCGCAGGCAGTCGCCGGAGATGTTGGCGACCAGCGCAAGCACCAGCACACCCAGTCCCGGCATGACCGGAATCCACCACTGCTGCAGGAAGTAACTCAGGTTGCGCGCCGAGTCGGCGCCGAGCTCGGGTGCCGGCGCGGCCTGACCGAGCCCGAGAAAGGACAAGCCGGCCAATGTGAGAATCAGCGTGCCGATGTCCAGGCTCGCGGCGACCAAGGCGTTGGGCACCGCACCCGGCAGCAGGTGCCGTCCGGCGAGCCGAAATCGGCTGACACCGGCCAGCTTTGCGGCCTCGACGTGGGGACGCGCCGCAAGCCGCGCCACCTCCCCCCGCACCAGCCGCGCGTAGAACGGCCACCACACGATGGACACCGCGATCAGCGTGTGCAGGAAGCTCGGTCCCAGCGCGGCGACCACGGCGATCGCCAGCACCGGCGCGGGCAGCGACAGGAAACCGTCGGTGATGCGCATCAGCGTCGAGTCGACCCAGCCACCGGCCGCCCCGGCGACCAGGCCGACGAGCCCGCCGATCAACAGGCCCAGCGCCACGACCGCCAGCGCGGCCAGCCAACTCGACCGCGCGCCGTAGAGCACGCGGGACAGGATGTCGCGTCCCACGCTGTCGGTGCCGAGCAGGAACCCGTGCTCACCCGGCGCCTGCAACGGCATCCCGACCGGGATCAGCGGGTCGTGGGGAGCCAGCAGCGGCACCGCGACGAGAGCCAGCGTCAACAGGATCACGAGGGCGAAACCCGCGCTGTTGATGATCGTCGACCGGGACTGTGGCAGCGCCAGCCGCAGCCGGCCACGACCGCGGATGAGACTCGGGGCGGGGATCGCGATGGCCATCAGCGCACCTTCTCTTCGATACAGGCGACCTGATGTGCGCCACCGAATTTGCCGACGAGTCGGACGTCGAGCTCGTCACCGCTGCAGGCGTCGACGGCGATCGGGCATCTCGGATGGAACGCACATCCGGTCGGCGGTGACAACGGGCTCGCCGGTTCGCCTGGCAATACCCGCGATTCGCGACCCAGGTCGGGAATCGCGTCGACCAGCGCACGGGTGTACGGATGTGCCGGGTTTCCGATGACCTCTTCGGCCGGTCCGATCTCCACGATGCGGCCCAGGTACATCACGGCGATGCGATCGGCGACGACCCGAGCCACCGACAGGTCGTGCGTCACGAACACCACCGACATGTCCAGGCTTCGGCGCAGGTCCCCGATCAGGTTGAGCACCGAGGCCGCCAGGGACACGTCGAGGGCACTCGTGGGTTCGTCGCACAACAGCACGGCGGGCGGGACGACGGTGGCGCGAGCCAGCGAAACCCGTTGGCGCTGACCGCCGGACAGCTGACCGGCGCGTGACTTCGCCACCTCCGCGGGTAGCCCCACCCGGCCGAGAACCTCGATGACCGCATCGCGACGCGCGGCCCGCGACAGTTTCCTGCCGCGCAGGCGCTCGGCGATCAACTCACCGACCGACAGCCAGGGCGTGAGGGAGGCGCCGGCGTCTTGGAACACCATCTGTGGGCGCTGTTCCCCGGCCACCTCGACGGCGCCCGTGGTCGCCTTCTCCAGGCCCGCGATCACCCGCAACAGCGTGGATTTTCCCGAACCGCTCTCCCCCACCAGCGCCACCGACTCGCCGTGCCCCACGCGCAGCGTCACACCGCGCAATGCCTGGAGTTTGCCGCGCGGCGCGACGGTGAAGGTCTTGGTCACGTCCGTCACGGTGACGGCGGCCGGCTCGTCCGCAGCGGCAGTACTGACCGGCTGTGCGGCAACGGGTTCCGGCACTGAGTCGAGAGCCGCCGGATCGTGCGCCAGCTCCTCCGGGGTGAGCAGACAGGCGCTGACCCGCCCGGGGCCCACGGAAGTCGGTTCGGGAGAGGACTTCTCACAATTTTCGGTGGCTTGATCACAGCGCGGGCTGAAAGCGCATCCCGGTAGCGGTGACACCGGGCTCGGCACCGAACCGGGCATCGCCGCCAGCCGACGGCCGCGTGCGGTGTCCAGCGTCAGCCGTGACCGCAGCAGCCCGCGGGTATAGGGGTGAGCAGGTGCGCCCAGAACGTCGGCGGCCGGGCCGACCTCGGCGATGCGGCCGGCGTAGAGCACCGCGATGCGGTCGGAGATCTGGGCCGCCACCCCGAGGTCGTGGGTGATGAAGACGATGCTGCAACCGATTTCGTCGCGGAGTCGTTGCAGCAGTCGGAGGACCTGGGCCTGCACCGTGACGTCCAGTGCGGTCGTCGGTTCGTCGGCGATGATGAGTTCCGGCGAGCCGGCGATCGCGATGGCGATCATCACGCGCTGGCGCAGGCCGCCGGAGAGCTCGTGCGGGTAGGCGCGCATCCGTCGCGCCGGGTCGGGTATGCCGACCGCGGTCAGCAGGCGCAGGGCTTCGTCGTCGCTGCCCGCCGCCTCGGCGACCTGCTTGCCGATCCGCATGGTCGGGTTGAGCGAGGTCATCGGATCCTGGAACACCGCGCCCAGGTCGAGCCGGCGCACCGTGCGCAGCGCCTTTGCGTCACCATGCACCATGTCCGAGCCGGCCACCGAGATGCCGCCCTCGATCCGGGCCGACGCCGGCAGCAGACCGAGCATCCCGAAGCCCAATACGCTTTTCCCTGAGCCCGATTCGCCTACCAGACCGAGGATTTCGCCACGCCGAACGGTCAGCGAGACGCCGCGCAGCGCGTGTACGTCGCGACCGTTGCGCGGGAACGTGACATGCAGGCCCGCCACGGTCGCCACCGCATCCGGGTTCGACGACACGGTGGCGACGGGCGTGGCGTCCGCCACCGATACAGCAGTGCCCATGTGCGCTCTCCTGCGTTCTGATCGCCATGCCTTGGTACGTCTCTGACCGCTGGCCTGTCAGTTGACAGTTTTCTCCCCCGACCATCTCGCATGGTGTCGCCGAAGTAAGCACGATGTAAGCAACCAGGGCCCGTAGGTAACCGGCCGATATCGCAGGTTTCTGTCGCGTGACAGATACCGACCGCCGGTATCGATGGCTGCTGGCTTGGACCACGATGAATGAATGTCGACCACCCACACAGGAAGGCCTCGACTGCGGCCCCAGCGACGCCCGGGCGTCACGGGACGAGACGAAATCCTCGATGCCGCAAGCGAATTGTTCACCACCCTGGGCTACGCAGGTACGTCGACGCGAACCATCGCCGATTCGGTGGGCATCAGGCAGGCGTCGCTGTACCACTACTTCAAGACCAAGGACGACATCCTGTGTGCCGTGCTGAGCCAGACCGTCGCCCCGACACTGGCCTTCATCCCGAGCCTGCTGAGCGCCACGCCGGCCTTGTCCGCAACCGAGCATCTCCACGCCCTGGCGACGTTCGACGGAGATCAATTACTCGGTGGCACATGGAACCTGGGCGCGCTCTACCTGCTTCCCGAACTGCGCGCCGATCGCCTGGAGCCGTTCTGGTCCGACCGCGAACGCCTGCGACAGCACTATCTGACCCTGAGCCGGGAAGTGCTGGAACGTACCGGCGTCCATCAGGCAGCCGCCGACCTGCCGTTCCGACTCGTCGAATCGCTGGTCAACATGTGGTCGGTGCCGCACGGCCCCGAACGATGTGATCTGCCCATGCAGGTCGCCGATGCCGGCGTGCGCGTGCTGGGCATCCCCGACGCCGAAACACCCGCACTGCGCGAGCGCACCAGGCAGGTCATCGAGCTGCACACCGGCCCCGGATAACCTCTTAGCGTGTTTCACGTACTGAACATCACCTACACGCAACCCTTGGACGTCGTGGACCAGGCACGGCCCGCGCATCTGGAATGGCTCGGCAAGCTGGTCGAGGAACGTCGCATCCTTCTCGCCGGCCGACTGGAGTCGCAGGGCGGCGCCGTCCTGATCGCCTCGGACATGACGGCCGAGGAAGCCGACGCCCTCACCGCGAGCGACCCGTACGTGCACGCCGGTGTCGCCACCTACGAGCGTGTGAGCTTCAACGCCGGATTCCGCGCCGCCGGGCTCTGACCGGAAATTCACAGCTTCATCCGGGATTAGTTCGACGCCGGCCGCCGTTGAGTGTGGTCAGGGCCTGACGCAATGCCCCACATTTCGTTACCTTCGCTAATCTTTGTAGTAGGTAACCGCCGCTAGGCAAGCCGAGAATGAAGAGGACTGACACGCATGACCACGACCGTTTCCGCCTACGCCGCGACTTCAGCGACCAGCCCGCTGACCAAGACCACCATCGAGCGCCGTGACATCGGCCCGCACGATGTGGCATTCGACATCAAGTTCGCGGGCATCTGTCACTCGGACATCCACACCGTCAAGTCCGAATGGGGCCCGGCCAACTACCCCGTCGTACCCGGCCACGAGATCGCCGGTGTCGTCACGGCCGTCGGCTCCGAGGTGACCAAGTACAAGGTCGGCGACCACGTCGGCGTCGGCTGCTTCGTCGACTCGTGCCGCGAGTGCGAGAACTGCCTGGCCGGCCTGCAGCAGTACTGCACCGGCAAGGGCGGCAACATCGGCACCTACAACGCCGTGGGCCGTGACGGCACCCCCACCTATGGCGGCTACAGCACCGCCATCGTCGTCGACGAGAACTACGTGCTGCGCATCCCGGACAGCATCCCGCTGGACAAGGCCGCTCCCCTGCTGTGCGCCGGTATCACCCTGTACTCGCCGCTGCGGCACTGGAACGCCGGGCCGGGCAAGAAGGTGGCGATCGTCGGTCTCGGCGGCCTGGGCCACGTCGGTGTGAAGCTCGCCGTCGCGATGGGTGCCGAGGTCACAGTGCTGAGCCAGTCGCTCAAGAAGATGGAAGACGGTCTGCGCCTGGGCGCACACCACTACTACGCCACCAACGACCCGGACACCTTCAAGAAGCTGGCCGGCACCTTCGACCTCATCATCAACACGGTGTCGGCGAACCTCAACATGGGCCTGTACCTGAACCTGCTCAAGAGCGACGGCACGCTCGTCGAGCTCGGCGCCCCCGAGAAGCCGCTTGAGGTGCCGGTGTTCCCGTTGATCGGTATGCGCCGCACCCTCGCCGGCTCGTTGATCGGCGGCATCCCGGAGACCCAGGAGATGCTGGACTTCTGCGCCGAGCACGATGTCACCCCGGAGATCGAGGTCATCGACGCGTCGTACGTCAACGAGGCCTACGAGCGCGTCATCGCCAGTGACGTGCGGTACCGCTTCGTGATCGACACCGCGACCATCTAGCCGCGGGTTTCTCGTCAACGCCGAGGATTGCAGTCAAATACTGACTGCAATCCTCGGCGTAACGCGTTATCGGCCGTCTGCGCCGGGGCGGGCGTCAGGCAACAGGTCCATAGCGGCCAACGGCCAGCCGGCCGCGGCCAGTTTGGCAGCCACCCGCGCGACGTTCTCCGGGCCGGCGTCATGGTGGGTGACGTCGGCGATGAACTCGGCGATGTCGTCGCGCTCGATGGGATTGTCGACGTCGGCGGGCGCTGAGGCCTCGGCGATATTGCGCACCACTTCGGCCACCTGCTCCTCGGTCAGCGGCGTGGCCCGCAGCAATGCCAGCAGCGGCACCCGGTCGGGGCCTGGGACCCCCTCCGGGTAACCGGCACGCAGCCAGTTCAGTACCGAAAGCAGCAGCGACTTCGTCGACACCCGGTAAGTCTCGCCGTTGCCCGGTCAACCCACCACTGGACGCGCCGGCATCTGGGGTTTTCGCGTCTGCTCTCGGAGTACCGGCCACAATCTCCCTTGTGCCCGACGATCCGGTAGACATCCTGCAGCGCTGGGAGCTGGCAGGCGGTGTCTGGCGGATCATCGGCCGCCGCGCACACGAACTGACCATCGGGCTGTTCCAGTGCGACGGCGGTGAGCGCGTCGACGTGATCCGCTCCGGCGATGCGGCACTGCTCGCCTTCGTCGGCGACCGGGAGTCCAACGCGGACTGACCTGCCCCTGTTGACGGAATTTACTGTCACGCATTAATACTTGGAGCATGACGTCCGCTCGCCGCCGTGCTCCGCTGCCCCAGCTGGCCCTTGCCGGCGTGGCCATCGCCCTGCTGCCGACGGGCGTCGCGCAGGCCGATCCCGAGCCGGCACCGGCACCGGCTCCCGTGTCCGCCGGCGTCACCGGCGTCCTCAACGACTGGCAGAAATCCGTCTGTGCGCCAGGCAGTTTCAACCAGGACGATCCGGCGATCGCCGCCCGTGACTGGCCCGGCGCGGTGCGAGCGGGCACCTGCGCGAGCGCGGTGAATCCCGGCCTGACCAACGGCCTGTGGATCACGCAGTGGACCGCCAACAGCGACATGACCTCGGCGCTGCAGCGCAATTTCATGGCGCTGTTCGCATCGGCCGTCAGCGATCAGACGGCGATCATCACCTTCGCGGTGGCCAGCCCCGAGGCACGCAAATCCCTTGAGCCGCTGACGAAGTTCGGGTTCACCATCAACCCGGTGCCGCCGCTGGCCTGACGGCCCCTGCCCCAGAACACCGGTCAATTGATTGCGGGGCGCAGCCGGTTGCCCGAGTGCGCCCCGCCATCACAGCACGTGACTGCGTTTCTAGAAGTCCCAGTCCGAGTCTTCGGTGTTGACGGCCTTGCCGATGACATACGACGAACCCGAGCCCGAGAAGAAGTCGTGGTTCTCGTCGGCGTTGGGCGACAGCGCCGACAGGATCGCCGGGTTCACGTCGGTCTCGTCGCGCGGGAACAGCGCTTCGTAGCCGAGGTTCATCAGCGCCTTGTTGGCGTTGTAGCGCAGGAACTTCTTGACGTCCTCGGTGAGGCCGACGCCGTCGTACAGGTCCTGGGTGTACTCCACCTCGTTGTCGTACAGCTCGAACAGCAGCTCGTAGGTGTAGTCCTTGAGCTCGGTCCGCTTGGCCTCGTCGACCGCTGCCAATCCGCGCTGGTACTTGTAGCCGATGTAGTAGCCGTGCACCGCTTCGTCACGGATGATCAGGCGGATCATGTCGGCGGTGTTGGTGAGCTTGGCGCGCGAGGACCAGTACATCGGCAGGTAGAAGCCGGAGTAGAACAGGAAGCTCTCGAGCAGCGTCGAGGCCACCTTGCGCTTGAGCGGCTCGTCACCCCGGTAGTACTTCATGACGATCTCGGCCTTGCGCTGCAGGTTCGGGTTCTCCTCCGACCAGCGGAACGCCTCGTCGATCTCGACGGTCGAGCACAGCGTCGAGAAGATGTTGCTGTAGCTCTTGGCGTGCACCGACTCCATGAAGGCGATGTTGGTGTAGACGGCCTGCTCGTGCGGGGTCAGCGCGTCCGGGATGAGGCTGACGGCGCCGACCGTGCCCTGGATGGTGTCCAGCAGTGTCAGGCCGGTGAAAACCCGCATGGTGAGCTGCTTTTCGCTGTCGGTCAGGGTGCCCCAGGACGGGATGTCGTTGGACACCGGCACCTTCTCCGGCAACCAGAAGTTGCCCGTGAGACGGTCCCAGACCTCCGCGTCCTTGTCGTCCTGCACGCGGTTCCAGTTGATCGCGGAGGCCCGGTCGATCAGCTTCATACCTTCAGACACCGTGACCCCATTTCGCCTGGAACTGTGTTTGCCGGATCGGCACCACAGACACTACCCCTGGTGTCTGCCATCGCCGAACACCGCTAAAAGTTGTGTTCGCGTGTCGCGCCCGCGGAGCCGATTCAGCGGATGAACTCATACTCGGTCGACTTGAATTTCCGGGTTTCCAGCCAGTACTGCCAGGTCATGCCGCTCCACAGCGTGCGGTTCACGCCGTGCTCGTCCATGTACCAGCTGTGGCAACCACCGGTGCTCCACACCGTGCCGGCCAGGTTCTGCTGCAGTTCGGCGTTGTACTCATCCTGGGCGCGGCGGCTCGGCATCAGTGCGGCGGCGCCCGCCTTGTCGGCCGCGGCGATGGCCTGCGCGGCGTAGCGGATCTGCGACTCGATCATGAACACCACCGAGTTGTGGCCGAGCGCGGTGTTCGGGCCGAGCAGGAAGAACAGGTTCGGCATGTTCGCCACGGTGATGCCGCGGTGCGCCGCCATCCCCTCGCGGTTCCACCGGTCGACCAGGTCCTCTCCCCCGAGGCCCTTGATGTCGACGTAGGTGTACGAGTCGGTGACGTGGAAACCGGTGCACCACACCACCACGTCGACGGGGTGCTCGACGCCGTCGCGGGTGACGATGCCGGCCGCGGTCATCCGCTCGATGCCCTCGGTGAAGACCTGTGTCTTCGGGTTGGCGATCCCGCGATAGTAGGTGTCGGAGTTCAGGATTCGCTTACAGCCGGCCACGTAGTTCGGCGTCAGCTTGCGGCGCAGCTCGGGGTCTTTGATGCTGCGGTTGATGTTCCATTTGCCCAGCAGCTCACCGATTTTGAGGAGCCGAGGCTGCTTGGTCATCGCGAAGCCGACGCCTTCGTGGATCCAGTAGATGGCATCCCGCATGAGCGCGCGCGTACCCGGCACCCGGCGGAAGGTGTTCTTCATCCATTCCGGAAAAGCGTTGTTGGGCCGCGGCATGACCCACGCCGGGGTGCGCTGGTACAGGTGCAACTCGGACACCTGGTCGACGATCGCGGGCACGATCTGGATGGCGCTGGCGCCGGTCCCGATCACCGCGACGCGCTTGCCGGTGATGTCGACGCTGTGGTCCCACTGTGCGGAATGGAAAGCGGCACCGGCAAATTCGTCGCTGCCTTCAATTTCGGGAACCGCCGGGATGTGCAGGCCGCCCGCACCGGAGATGAGGAACTGCGCGATGTACTCCTGGCCGTCGGTGTCGTAGACGTGCCAGCGCCGCTCGTCTTCGTCCCAGTGCGCGCGGTCGACATGGGTGTTGAACCGGATGTTGCGGCGGAGGTTGTGCTTGTCGGTGACGCCCTTGAGGTAGTCGAAGATCTCGGGCTGGAACGACCACATGTGCGTCCAGTCGGCCTTCGGCTCGAAGGAGAACGAGTACATGTGTGACGGGATGTCGCACGCACAGCCCGGGTAGGTGTTGTCGCGCCAGGTGCCGCCGACCTCGTCGGCCTTCTCCAGGATCAGGAAGTCGCGCTCGCCGAAGCCCTGCTTGCGCAGCGCGATGCCCATGCCCAGACCGGAGAAACCGGACCCGATGATCACCGCGCGCGTCACGATGGGCTCGGCGGCCTCGTTGCCGACGGACTGCGCTCCAGTTGACTGCTCGACCGTCATGAACCTGCTCTTTCCTGGGAACGGCGGTACCGGATACTGCACAGTCTCCGGTCCGACCCGCGAGGTGTCAACGCACCACGTCAGGAACGGAATCGTCAGCCGACGGACTCTTCGCGGCGCACCGCGTCGTGCACCGGCAGGTCCAGGTCGAACCGGATGCCGAGCAACCTGGCGGTGCCGTTGATGGCACCGATCATGATGGTGGTCATGTGCGCGACGAACTGGTCGCGGGGCAGCCGGCGCGGAGTTTCATCACTACCGCCGAGCCACCAGTCGGTCGCCGATGCGGCCGCGCCGAACAGCGTGAACGCCGCCAGCTCGAAGATGGCCGAATCCAGATCCATGTCCTTGAGTTCGCCGCTGATCATGGCGGCGATCGCCAGGGTGATGTCGCGGCCGCGGTTGACGGTCGTCATCGCGGCGGCGGACTGGTCGGCGAACCTGCCCTGCAGCAGGAAGCGCACCACGTTGGGGTGCTGGTCCACCAGGTCGACGTAGTGTTCGACGGCGCGGCCGATGATCTGCCCGGTCGAATCGTGCTCGATGTCGATGGACGGAATGACGGCCGCCCACAACATGTCGCGCATCCGCTCGCCGATCTGCGAGAACATGTCGGATTTGTCGGCGAAGTGCCGGTAGATCTTGGGCTTGGCGGTGCCGGCCTCTTCGGCGATCTCCCGCACACTGACGTTCGGGCCGAGCCGGTCGATCGCGCGGAAAGCGGCGTCGACGATCTCCTCGCGGACCTTGAGCCGGTGTTCGCGCCAGCGCTCGCTACGGGCGTCGACCTTCTCGGGCGCACCCTTGGGCGGAGTGACCTTCACCTGCACGGTGACCGACGGAACGTTCACGCCCGGCACACCAGGAACTTTCACCCCGGCCTGGATGCCGGTGCGTGGAAGAGATGGCCTGCGCACCCCGCCACTGTACCGGGCGGGCCAAATCTGACCTGCTCAGACTGCCCGGCGCGGCGCATGTCACACCTTCGGACGCCTCGTCACAGCCAGCGGATCAACAGGCTGCACGCGTAGCATCGGCGTCAGGCCTCGCCCGAAAGTACCGGCCCGACAAGGAATTGATCACATGGTGCAGCGGTACGACGTCATCGTCGCCGGCGGAGGTCCCGCCGGATCGGCGGCTGCGTGGCAGGCCGCGCAAACCGGCGCCAGCGTGCTCGTCATCGACAAGGCCACCTTCCCGCGCGACAAGCCGTGCGGCGACGGCCTGACGGCCCGCGGGGTCAGCTACCTGCAGAAGATGGGCCTGGCGGACGAGGTCGCCCGGTTCCACCGGATCAATCGGGTCACGGTGTTCAGCCCGCACCAATGGGAGCTGTCGTTCCCGCGCCGCCCCGGCATGCCCGACCACGGCTGCACCGTCAGCCGTACCCACCTGGATGCGCTGTTGCTCGGCCATGCCGCGGCCGCGGGCGCGGAGGTGCGCCAGGGTGGCGAGGTGGCGGGTGTCGAGCGCAACGACGACGGCCGGGTCACCGGTGTGGTGCTGAAGGATGGCGAGACGGTGCACGCGGACGCCGTGATCGCAGCCGACGGCGCCTACTCCCCGATCAAACGAGCGCTGCATGTCGACTCGAGTTATCACGGCTATTCGGCGATCGCCATTCGCGCCGAGATGCCGGCCGACCGTCCCGACTCCGACGCGCTGGAGATCTACCTCAAGCTGCTGTTCGACGGTGACCAGCTGCCCGGCTACGGCTGGGTGTTCCCGATGGGCAACGGCACCTTCAACATAGGCCTCGGCTACGTCAACAGCTACCGCAACTGGCAGGCCATCAACGCAACGCGGTTCCTCGGCGACTTCCTGCACACGCTGCCGCGCGACTGGGCGCTGCCGTCGATCGACGAGTTGAAGAAGAACCGGAGCGTGCGGGCCTGGCGCCTGCCCATGGGGTTCACCGCATGGCCGCCGTGGCAGCCCGGTGTCCTGTTCGCCGGTGACGCGCTGGGCGCCGGCAAGCCGGCCTCCGGTGCGGGCATCTCGAAAGCACTCGAATCCGGTTTGGCCGCAGGCGAATGCGCCGTCGCCGCGCTGACCAACGGCGGTCCCGACGACTTCACCAACTACCAGCAGCGCATCGAGGCGGCGTGGGGCCGCGAGTACCGGCGTGGCCGGTTCTTTCACAAGCTGGCCGGCATCCCGTGGGTGGCCGAGGCCGGCCGCCGCGCGGTCGACAGCCGCGTCTTTCGTGATGTGCTGCTCAAGTCGCTGTACAAGAAGGCCGAGGGGCCGGCACACACCTGACTACGCGGCCGGCCGCGCGCCCTTGCCTGACGGCGTGTGATCGGCCTTCGCCCCGGCGGGCGCGTCGGATTTGGTTGTGCTCCTGGTGGATTCGCTTCGCCGGTCACCGGCCTTGACGGACGGTGCGGTCGCGTCGGTACCGGCGTCTGCGGACTGTGGCCGCCGATCGCGGGTCTGCCGCACCGGCGCGACGGCGTCTGGTGTCGGCCGCAGCGAGCGTGCGCGCTTGGCCGGTTTCCCCTTCGAGGCGGCCGATGACGGCGGGGCCGCCGCGCCCGCCGAGGCCGCGGTCGAATCGGGGTCCCCCGACGTCGCCGTCCGCGGTGCCGTTATCGCGAGGCGGCTTCCGGTTGTCGGCACCGCCTGGGGCGTCGTCACCGCGGCGACGGACTTCGGCGCGGTACTCGGCGGCGTTGCCGCCGTCGGCTTCTGGCCGCCGACCACCTGCAACAGCTTGGCGACCGGGCGCGTGATATTCGTCAGCGCCGCAGTCAGATTCACCACCGACTGACGGATCGCCTTGGCCAGCGGCGAGTTGTCCACCGACTTCGCCGGATGGTCGGTGGTGGGTGTGGCCGGTTCGGTGGCATCCACCGTCGGTTGCGGCAACGTGGGCGTGTAGCTGCCGGTACGGAGAATCTGCACTGACTGTGCCAGCGCTCCGGGCAACTCTTTGAGGGCGGCGCTGATCTTGGCCTGCGGCGTGGTCCAGCTGAATTGCTTGACCTGGCTGGGATCCGCCGTGCGCTCATAAGCGCTTTCGATGATGACGCGCAGAACCGGGTCCATGGCGTCGACGAGGCGCTGCGCCCCGATCAGGGATGCGGCAAGGCGCAGGGGCGCGAGCAGCGGCAGGCGCTGCGGGAAGGTCACGTACGTGGTGTTGCCCACGGTGGTGCTGACCGTGTTCGAACTGACCTTGGGCTCCAACGCATACCCGGGCAGGACATGCTCGAACACGATGCCCATGACGGCGTTGACCACGGCCAGCGGGTTGAAATACGCCGGGAAATCAGCGAATCCGTCGTACTGGTTCTGGTAGACCGTGGTCTGGAACGGGCTGTCGGACGGCCCCGGCCGTCCGAACGGAAAGAGATCACCGAGGATCGGCATGCGACTCCATGCGGTGAAGCGGGACAGGATTCCACCGTTCGGCTGGTACGGATCGCCGATGAGGGTGAACGTGTAGTCGCCCGCATGGGCCACATAGGCCGGGTCCTTGGCCATGTCGGCGCGCGCGATCTCGGCAACCTCGGCCCCTTGGGACATGCCGAGGATGGTGATCTTCTCGCCCGGTGCCTGTTTGGCGATGTCCTGCTCCAGATATCCGGCACCGATGCGTTCGGACTGCTTCAAGGAATGCGGCCAGTACGGAATACCCGACAAACCCGGCAGCGCGGAGATGATCGGCCACTCGACGTTGATCTGCCCCGGGTAGGGCACAACGTGGAACGAATCTCCTTGCGGGACAGCGGTTCCGTAGAAGAACATCGGGATGCTCAGCCCGAGCGGGTCGAAGGAGCCACCGATGCCGATCGTGGTGTCGACGAGCCGTACGGCGACCTGCGACACGATCGGAGCGCCCGGTGCCGCCACACCGGCCACTGCCGCCGCCGCGATGCCGACCGCGACACCCCTCGCCAAGACCGTGGTCGTCCACCGCGATGATTGCCATTGTTGTGTTGAGTTGACCCCCATAGCCGCAGGACGCTATAGCAATCCCGCATTTGAAAACAAGAGTTCTTTTTAAAAACAAGAAGTCTTGTTCAAAACCGTCCGCAATCGGCGATCAGCAGGTATGACGGGACCGCGATCACCGCACCGAGGCGGCGATACCGGCCCGCACCACTGCCATGAAGCTCGTCAGATTGCCGATCAGGGTGTCGATGCTCGGGCGCGATTCGGGGTCGGCTTCGTGGTCGTGCAGCCAGTCGGCAACAGCCTCGAACAGACCACCGACCGTCAGGACCGCCAGCGCGTGGAAGTCGACCGCGGCATTGTCCGCGATCTCCGGGAACTCGCGACGCCGCCACAAGTCTTCGACAAACGTTGCGGTCCAACGCCGATTCTCGCGACGCTGTCGCTCGACCCGCGGCGAGATACCCGCGCATTCCCCGAACGCCACCACCGCAATCCGTGGGTCATCGACCAGAGCGTGGGCGAACGCCGACAGCAACAGCCGGACGGTCTCGTCGTTGTCATCCGGTGCGCTGTCGAGGATCTCGACAACATGGCGTTCGATTCGCTCGGCGATTTGCCGGAGCAACTCGATGTAGCAGTCTTCTTTGCTGTCGAACGTCTCGTAGAACGCCTTGTTCCCCACGAACGCGTTCTGGCAGATCTGCTCGATCGAAGTATTCGCATAGCCGTCGCGGGCGAACAGCTCGAACGCTGATGCCAGCAGTTGTTCCCGGCGGTGGATTCGGCGCTGCTCGGCGTCGAGACCGCGTATCGTGCGCGGACTTCCTGATGTCGCGGATCGTGGCGCGGTGGTTTTGCCTGTGCCCGCCGACGGTCTGCTCATGGCCTGGGAGTGTAGTAGCGCTGAGCAAACGCCACGGGCTACAACGGCGTCAGCGCCGACCGCGCTTGGCCTGGCCTGACTTTCGGGCCGATTTGCCCACGGCGCCCTTCCCGGCAGCCGCCCGGGCCGCCTGCTTGGCAAGGGTCTTCTCGCGCGCGCTGCGTTTCGGCGCCGGCTCGGCCTGGCCCCGCGACGAACTGGCCTTTCGGCCCCGCACGATGCCGATGAACTCCTCGACCAGTTCCGACTGTTCCCCTTCCGGAAAGGCCAGTGCGACGGGGCAGGTGGGCGCGTCGGTGATCGGCCGGTACGTGAGATCCTTGCGGTGATACAGCCGCGCGAGCGACTGCGGCACGATGAGGGCACCCATGCCCGTCGCGACGAGTTCTATTGCACCCTCGGTGGTTTCGGGCCGGTACTCGACCGCGTTTCCCGGTGCATCCGCCCAGCCGACGACGTCGTCGAGCGGCACGACGATCGGCTCGCCGTCGAGGTCCGTGGCGGTGATCTCGTCGGCCGCGGTGAGCACATGATCAGTCGACACGACAGCCACCGTCGTCTCCTCATACAGCGAGATGACGGCCAGCCCCGTCGTGTTCGCCGGCAGCCGGAGCAGCGCCACGTCGACGCCGCCGGCCCGCAGCGTGTCGGCCGCATCGGCCGCCGAGACCGGATGCAGAATCAGCGCCGCCTCGGGATGACGCTCGGCCCAGATCCGCGCCCACTTCGCGGGCGTCCCACCGGGGACGTACCCGAGAGTCAATGAGGCCGACGAGGACGGTGTCACGGCGATCACGCTACCCAAACGCGCGTCGGGCGGTTCGTGGTCAGCGCCGATAATTGAGGCATGACCGAGCTCGGCGTCTTCACGTTCCATCTCGTCGAGCTGCCTGTCACGGCGACGGTGCCGCTGCTGCGGCGACCACCGCAGCCCGACCGGATGGCCGGGCTGCGCTACGCCGAATGTCTGTCCCTGATGCGGCTCGGCGCCCCGACCATCTCCCCCGACCGGCTGCAGTTGCGGCGGCTGGCGATGTTCGCCCGGTGGGAGGACGAGGCCGCGATCGACGCATTCCTGGCCGGTCCGGGCGCGCGGTTCGCCACGGGCTGGCATGTCCGGATGACGTTTCTACGGCGCTGGTCCACGCTCGTGGCGCTCCCCGATCTACCGCAGGAGGCCGAGGCTTCCGACGATGACGAGCCCGTCGTCGCCGTCACCCTGGCCCGGATGCGACTGCCCGAAGTCCCGCGCTTCCTCACGTGGGGCAAGCCGGTCGAGCGATTGGTGCGCGACCATCCGGACGCCACCCTGGCGTTGGCCGCGATGCGTCCGCCCCGTTCGATCTCGACCTTCTCGATCTGGACCTCGGTGCGGGCGATGACTGGGATGGTGCACGGCCGGGGTGGTGTGACCGAGGTCGCCGACCCGGCTCGACATGCCGATGCGATGGCCGAGCGCCGGCGCCGCGACTTCCACCGCGAGTTCGCGACCTACCGGTTCCGGCCGCTGTCCGAACACGGCTACTGGGACGGGCGTACCGGTTACGTCCCGCGGCGTTCCAGCTTGTAGTGCAGGCGGACGGCCGGCAGGTTCCACATCCGCAGCACATGGTCGGTGCGAAGTACCTGCTCACGGTCGACGTAGAGGTCGAACGTCTCATGCACGGGTACCCGCCGCGCGAAGTAGCGCCCGCGGTCGCGCACCAGGACGTACGCCCCGTCAGCGCCCCACGGGCCGGCCGGGGAAGACAACCGCAGACCGCCGTCCGGCAGGTGCTGCGGCCGCAGGAAGACCTGGACGTTGCCCTCTTCCAACGGGAACGTCACGTGCACGCTGGCCCGGTCGGCACCGGGAAGCGTTCTGCGCGAATAGCATCCGCTGAACACGGTGTCGCCGTTGCCGCGCAAGGTCCGGATCCAGCCGGCCGCGACCTGCGCGCCGGTGCCGTCGGTGATCACCGAGACCCGACCATCGATGCCGCGTGCCACGTCAAGGGGACGCATCGGTAGCGCCAGTTGCTGTACCCGCTTACCGAACATGCGCGATATCAATTCGCCGCCCGGCCAGAACAACGGTGACCAGCTGCTCCACACCTCCATCCGCCAGCGCGCCGTGTGGGTGTAGAAGTCGTGAATCATCGGGTGGACGGCCGCGGCATCGAATCCGGGCCCGGACAGTCCCTCGAGATCGGGCTGCAAACCGGCGTCGGGGTCGTCGTCGCGCAGCGCGCCACCGCGGCGGGCCGCTTCATCACGCAGCCAGTTGTTCCCGCCGCCCCGGGACCCGAGTGGCGCCTGCAGCCAGGCATCGACGCCGTCGAGGTCGACGCCTCTGCCGGTGGCCCGCCAGAACTTGCGGGTCGCGAGATCCAGAGTCGAAAACTCCACGTCGCGGATCGTACGGGGTCATCGCAGCGACCTACCGATAGGCTGATGCCCATGAGCAGGCCCAACGCGCAGTCCATGAAACCCGCCACCGCGGCGAAGAAGCTGGACGTGTACTTGCCCGCGACACCTGCCGAGTTCCAGGAGAACGCGATCACCCGCGCCGACCTGGCGGCGCTGCAGGCCGATCCGCCACAGTGGCTCAAGGACCTTCGCAAGAACGGGCCGCACCCCAAGAACCTGGTGGCCGCCAAGCTGGGTATCTCGATCGCCGGCCTCGCACGCGGCGGCGTCGAGAAGGCGCTGACCACCGAGCAGATCGACGCCCTGCTCGAGGAGAAGCCGGACTGGCTGATCATCGAACGCGAGAGCTACCAGCAGGTACTGCGCGAGCAGCGGCGGATCAAGGCACTGCACGCGGATCAGGCGCGCGAAGCCTGACGACCGGTCGCCACCTACCACCGGTCGTCACAGCAGCACTCACCAGAGATCGAAGCCCACGTTGGTGTTGGGGTAATGGCTGCTGAAGCTGTGATTGATCCAGTAGTTCTTGGCGAGAAAACCGGTGACACTGGTGTTCGCGACATTCGTGTTGGTCTTCGAGTCGTTGACCTCGTAGGTGGCGGTCGGGCCGCCGACACCAACCCGGTAGGCGACGTGCATGTCGAGCGAGTCGCCCTGTGGCGCAACGGCTGTCACGGTTTCGGTGGCGCCGGGTGCCAGTAGCCGCTGAGGACCGTCGACCCATTTGCCGTTGGGGCTCGTCCCGTCATCGAGCAGGAACTGCACCTTGTCGGTGTGGTTGGTGATCGTCATGGCGATGGTCGGCTCGCCGGGATGAGTGACCGGCATGGTTCCCGCGTGGGCGACCGCGGCGAAGGACAGCGCGGCGGCGATCCCCGTTCCTGCTGCGGCGATCCGAGCCGTCGTGATGTTCATGGGGCCTCCTGTACGTGAATGTTGTGATCCGAGAAGGGGTTTGGGCCGTCTCTTGACACCGACAACTATTTCGCGAGCGGCCACTTTCCGGATTCCCCCGAACAGCGGATTCGCCGGTGGAACCGTTCTCCCCCGATCGGCGGACAGACCGAGGCCGCTGAACAGCCGCCATGCCGATCTGCTTTGGTAGAGGCGATGGCTACACCAAACGCGCCGCTGGGCATTGCCACGTTCAACGTCAACGGGATCCGGGCGGCACGCCGTCGCGGCTTCGACGCCTGGCTCGCCGGGCGCGGACTCGACGTGGTGGCCCTGCAGGAGTTGCGCTGCCCGCCCGACCAGGTCGGCGAATTCGACGGCTATCACGCGGCGATGGATTCCGGCTCGATCCCGGGCCGCAACGGCGTCGCCATCCTGACGCGCGACGCGCCGACGGCCGTGCGGACCTGGGTCTCGCATCCCCCGCGCACCCGGGGGCTCGGGACATTCGCGAACGAGGGGCGGTACCTCGAGGTCGACCTCGCGCACGCTCCCCTCACAGTGGCGTGCCTCTATCTGCCGAAAGGCGGCCTGCCGGCGCACCTGCAGCGGCCCGGCAACATGCGCGATCTGCCCGACGGCGGCGCCAAGTACGACAGGAAGATGCGCTTCCTCGGGGCGTTCGCGCGCGAGCTGAGCCGCAACCGGCGGGCGGCGCTCGCGGCGGGCCGCGAGTTCCTGCTGCTCGGCGATCTGAACCTGGCGCACCTTCCGCACGACGTGACGAATTGGCGGCCCGCACAGAAGATGGAGGGCTTCCTCCCCGAGGAACGCGCCTGGCTGGACGCACAGATCGGGCCGCGCACACTCGTCGACGTGGTGCGGACGCTGCATGGTGACCGGCCCGGGCCGCTGTCCTGGTGGAGTTGGGCCGGCGAGTCGTTCGTCAAAGACGTGGGCTGGCGCATCGATCACCACCTGGCCACGCCGCGGCTCGCGCGGACCGCTATGTCGGTGACGGTCGACAAGGAAGCCGCGCCCAGCGCGCGGCTGTCCGACCACGCGCCTGTGGTTGTGCACTACGCCTTCCCCTGAACCGCCGCGCGATGAGTTGTGCGCGGGTCGGCTGTCTACCCCTGTGACGGCACCCGCTTCCGGGCGCCGCGGACCACAGGAGCAGCCCGATGCACGCCATGATCTTCGTTCACCTGCCCGTCGCCGACGTCGCGCGCTCGCGGAAGTTCTTCTCCGGGCTCGGCTATGCGGTCAACGAGACGTTCAGCAATGACAACGCAGTGACACTGGTGCTGGGCGAGAACCAGTTCGCGATGCTGACGCAGCGCGATGTCTTCGATTCCCTGCACACGGCCGAGACCGCCGATGCGTCGAAGACGAAGGAGTGCGTCGTCTGCTTGGGTGTCGACCGCCGCGAGTGCGTGGACACCCTCGTGGACGGCGCCATCGCTGCGGGCGCCACGCCGGGCGACACCGATGACGAGGACTTCATGTACGGCCGCAGCTACCACGACCTCGACGGCCACTCCTGGCAGATCTTCTGGGTGGACCCCACGGCCACGTAGCCCAAAACTGACCCCGGCCAAGCCTGCACACCGCTACGATTTCCCAGCATGCAGTCAGCATTCGCACAGGATCACGACCTGGCAGACAGCCCGATCGATCCGTCATGGGTCGTCGACGGCAAGCCACGGGCACGGTCGCGGCGCTGGCACACCAGTGGTGACTCGGCGGTCGAGTTCTATATCTGGGACTGCTCGGCCGGCACATTCGACTGGACCTTCGTCGTAGAGGAGACGGTGCACATCGTCGCGGGCGAGGTCCGAATCGGTGATCCGCAGACCGGAACTTGGCTCCGGCCAGGCGATTCCGCAGTGTTCGCCGCCGGCACCACCCACCGGTGGTACGTGCCCGACTACGTCCGCAAGCACGCCACGCTGCGCACCCCACTCCCGACGCTGCTGATCCGGGTCGGGCGCGTCGCGACGCGGGTCGGACGTCGCCTGGCGTCCACGATCCCGAGTCGCGGGTAGTTCGTCGGAGTCAGTGTCCCCCACGCACGCTGAGCAGCGTGAGGGCAGCAGCCACCTCGATCGGGTTGCGCGCGAAGGGTTTCGGCAGCAGTTCGTCGATGCGGGCGAGACGCCGGTCGATGGTGTTGCGGTGGGTGTACAACCGTTCGGCGGTGCTCGTGCGGTTGAGACCCTCGTCCACATAGGTCAGCACCGTCTGATGCAGCACCGGGCTGGCGTCCTTCAGTTCACCGAGCACGTCCGCGACGAACTGGTCGGCCGACGAGGGATCCGTGGACAACAGGTCTACGAGGTGGACGTCCTCATAGCGCACGATGGACAGCCCGGAGTCCAGGCGAGCCAGAAGCCTTTGCGCTGCAGCGGCGTCCATGTGCGTCCGCCGGAAGCCGCTGACCCCAGGAGCCGCACGGCCGAGTGCCACGCGCGCACCGCACCGTCGCCCCAGGCGTTCGGCGAGTTCGGCGACCGTCGGCGTCGTCTTCGCCGGTATCCACAGCCACACCGCAGCGGTACCGGCGACCACAGTCAGCCGCCGGTCCGCGCCGCAGGCCCGCATCACCTGCTCACTGGCGCGTTCGAGTTCGGCGACGTCCTTCTCGGAATTCACCCAGACGACGGCGCCGATGTGCGAACCGGTCAGCGCGTAGCCCAGCTGCGCTTCGGCACGCGACGGTGCGATGTCCGCGCCCTGGAGCAGGAGCTCGACGGTGGCGTACCGCTGCAGCTGCGAGCCACCGGCGAACTCCTCGCGGACCCGGCGGATGTGCTCAGCGAGCTCAGCGATCGAGTCGTCGACGAACGTCGTGAGCGAATTCCCGGAGATCTCGATCAGTTCGCGAAGCTGATCCGCATCGTCCGTCGTCTTGAAACACGCCGCCAGCCACCAACTCCAGGCAACGCGTTGTGCGGATCGCCACCCCAGGACATCGTCAGTCGTGAGGCCGCGCAGCACCACATCGCGGGCATACGTGCGCATGACGCTTCCCGTGGCGGGACTGACCCGGCGACCGGGCTCGGCGATGTTGGACGTCAGCCAGTGCTTGAGGTGCGAGACCACCATCTGGGCATCGGCATCCGCGAGCACCGGGTCATCGGCGATCGCCCGGTACTTCGGGTCCTGCAGCGACGCTGCAGTCAGATCGTCGATGACGTCTGCGGACCTCGCCAGCATCGACTCAGCGAGTTCCCGGATCAGCCGGCGGACCGGATCGGATGCATCGGGCCACAGCTGATCCGGTGTCATGGCAACAGTCTGCCGCTTACAGACCGAGGTGATCGGCGAGTTCGCGGTAGTCGACCATCCACAGGCCGGGCGAGCCGGTCGGGTACTGCGAGCGGAAGCCGAGGATGCGCTGGACGCGCTCCGGCAGGGTCTTCACCACGTCGCGATCGACCAGGAACGGGTAGGCCTCCTCCCCGACCAGGAACCCCGGGTTGAACGCGAAGGACACCGCGCGCCGGTACTCATCGGTGGTGACGTTGGCGCCACCGCCGTGCGCGGTCTTGCCGCTGAAGAAGAGGGCATCGCCGGCGTTCATGATCGCGGGGAACGTCTGCTCGGGCGTCCCGCGGTCCTGGAAATCGGGCCACTTGTGGCTGCCCGGGATGACGCGGGTGGCGCCGTTCTCCTCGGTGAAGTCCGTGAGGGCGATGAGGAAGTTGAGGGTGATCTCCGGGCCGGCGGGGCCCATGCCGACGAAGGGGTACCAGTTCTCGAGGTCGCGGTGCAGGAACTGCGCGCGGTTGCCGGGGCCGATCTCGATCACCTGGGCGGTGGTCATCCAGTACGTGCCCGATTCCTCGAGGAAGGTCGCATCACACAGGGCGTGCACCAGGTCGTGGTTGATGATCTCGTTCCGGAAGACCGGGCTGTGGGTGACCAGGTTCGTCAGGCGCTTGGTGTTGGCGCCGTGGAACTCGTTGACGATCTCGAGCTCGTGCTTGCCGCCGGGAGTCAGCGCGGCGAGGGGGCCCTCGATCTCGGCGTTGAACCGGGTGACCTGCTCCGGGGTCAGCAGACCCTCGATGATCACCCCGCCGTCCTCGGCGACGATGGCACGGATATCCGCGACGTCCGCGGTGTGAGGAAGCTTCCGGAGGTTCGAAACAGCGGTTGTCATCGCGTGATCTCTTTCTGCGAGTTGAAGTTTGGGGAGAACGCCGAGTTGTTGGTGTGGCGTTGATCTCACTATTGCCGCCGGGCCCGGTGGTGTGCCATGGCACCTCTCAACCAATCGAGCGGGCGGACGGTGCATATTGCACCTATCGGTTGAGGCCGCCGGCCAGCTGTCGCTTGAGTTCGAATTTCTGAATCTTGCCGGTGGCAGTCTTGGGGAGCGCGGTGAACTCGATGCGGTCCGGGACCTTGAATTTCGCGACGCGGTCGAGCAGGTGGGCCCGCAGTTCCGCACTCGTGACAGCCGCACCTGGGCGCAGCGACACGAACGCCACGGGCCGCTCACCCCAATGCTCGTGCGGCATGCCGACAACCGCGGCCTCCAGCACGGCGGGGTGCTCGAGGATGGCGCTCTCAATCTCGACCGAGCTGATGTTCTCGCCGCCGGAGATGATGACATCCTTTGCGCGGTCACGGATTTCGAGGTAGCCATCGGGGTGACGCACCGCGAGATCGCCAGTGCGGAACCAGCCGTCCGGCACCGCTGCCGCAGTGGCGGCCATATCTCGGTAGTACGCGGGGGTGACGTTGTTTCCCCGCAACGCGATCTCACCGATCGTTGCACCGTCTGCGGGCACGTCCCGGCCCTGTTCGTCCACCACCCGAACCGGGTCGGAAACGACGTTGCCGACGCCCTGGCGGGCGTTCAGGCGGTCACGCTCGTCTTCCGGCGCCGAATCCCATTCCTGCTTCCACTCATTGATGACGGCCGGGCCGTAGGTCTCGGTCATGCCGTAGAGATGGGTGACCGCGAGGCCGCAAGCACGGGCCCGCGCAAGCAGTGCGGGTGCGGGCGGCGCTCCGCCGGTGGCCACCCACACGGTTCGTTCCGCGCGGTTCGCGGGCGGCTGCGAGGTCATGGTCGACAGGACCGTCGGCGCCGCGCACATGTGGGTGACCGCGTGGTCCTCGACGGCCGTCCAGATCGCCTTCGCCTCGACCTTCGGCAGGCACACGTGGGTGGCGCCGGCCGCGGTGACCGCCCAGGTGAAGCACCAGCCGTTGCAGTGGAACATCGGCAGCGTCCACAGGTACGCCGAGTCGAGGTCCAGGCCCGAGCGGAAGGCCATGGCCAGCGCCTGCAGGTAGGCGCCGCGGTGGGTGTACACCACCCCCTTCGGCTTACCCGTGGTACCCGACGTGTAATTGATTGCCACCGTGGCGAATTCGTCATCACAGGCAACATCCATCGGCGCTGCCGACGCCACGTAGTGCTCGTATTGCTCATTGCCGGCGATGACCTTCACAGTGCCGCCGACCAACTCGGCCGCCTCCCGCGCGACCGCGATCAGCGGGTCCGTTGCGATCAGCACCTCGGCTCCGCTGTGCTCGAGGATGTATGCGATGTCCCCTGCGCTCAGGCGAGAGTTCAGCGGCACCAGAACCCCACCCGCGTAGGGCACTCCGTAGTGTGCCTCGAGCATTTCCAGGGTGTTGTGCGCCAGCACCGCGACTCGGGCACCCGGCCCCAGTCCGTCACCAACCAGCGCGCCCGCGAGGTGCCGGCAGCGCTCATGCAGATCGCGGTACGTCAGCACGCGTGCGCCGTCGATGACGGCGACCTTGTCCCCGTGCACCGCAGCGGCTCGATCGAGAAAACGCACCGGGTTCAGCACCGACACTGCATGTGTCACAGCAATCCATCTTCAAGCAGCCGAGCACCTTTCGATGCCAGGGCACGGACGGGGAGATCACCCATGGACAGAAATCCGGCGGGCGCGTCGATCACGGCCGTCACGGTGTTGACCGCTGCGGCAATGGTGCTCACGAAGGACTCGAAGCCGGTCAGTGATGTCAGCTCGATCGTCTGGTCAGCGCCTTCGATGCGGTAATCGTCACCCGCGGTGAGCGAGTCACTCGGGTCGAAGAAGCCGAACATGATCTCCAAGTCGATGACCGCACGGCCGCCGCGCAATCCGCGGGCGGCGTGGGTGACGGCGGCGATCTGGCCACGTTCGACGGTGATGTGCTCGCCGACGCGAGTGATCTCGCTGACCGTCGCGGGTGTCACCCGGTCGACCGCGATAGCGTCCAAGGTCCAGCCGAGGCCGCTCGCCAGCGCACCGATCGATTGTTCGAAACCGTAGTGGCCGACCACATCTCCAGATTCCTGCGCTGCGGCGAACTGCGCAGGCGTGAGTCCCAGGCCGAACTTCGACAGGATCGCCCCGTACCGCGACATGTTGGTGCGGCGGCGGATGATCACGCGGTCGACACGTTGGGTGAGGGCGGTCAGCAGCAGAGGCAGGGTGTCCATGAGGACGCCGGGGTTGGCCCCGGTGCCCAGGACGGTCACGCCGTGCGTTTTCGCGGTGTCATCGAGGCGACGCGAGATCTCCGGGTGACTCGACCACGGGTACGCCAGTTCCTCGCAGATGCTCATCACGTTGTACGCACGTTGCAGAAGCGGCACGAGGGTGTCGGCCACGTGATTCAGATCCGACGTCGTCGCGACGATCGCCAGGTCCGCCGGGGGCAGACCCGCGGGGTCGTCGACGACGGTCACGCCGGTCGCCGCGCTGCCGACGAGGACGCCGAGATCCGTGCCGACGACCGCGGGATTGCGGTCGGCCGCACCGACGATCTGGACGTCGGTGCGTCGCAGCAGGGATTGCGCCATGGCGCGGCCGGTGGCGCCGAGACCCACCATCACGATTCGTTGTGCCATTATTCGTTGTCTTTCAGAGGGATTCGTTGTTCGGTGGTTTCGCTATTCCTGCCGGCCCGAGGACGGCAGGAGTATTCCGACAACGGGTCCGAGTGCGAAGGCGGCGATCAGGGAAACGACGATGACGGCGGAGACCACGCGACTGTTTCCTGCGAGCAGATCGAGGTTGAGCAGCATGATCGCCAGGATGGCCAGCAGCCCCGCCATGCCGAGCAGTGGCGCGATCAGTGTCCGCGTCAGCGGCGCCCCGTGCGGTTCGCGACGGAAGAACGCCAGCACGGCCGCGCAGGTGAGGATGAGCAGCACGACGTATCCGATGGACCCCAGACCCGATGTCCACGTGTAGATTTCGCTCATCGGGTCGAGCCCGATCATGGTGCCGCCGGCCAGCACAGCGCCGGTGGCGATCGCGACGGCCACCGCTCCCCGGTGCGGCGAGCCGTGCGTCGGGTGGCTCGCCGACAGGGTGGTCGGCAACAGGCCCCGGGACGCCAGCGAGAACGTGTAGCGGGCGAGGATGTTGTGCCACGTCAAGGCGGCCGCGAAGGTGCTGGTGACGAACATCGCCACGGTGAGGTCGGCACCGATGCGCCCGAGGTACTGAAGCGCCACTGCGGAGAACAGGCCCTCGGGGTCGGCTGTCGCGGCAGGGACGACTCGACTGTCGCCGACGCCGCTGATCACCGCCCACGAGGTGAAGGTGTAGAAGAGTCCCACGACGATCACCGAGATGATCGTCGCCCGGCGCACCGTCCGGGCAGGATCACGCGCTTCGTCCCGGAACACCGCAGCTGCCTCGATGCCGATGAAGCTGAGTACGGCGAAGATGAGGCCCACCCCGGGTGCGCCGCTGAATATCGTCTTCAGCGAGAACATCCCACCGGACAGACCTTCCGGTCCACCGCCGCGCGCGACGATCCAAAGGTCCAGTGCGAGAACGATGCTCACCTCGGCGACCAGGAGGACACCCAGGACCTTGCCGGACAGCTCGACGTCCCGGTAGCCCAGGAACAACGTCAGCGCCAGTCCCACGCCGGCCCACAGCCACCATGGCGACGCGGGTCCGCCGTAGGACTTCACCAGCGCGTCCACACCGGTCCCGAACAGAATGAAGAGCCCGATGAAGATGCACGTATACGACAGCATGGCCAGATAGCCGGTGCCGATCCCGGCAGCTCGGCCCAGACCCGCATGCACGTAGGAGTAGAACGCCCCCGCCGAGCGGACGAACGGCGTCATCGTCGTGAAACCGGTGACGAAGAGCAGCAGGACGACGAGGGTCGCCACGTAGCCGATGGGCAGGCCTGCGCCGTTGCCCAAGGCCAGGCCCAGCACCATCGGCCCGCCGACCACGCAGAGCGGGGCGGCCCCGGCGATGATCATGAGGGAGATCGAGCCGACGCCGAGCTTGCCGCTCAGACGGGGCGTAGTCCCGGGCTCAGCGGCGTTCTCGCTGGTAGCCGGAGCGGTGCTCCCATTTGCTGTCGTGTCCATCGTCAGAACCTGATCACCGAGCGGATGCCGACGCCGCGCTTCATCTCGTCGAACGCGTCATTGATCTCTGCCAGGTCGATGACCCGGGTCACGAGCGAGTCGAGATCGATGCGGCCCCGCATGTAGTGCTCGACGAGCAGCGGGAAGTCGGTGGCGGGCTTGCTCGAGCCGTAGTTCGAGCCGATGAGGGAAAGCTCTTGATCGGACATGACGAAGGGGTCGATCGTGACCTTCATGCCGTCGGCCACCTGCCCCGCGACGACGGCGGTGCCACCTCGAGCCAGGACCGCATAGGCGGCTTCGATGGTCTGCGGCAGACCGATGGCCTCGATGGCCACCTCGACGCCACGCCCATCGGTGAGCTCCGCGATCCGGTCCGCCAGATTCTCTTGGGCGCTGTTGATAATGTCGGTAGCTCCGAAAACCCGTGCCTGCTTGAGCTTTTCGTCGGAGATGTCGGCGGCGATGAGCTGGCGGGCACCGACCAGGCGGGCACCCTGAATCGCGTTGAGTCCGACGCCGCCGCATCCAATGACCAGCACGGTGTCGCTCGGGCGCACCTTGGCGGTGTTGACCGCTGCGCCGACACCGGTGGTCACGGCGCAGCCGATCAGCGCCGACTGTTCGAAGGGGGCGTCATCGCGGATCGCGATCGCGCCCGATTCAGGCACCATGACGTACTGACCGAAGGTGCCGAGGCCGGCGAAGCTGAGGACGTCCGCACCATCTGCCGCGGTGATCCGCGACCGGCCGTCGAACGAGAGGTGGTTGGCCGAATGTTGAGCGACCATGTCGCACAGGACGGGCCTGCCACTGATGCAGTAGCGGCACCGGCGACATGAGGGCGTCCAGGACAGGACGACGTGATCGCCCTTCTTCAGGGTCGTCACCCCTTCACCCACACTCTCGATGACGCCCGCGCCTTCGTGACCGAGGATCATTGGCGTGGGGACGTCCCACTCACCGGCAAGAACGTGAAAATCGCTGTGACACAATCCACTTGCCTTGAGCCGCACGAGTACGTCGCCGGGCGGCGGGGTCGATGGGAGCGAAACGGTTTCGATGGTCAGCGGCGCGTTCGGCGTCCTGAAGACGGCGGCGTCGAATTCGATGGTCATGGCAGATGTCCTCTTGAGGGTGGATGTGGTGGATCAGATGCGGCGGCGACGGTCGGCGGCTAGCCGCGAAGAGTGCGGATGAGCTTCTTGTTGGCGAACTCTTCGATCCCCGCCCGGCCGAGTTCGCGCCCGAAGCCGGATCGCTTGACGCCGCCGAAGGGCAGTTCCATGCTGTCGAGACCGACGCCGTTGACGAACACCATGCCTGCCTCGATCTGGTCGGCGACGCGTATCGCCTGCCCGGGGTCCGTGGTGAAGACGTATGAGCCCAGTCCGTAGGGCGTGTTGTTCGCCAGCTCGACAGCCTCGGCTTCGGACCCGGCTCGATAGATGGTGGCCACCGGACCGAACAGTTCCTCGGTGGACGACGGCGACGTCGGCGCTACGTCGGTCAGCACGGCGGGCGGGAAGTACGCCCCCTCTCGCTCGCCATCGCGAACCAGCGTCGCGCCGTCTGCGACAGCGCGCCGGACCTGTTCTTCCAGTCGCTCGGCGGCGGCAACCGAGGACAGCGGAGCAAGCGAGCCGGCCTGGGCCAGAACCTGTTCCGTGAACGCATCCACGAACGGTTCGTACAGATCGTCGGCAACGATGAACCGCTTTGCGGCGTTACACGCCTGACCCGCATTTTCGAATCGGGCGGCTACCGCGGCCCGCACGGTGGCATCGAGGTCATCCGATGACAGCACGATGAACGGGTCCGAGCCACCCAACTCGAGCACCACCTTCTTCAGGTTCCGACCCGCTACTTCCGCGACTGCTGCGCCGGCCCGTTCAGAACCGGTGAAGGAGACACCTCGCACCCTGGGGTCGGCGATGGCGCCGGCGACCTGTTCATTGGTCGCATAGGTGTTGACGTAGCAGCCTTCGGGAAAGCCGGCGTCGACGAAGATCTGCTGCAATGCGGCGGCTGATTCCGGGCACTGCGGCGCGTGTTTGAGCACGATCGTGTTGCCCAGAGCGAGATTCGGCGCGGCGAATCGGGCGACCTGGTAGTACGGGTAGTTCCACGGCATGATGCCCAACAACACGCCGATCGGCTGGCGGCGGACGAACGCCGTTCCCTCTCCCTCGATGAGCTCGATCGGCTCGTCCGCGAGGAATGTGGCGGCGTTGTCCGCGTAGTACTCGTAGATGGCTGCGCTGAATTCGACTTCACCGATGGCCTGGTCGAGGGACTTGCCCATCTCGCGGCGGATGATTTCGGCAAGTTCGCCGCTGCGCGAGTTGTGCAGTGCGGCAACTTTTCTCAGTAGGTCAGCGCGCTCACTGACGGATGCCTTCCTCGACCAACCCTGATAAGCGTTCTCAGCCGCTCCGAGCGCGGCAGCCACCGCCGCATCTGTCGCCGTGGGGTACTCCCGGACCAGTTCGCCGGTCGCCGGGTCGGTCACGACATACAACGACATGTTCATTTCGCTGACTCCTGTTCGTGCTCAATTGATTTCGGTTGAAGTGCTGCTTCGAAGTCCGCACGCAGGGCCTTGCGATCGAACTTGCCGGAGGCGTTGAGGGGAAGCGCGTCGTACACGACCCAACGGTCGGGAATCGCATAGTCGGGCAGGCAAGTGCGCAGAAACCCGACGAGTTCCTGCTCATCGAACGCCGCGCCGGCGCGCGTCTCGATGGCGACCGCGACACGCTGCTGGAGAATGTCGTCGGCGTACCCGAAAGCGCATGCGGCCGCGACGGTTTCGTGGCGAGCGATGTGGGACTCGACGAATGTCGGCATGATCTTCTCGCCGCCGCGGTTGATGACGTCGTCTGCCCGGCCGTGCAGCCACAGCAGGCCGTCGCCGTCGATCCGGCCGACATCGCCAGTGCGCAGCCACTGCCCGGTCATCTTCTCCGCCGTCAGCCGCGGCTCGTCCCAGTAACCGAGCATGCGCGTCGGCCCACTCAGCCACACTTCGCCCAACCCGCCGGGCGCCACGTCATCGCCCGACTCGTCGACGATGCGTAATTGGACGCCGGGCAACGGCAGTCCCACGGACTCGGCTTTCGTCGCCGCCAGATCGCTGGGCAGGAACGTGCACACCGACGTGAACTCGCTCAGCCCGTACGCGTGCACCAGCTTGAGATGCGGCCACCGCTGCTGCAGCTCCTGCACCCAGGCCTCGGGCATGGCGCTGCCGCCGTACATGATTGCGCGGACGCCGCTGAAGATCGCGTCGGCCTCGTCGTGCAGCATCAGCATTCTCAGCATGCTCGGCACCGCTGCGAGGAACGTGACCGGGTGCGCCATCAGTTCTGTTGCCGCGTCGCCGGTCCGATAGCGCCGCAGGAGACTGATCGTCCCTCCGGATGCGACCATGTGCGCCAATTGATCCGCGAAGCCCGTGTTGTGAAAGATGGGTACGACGATCAAGGTGCTGTCGTCCGGTCCCGTTTCGAAGTAATCCGAGAACGCGTATGCCAGCTCGGCCATCGCGGCGCTGCTGATGACCGCACCCTTGGGAATCCCGGTGGTACCTGAGGTGAAGCTGATGAGGGCGGGGATCTCGCCCCCATCTGAATGGTCGCTTGCGGCAACCGATTCGAGACTGCTGCGGCTTGTCTCGCGCAGAAGCTCCGACAGCTCCAGGTACTGTGCACCGGTCCGGGTGGCGAGATCGGTTCCCCCGAGGCCGGCATCGTGAAGCACCAACTTGGCATCGACCTTCGCGATCTGCGCGACGACCTGACTCTGCGCGAGACGGGTATTCATCGGGACGACGATCACGTGCGCGCGCTGACATCCGAGAAACGCGACAACCCATTCCAGGCAGTTTTCGCCGAGCAGCACAACGCGATCACCCATGCGCACACCGCGATCGAGGAGTAGGACGCCGAAGCGCGTCATCGCGTCATCGAGTTCCGACCACGTCAGAGTCGTTTCCCCGCAACGTAGTGCGATGGCATTCGGCCGCGTGTCGGCCCAGTGCGCAACGGCGCCCGACAGGCTGGTGTGTCCGGTCTGCGGTGAGCGGATCATCGGCGTACTTCGGTCAGAGTCTGGATACCCGGCCCGAACCCGCCCAGCGATCGTCCGATGCGCTCGAACTCTCTGAGCGCGAACTGCCACGGGAGGACCTCCGGTCCCCACGCCCCCGGCGGCGGGCATTCGCGCAGCGCGGCGAGTGCGGCAACAGCGGCGCCGAGGCCGGTACCACGGGACATCGGCGCGTCGTCGACGAGTGCGAGCGCCCCCTGGACCCGAGCGCCGTCGAGAACTTGAATCAGCAACGCCGTCAACGCTTTACCGGCCTTCGGCGCGGAAGCGGCCTGGTGGCGGGCCCACATCAGCTTCCAGAGGAACTCGGCCGGCTCGACATCGTGACCGGCGATGTCCACCAGGACGTCATTGTGACCGAATCCGATGCGACCCAACGTCGAAAACGCCGCGTTGGCCCAGTCGGGCCGCAGCGATCCCTTACAACTCGCGTTGCGCAACTGCGGGAAGAATCTGCTGAGGGTTCGCGGTTCCGGGTGCGCCGTGTCGAAGGCATCGATGACACCGAGTGGCTCGGGAAAGGTGAAGGTACCCGCGGTTTCCGGAACAAAGCCGGGCGACTGCACCCACTGTCCGTCCCGCCACACCGGGCACGGCGTCACCGCCATGTGGAGCATGTGGCGCAGCGGAGCCAGTCCGCCGGGGTCGCGCTCGTGTGTTGCCCACACCACCTGGACGCCGTCGCTGTCGGGAAATTCGTCGAGCAGGCGGGCAGCGCACCAGTTGGACACCCCGGGCGACCAGCCGGCACCGCTGATGAGCGCGACGCCGGCGCGCTGGGCCTCGGCGTCCAGGGCCAGGACGGTTTCGGTCGCCTCGAGGTCGTCACCGATATCGATATAGGTCGTGCCTGACCGCAGCGCGGCCTGGGCGAGGCCGTCGGATCCGGCGAAGAACGGTCCGGAAAGGTTGAGCACCACGTCGACACCTTTGAGGTCCACCGACTCCGCGGTGACGTCGACGACGCGCCCCCGGACGCGCGCCGGATCCAGCGACTCGGCACGCTGGACAGCTTCGGGCGCCCGATCCATCGCCAGGAACTGCGCATCCGGGAGTTGCTCGAGAAGGATCCGCAGCGCGGCGCTCCCCATCTGCCCCAGTCCGGCAATACCCACTGACACCATGTCGAACCTCTTCCAATATCGCAGGTTCACCATCAGTACCTGCACGAACGAACATTCGTTAAGCTAGCGTTGGCCGTGGCTTCCGTCAATAGGTGACGCAGAGTCAATTGCCGACAGCCCGGCCACGACACCCCGACAACCGCAGCTGCAGGCGAAGATCCGCTCGGCACACAGACCGGCGACACCGGGCACACCGTTGAGCCGGGTACGCACTCGAGCGCCGTAACCTTGGACTCAGCTGCCAACAGGAGGAAAGATGACCGCCGCACGAGGAACCTCGGCTCGGCCCGCCTCGAGCGCTTCGGAACTCGACCGCTCAGCCGACATTGCCAACCTCGGCCGGGTCTTCGATCTGGATGTCATGCGCGAACGCATCCTGGCAGCGGCCATCACCAACGTCGCCGATCACGGATTCGGTGCGTTCACAGTCCGGGAAGTCGCGGCCGTCGCCGGCATCAAAGCACCCGGACTCTACAGCCACTTTCCGTCGAAGGAGGCAATCCTCACCGAGGCGGTCTCCCGGGTGCTGGCCGACTTCCTGGAAAACTCAACGCATGTCGACGGTGTCGATCCCGAAGCAGACCTGCGCGAGACGGTACGACAGCACGTGCTTTACCAAATGCACAACATGCACATCGCCCGCGTGGCGGATCTCGTTCTCTACACCGCCTCCGCCGGCCAGTTCTTGTCGACCGGCGACTACGACAGATTGCTGGCCCTGCAGAGCGCCCACCTGAATCTGGTGCGCGATCGCGTGACAGCCTTCGCGCCCGACGTGTCGGAAACCAAGGTCACCGTCGCCTCCATGGCGATCATCGCGATGTGCGATCGTGTCGCGAACTGGTTCCCGGCAGACGGTGCGCGCGACCCCGAAGAACTGGCCGACCTGCATTGGCAGCTGGTACGCGCCATGCTCGTCGGGCTCGGACCGAACCACTCCTAACAGCGGCGGGTCACCGTCTCGCCACCCGGTCTGCTACCCGGGGCGGTCCCCATCCACTGCGCCGTCCGAGCATCGGGCCGCCAGCCAGCCATCTCTGCGTGGCGAATCATCACTGCACGCCTAAATCTCAAGGGCGCGAATGCTATTCGTGAATGATTCGGAGAGCCGCGGACGACGAAACCAACCAACCGTTGACACGACTTTCGCGCGGCAGTAACCTACGTCACTCATACGAACGAATATTCGTTCGGTCACACCTCCCGTAGTCCGCCGACGTAGTCGGGCGCAATCCGGATTTGATCAACAAAAGGACAGCAGATGAGTCTGCCCGAGTTGGCGGCCACGCGTGCCGCTGCCGCAGGTGCCGTCGCGTGGGTCTTGATTCGACGTAATACCAAACAGCGCAATATGTTTCATGCTCATGCCGCATGGCCCACGGGTGTCCCGGAAGAACGGGTGAGCCGCAACGGCATCCAGGACACGCGCGAAAGCTCCCGCGTCGAGGCGCACGTGAAGAGCCGGTGGTCGGTCTTCGCCGCGTACGGGCTCCTGGCCGCCGCCACGCAGGCACTCGTGGTGAACTACGCGCCCGTGACCGGCGACGCGGCCCGGCATTTCGGCGTGTCAATCGCCGCAATCGGTTGGCTGTCACAGGTTTTCCCGCTGATCTACGTGCTGCTCGCCATACCCGCAGGCCTGGCACTCGATCGGTTCTTCCGCCCGGCCCTCATCGCAGGCGCGGTACTCACCGCGGCCGGCGCGTTCCTGCGGCTGGTCGCCGGTGACTTCACCTGGACGCTGATCGGACAAATGGTCGCAGCGGTGGGTCAGCCCTTCGTCCTCAACGCGATCCCCGGCCTCGCCGTCAGCTACCTCGCCGTAAAGGACCGCGCCACCGGCATCGCCGCCGCGTCCTCCGCCACGTTCGGTGGGATGGTCGTGGGATATCTGCTCGGCGCGTGCCTCCCGGGCGAAAACCACATCCACACCTTGACCGTCATCACTGCACTGCTCGCCCTGGACGCCGGGCTGTGTCTCCTGGCGGCGCTTCGCTTCGCACAGCCACTGGGCGGTCCAGAGTCCATTCGCACGACTGGAGGACTTCGGGCCTTCCGCACCGCATTCGGCAACCGCTATCTGCGGCGCTTGTGCGCGGTCGTCGCCATCCCGATGGGCACGTTCATCGCACTCGCCACCTTCGTACAGCCACTGCTCGAGCCCTCGGGTGTCTCAGAATCGACCGCCGGCCTCGTTTTGGCCGTCACCATGATTGCCGGGGTCATCGGCTGCGCCGTCGTACCGGTGTGGGCCGACCGGCACCGCCGGGAAGTCCAGATCATGGGCGTCGGAATCGGTTTCACCGCGGTGGCGTGCCTACACCTGGCGCTGGCACCCAGTACGACGATGGCCTTCCTCACCCTGATCGGGGTGGGCTTCGTGCTACTGCCGGCGCTGCCCATCGTGCTCGCCTTGAGTGAGCGCCACGCTCCCGATGCCGAGAGCACCGCGGCGGGACTCATCTGGATGGCCGGCAATCTGGGCGGCGTCGTCATCGCCACCGCCGTCGGATTGCTCGTCACGCATCCCGCGACCGCTTTCCTCACTCTGGCCGCGGCGACCCTCATCGCGATGCCGGCACTTCGCTGGTTCGACCGACTACAGCGCCACGAAACTGCCCCCTGAGCTCTTGGGCGGCCACTAACCAGAGTGGGCCACACAGCGGGAATTCAGATATGTGCACCATGCACCGCTCCCGCCCCAAAAGAGGTGAGCACCGTCGTTGTGACCCAGCTCACCAGACCGCGACAGTAGTGCACCACCTGACGAGCAACGGCGGGAAACCCCTCCCGCCACTTGGCGGCGTCCCGCCATCAACCGCACTTCGAGAGGAATCACCACCATGACGGACCTTGTGTTCCTGGCAGCCGCGGTATGGCTGGCGGCCGTCGGCTACTACATCGGATGGAAGTTCATCCGCGACTACGGCAACTACCTTCTCGGCCTGGAATCCTTGATCGTTGGAATTTCTGCCACCAACTTCCTCGTCGGGTCGCTGCTCGGCGCCGCGGAGGGCGGGATCGCCTTCGACGTCTCCTTCTTCCTCGACGCGTTCTCCCGGTCGGTCGGTTTCACGCTGATCCTCGTCATGGGCCTGATGGCGGTCACCCATCGGTACAAGCCGACAGTCGCTGTCGAGGTCGGCGTCTTCGGACTGGCCGCCGTCGCCGCGATGTTCCTGAAGAAGTTCCACGACGAGACACTCCACGTCGGACCGGCAACGTTCTACCTGGTGGCCAATCTGCTGACGACAGCATTCCTGGCTTACTTCGCCAAGAAGGTCTGGGACGCCGGCGCCCGAAAGATCGCAGTCGCAACAGGTTTGGTCACTGCTGCCGCGACGGCCATCGCGATCACCTATGACTTCTGCCCGCTCCCCTTCGACGACCACAACCGCACGTTCTTCTACACCGCTGCGCTGGCGACGTGGGGCGCCCAGGGGGTCATCTACCTTCGCGCCTACCGCGCGCTGTATGCCCACAACGTCGCCGCGGACGCGGGCACAACCTCGAGTTATCGAAAAGACCTCCGGCACAGCCTCGGATGAAGACGACACACCAAAATGAAAGGAAAACAATGAGATTGAAGGTTGCACCCTCTCCCGTCCTTGCCGCTGCGGCAGTGGCTGCGTCGGTGGCGAGCCTGTGCATGGCACCGGCAGTACATGCCGCGCCGGTCGACATGGCTCCGCAGGTCTACGACAAGGTGTCCCCGGACGGCTGGCATCTGAATCTGCAGATCAAGAACGAGGTCGTGAACTCTGTTCCCAATCTCGCGGCGGCGGCCAACTCGCGTGAAGCATTTGTCACTGCCACCGCGACCGCAACGGCGACCGGTGGTGGAAATCCGATCCAGGACAGCCTCTTCATCCTCGGCTATCAATTGGGTTGCCAATCGGACGTTTCGGCAGGTTTGGTCATGGGCGGCACCGGCGGCGTTGCCGGTTCAGCGGGCGTACCGTCCGGCGTCGGCGGCACCATCGGCGCTGCGGGCTTCCTGGAAACCATTGTCCAGCCTGGCGTCATCGTCGATCTGCCGATGACCAACATGGCGCTGAGCCCGGGCAACACCGCGTCTCTGGGCGTTGACAATCTGCACATCAAAGCCGATGCCTGTGGCGGCGACGTCAACATCCGCTCATACGCATACTTGCGCATTTCGACTGCGGCCAGCCACTTCTCGTACGCCATCTACGGCGACCCGATCAAGATCTGACGTCCCACGAGAAAGGAGAGCTCTGTGTCACAACTCCGAGTCGGTCGATTCGTCGCGGGCAGTGCGATGATTTTCACGATGGGTTCAGTCTGCAGCGCTGTCGCGAGCGCGGACCCGATTCTGCCGTTTCTCCCGGGAACGCCTACCGCCCCCTATCCCGGGGCATATACCTACGAATTCGGCACGGGCGCATACACCTATCCCCCGCACATGACCGACACCCGCGGGGTGCGAACCAGCGGGCCCACCGCGGATCCCACGCAGACCAGCGTGAGTCTGCCTAATAGCAAGCCCGGTCCGTCAGCGCCCAATCAGTCGTTCATCCTGAACTACACCAACATGCGCTACGGAGTGCAGGGTGGCATCGTGCCACCCGACAGCACCTCGGCCCTCCTACAGTCCGACACCGGCACGCTACCGGGCATGGTCTCCAATGCGGGGCCGTGGCCGCAGCCCCTGTTGGAAAGTCCCACCGGGACACCACCGAAGACGGGGGTGCCCACCGGCGAGGCGACAAATGCGGCCCCGCCGAGCTACCCGCAACTTGAGCCGCCCGCCCAGCCCGCGCCCACTCAGCAGTCTGCGCAATAACGATGGCCACCGTACTCAACTCGGTCTCGATCCGGACCGCGGCAGTTCTTCTCGTCATCGGCTTGTTTACCGCGGACTGCGGCAACGAAGACCAACGGGCGCCCAGCTCGACGGCGCCCACGAGCACCTCCCCCGTCCAACCCACAGAGAAAGGCCTGTTACCGCCGGAGGCTCCGCCCTTCACCTCACCACCTCCACCGACCGACCCCAACAGAGCCGTCACATCGCCCTCTCGCCGATGATCAGGGGTGCACGGTGCACCCCTGCACGACGGAAGTCGGTGGCCGTTGTCGTGGCCACGTCGAATCATCGCTGGCGACACTGAACCTGTCAGTAGCGAGATGCGGAGATTGCCAGGGTGATCCGCTGCGGGCGGCAGTTCATCATTGCGCAGGTGCTGACCGACACTGCCGCCCGCTGCATCTCGCGTCATTCAACCGCGAGTGCGATGGAGGAAACCGTGAAAGAGCAGACCTTGTCGAAATCACCTGAGGGCGACGCCGAAGTCGCATCGGTCGACGTCGTGATTGTCGGTGCGGGCTTCGCCGGCCTGAGCGCCGCGGATCGGCTCTCCAGTCAGGGTGTATCAGTTCTCGTCGTAGAAGGCCGTGACCGGGTCGGTGGCCGTTCGTACTCAGGGGAAGTGGCCGGTGTCAAGGTCGACCTGGGTGCAACCTGGGTTGCCCAGCGCCACAACGCAATCCGTGACCTGATGGAGCGCTTGGGATGTTCGCTGACCCCTCAGTTCGATGAAGGGCTCAACGTTCTCTGGATGGCCGGGGAACGCCAGACCTACACCGGCACCCTGCCGACGACCGGACCGGTGGACGCCGAGGACCTGGGCCGCATCCTGATGGAGCTGACCACATTGCTGGACACCATCGACGTCAACGCCGCCTGGAAATCCCCCGACGCCGGTCAGCTCGACGCGATCTCGTTCGGCGAATGGTTGGACCGGCAGCAGGCCGCGACCAGCACACGTGCCCTGATGTTCATCGTCACCAGGGTGCAGTGGGGCTGCAGCCCGCTCGACGTGTCACTGCTGCATGTGTTGCGCTACATCCAGGCCGTGGGCGGGCTCGATCACATGCTCGCCGTCGAAGGCGGACAGCAGGAGTTCCGCGTCACCGAAACCACGCAGGAGATCGCCAAGCGGCTCGCGGCGCAGATCGGCGACCGAATTGTGCTGAACACCCAGGTCCGCGAGATCTCCCAAGACGACAACGGCGTCACGGTCTTTACCGACTCGGGAGAGATCAGCGCCAAGTACGCCATCGTCACCGCGGCCCCTGAGCATCGGGCGTACATCGAGTACCACCCCGCCCTGCCCGCCAAGACCGAGGGGCTCACGACGAGCTTCCCGATGGGTGCCCTGAGCAAGGCATTCGTCGCCTACGACAAGCCCTTCTGGCGGTCCGAGGGGCTTTCGGGTGAGGCATTGACCGATACCGCGCCGGTGTTCATCACCTTCGACGTGTCCCCCGGCGATGGCGGGCCGGGCATCCTGATGGTCTTCTGCACCGCTCGGGTGTACGACGGCTTCGGTCCGGACGTTCGGCGGAAACTGGTGCTCGACCAGTTGGTCGAACTGTACGGCGAGCAGGCCGGCAGCCCCATCGACTACATCGATCACTGTTGGGGCACAGAACCTTTCGCCCCGGGTGGCCCGCATCCGGCCGCGCCGCCTTTTGCATCGGTGAACTACGGCGAGGCCCTCACCACGCCGCACGGGCGCATCCACTGGGCGGGCACGGAAACCGCGGGCGAGTGGGCCGGGACCATGAACGGCGCCATCCTGACCGGTCTGCACACCGCCGAGCAGATCGCCCAACGACTGGGCCGCCCCGCAGAAGTCTCGGCATAACCGTCGGGCGCCCCTCGGGTACGAGCAGACGGGCCAAGCACCGTCGGCCCTACTCACCCCCCGAGGGGCGCCGATGCCAATCGGCCTTGGGGCGGCCTCGCGGCGTCATCTCGAAGGCTCACCAATTATGCGCAGTAGTTCGGTGGCAACGGCTTTCATCCCGTCTGCGGTCGGGTGAAACGAACTCGCGATGCGATGAACAGGCTGCAGGGGCTGGATCCACGGGGAAGGGCTACCGAGCTCGTGCCCGCGGCCGAACCGGGATGCCTGCGCGAGATCGGTTCCGGTTTGTTCTGCGACGTCGGTGAATACGCGCGACAGCTGATCGTGAATTGCCGCGAGAGCGTCGACGACAGCTTTGTCGAACGGAACATCCATGAAAGGCACGGTCATGTCACCGACCATCGGGAGATAGTCGACGAGAATGACACGTGCTTCCGGTGCGCGCGAACGTGTTTCGGTCACGATGCGGGCCAGTCCCGCGGCGGCCTTGTTCTGCTGCTCCACGGTCGCCGTGGGAACGTCGGCGGGAATCCACCGCTGCAGGAGTCCGCGCGTGTAGCGATTCAGCGTGAAATGGACGCCCAGCTTGACCGCAGAACCCAGGTACTCCAGATCGTTGCCGGCGGCCGTTATCAGTACCAGGTCGGCGTCAACGGGCAGCGAGAGAATCTGCGGCGCGAACTTCACGAGTCCGACGCGCTGCGGCGTATCCAGGACGGTTGACGTCGTCGCGCCCGAAACCGTCAGATCGGTGAGTTCGGCGCCGAGGGCACGCGCCAATACGTGCGCGTAGTTGTTGCCCGAACGCATCGCAGCGCGGTTGACGACCGGTTGGATGCCTGGGCCGGCGGCATAGGAGCTGCCGAGTGCAGCGATCCTGCGGTACGTGGTCATGGCGGTGCACCTCTATCTGTCCGGACGCGCATGCGATGGTACGGCCCGTCCCACCAACCCGGGGTCGGTTGGCCGATGCCGGCACCGCAGTCGGTTCAGCCGAGGACACACCTAATTCTGCGCGGTGCGAATCACACCGCTACCGGATACAGGTTGTTGCATTTCGGTGTGGTGCGCACCACGTCGGCCCCGGCAGTCTGAGGCACATCGCAAGGCGCCAGTGCCGGCGCAGGAAGGAAACGACAGATGAGCATCCCAGTACCCAACCCGGAGTACTACGACGTCGTCATCATCGGCGGCGGCATCTCGGGAATCGGCGCGGCGGCGTATCTAACCAAAGAGTTCCCGGCGAAGAAGATCGCACTGCTCGAGGGGCGCGCCGCCATCGGCGGGACGTGGGATCTGTTCCGGTACCCCGGCATTCGGTCCGACTCGGACCTGCACACCTTCGCATACGAGTTCAAGAGCTGGCGCGATGAGAAGGCGATCGCGGACGCACCGCTGATCCTGGACTACCTCAAGGAGACCGTCGAGGAGTACGGCCTCGACAAGATCATCAGGTACCGCCACCACGTCGTGGCCGCCGCATGGTCGAGCGACGACGCGGAATGGGTCCTGACTGTCGAGGTGACCGATGCCACCGGTGCGGTGCACAACGAGGTGATCAAGGCGGGGTGGGTCTACGCCGGCACGGGCTACTACCGGTACGACGAGGGGTACACCCCGGAGTTCGAGGGTCGCGACGACTTCGAGGGCGACATCATCCACCCACAGTTCTGGCCCGAGGACTACGACCACTCCGGCAAGAAGGTCGTCGTAATCGGCAGCGGCGCAACCGCAATCACGCTCATCCCGTCGCTCCTCAAGGGCGAGGGCGCTGCCGACCACGCCACCATGCTGCAGCGCACGCCGACGTACATCATGTCGCTGCCACGAGTCGACACGCTGAGCCTCAAGCTCACCCGGCTCCTCGGCGAGCGGCGCGGCTACCTCGCGACCCGATGGAAGAACGTGTTGCTCGACTGGGTGGTCGTCGAACTGATGACCACGTTCCCGAAGACCGCACGGCGCGTCATCCGCCACCTGAACAAGAAGCAACTGCCGGCGGGATTCGACGTGGACCGGCACTTCAACCCGCCGTATGACCCGTGGGACCAGCGCCTGTGCCTCGCGCCCGACGGCGACTTCTTCGCCTCGATCCGCGACGGCAGCGCGTCGGTGGTGACCGACCGGATCCGCCGCTTCACCAAGACCGGCATCGAACTCGAGTCCGGTGAGCACCTGCCGGCCGACCTCATCGTCACGGCGACCGGGCTGAACCTGCGGCTGTTCGGCGGCATCGACCTGACCGTCGACGGCCGACCGGTCGAGCTTTCCGACGCGGTGGTGTACCGCGGTGCCCTGCTGTCCGGTATCCCGAACTGGATGATGGCGATCGGCTACACCAAATCGTCCTGGACACTGAAGATTTCGCTGCTCGGCAAGAGCCTCATCGAGCTGCTCCGGTACATGGACACCCATGGGTACGACACCGTCGCGCCGTATGCGGCAGAGGGCGTCGGCACGCGGTCGATCCTCGACTTGGACGCCGGGTACATGCAACGCGCCAAGCGTGCGCTACCGCGCCAGGGCGACGGAATGCCCTGGCAGATGCGGAACGTGTTCCTGGAAGACCGGAAGATGTACCGGGGATCGATCATCGACGACAATCTGCGCTTCAACTCGCGGCTGGAACGTGAACTCGCCGTCGGCGGCACGCAAAACGAGGATCGCCGGGCCGAGATCAACCGGGCAGCGTCCGGACGAGTCGCGTCATGACGGCGACCCTTGCCGGACCCACGACGCCGGACCGCCGACTGACCGCGGCCGAGCTGATGCAGCGGAGCCTGTTCACGGCTCTGGGCCGGGCTCCGCAGGCCGTCCTCCGCCGGCTCGTCCCGCCGACCGTCAACGCCGACGGCGACGTGATGGCGCCGGAGATCGCACTGCTGATGCGCTTCGCCGCCGAGGAGCCTGATTTCAGTGACGGCACCGTGGCCGAGGCGCGCGCCATCATGGCGAACGACTGCCGGGTCTTCGCGGACAAATCCGAGAACGTGACGGTGGACGTGGACCCCGATATCGTTCTCCCCAGCGGTATTCGGGCCAGCCTGTATCGCCCGAAGGTGCGCTCCAACGGGCTCGTGCTGTTCCTGCACGGCGGCGGTTTCGTCCTCGGCAGTCGCCAGGATTACGACTCCCCCGCCCGCCTCATCGCGGCCGGCGCCGGCGTCAATGTCCTGTCGGTCGAGTATCGGCTCGCTCCGGAGGCGCCGTTTCCGGCGGCTGTCGACGATGCCTGGGACGCATGGCATTTCGCCGTCGCCCGCTGCACCGACTGGGGCATCGATCCGGCGCGGATCGTCCTGCTTGGTGACAGCGCCGGCGCGAATCTCTGTGCGGTGCTGTCGAACAAACTCCAGGGCGACGCATTGCTGCCCCGGATGCAAGTGCTGATGTATCCGGTCGTCGATGCCGTGGGCAGCTACCGTTCGCGTGCGGAGTTCGCCGACAACCCCGCGCTGACCGCCAAGCAGATCGCGTGGCTGTCCGAGCTGTACGTCCCCGATGCCGATGACGGCTCCGACCCACGGGTCTCACCGATTCTGGCGGAGGACCTCTCCGGGGTGCCGCCGACGCTCGTCACCGTCGCCGGTTTCGACACCTTGCGGGACGAGGGCATCGCATACGCCCAGCGGCTCAAGGACTTCGGCGTCCCGACCCGCCTGCTACGAGAAAGCGGCCTGGTGCACGGGTACATCTCCATGACCCAGATCAGCCCAGCAGCCCGCGATGCGGTGAGCCGCGTCGCCGCCGCGATCCGACACGCCCTGCGCTAGTCACCCGGCAACACAACACCGAGCGAAACGCGCAAAAGCGCGACTAATACGTACAAGCTCGCATTGTGATGCCGGTTACAGCGACCCTTCTGAGATTGCTCCAGTCACACCCTCAGGAGATAGCTGATGTTGGTTGCCCTCGGCCTGACCATGGTCGCCGCCTTCATGGTCGTCATCATGACCAAACGCGCCACGCCCATCGTGGCGCTGATCGCCGTTCCCGTGACCTTCGGCCTGCTGGCGGGAGCGGGCAGCGGGATCGGGAAGATGATCACCGACGGCATCAAGGACCTGGCGCCCACCGCCGCGATGCTGTTCTTCGCGATCGTGTTCTTCGGGATCATGATCGATGTCGGGCTGTTCGATCCGGTCGTCCGCACCGTGATCCGCGTGGTGGACCACGATCCGGCGCGACTGGTGGTCGGCACCGCGGTGCTCGCCGCGGTGGTCTCGCTCGACGGTGACGGTTCGACGACGTTCATCGTCACGGTCTCCGCGCTTCTGCCGCTGTATCTGAAGCTGGGTGTCAGCCCGGTGGTGCTCACCGTGGTCGCCGGGTTGGCGAACGGCACCATGAACATCGTGCCGTGGGGCGGCCCGACGGCCCGCGCGGCGGCCGCGCTGAAGATCTCTCCGTCCGAGGTGTTCGTCCCGATGATCCCGTCGCTGATCGCCGGAATGTTCATCGTGCTGGCCTTCGCGTGGCACCTGGGAGTGCTGGAACGCAAGCGGATCGGTTCGATCGTGGTTCGCGAGCGGGTCCTGGCGGGTGTCGGTGCCGGCCCGGAACCGGCGGGCCTCGGCGGCGGCGACGCATTCGAGGGCGCCGCCGACGACTCGGGCGCGATCTCCGGCGCGTTCGCCCGACCAAAGCTGTTGTGGTTCAACGCCATTGTCACCGTCGCGCTGCTCGCGGTGCTCACCATGGACATCCTGCCGATCCCGGTGCTCTTCATGATCGCCGCCGCCGTGGCCCTCATGGTGAACTTCCCGCAAGTGGCCGAACAGCAGGCCGCGATCACCCGGCATTCGTCGTCGATCGTGTCGGTGGTGGGCATGGTGTTCGCCGCCGCGGTATTGACCGGAGTGTTCAAGGGCACCGGCATGGTGGAAGCGGTGGCCACCTGGGTCACCGGCATCATCCCCGAGTCGATGGGTCCGCACCTCGGCGTGATCACCGGTGTGCTGTCCATCCCGTTCACGTTCCTGATGTCCAACGACGCCTTCTACTTCGGCGTCCTGCCGGTGCTCTCGGAGACCGCGAGCCACTACGGGATCAGCGCGGCCGAGATGGCGCGGGCCTCGATCACCGGACAGCCGTTCCATATGCAGAGCCCACTGGTCCCGGCGATCCTGCTGCTGGTCGCGCTGGCCGGCGTGGGGCTCGCCGATCACCACAAGAAGGTGTTGTGGCGCGCGGCGGTGGTCTCGCTGACGATGCTCGTGGTGGGCGTCGCCCTCGGCCAGATACCGCTCTGACGCACCGATCCGCGGCCGATCCGTCGTCGACGCAGTTAGCCTCGACCCTCATGCCGAGGATCCGATTACGCACGCAGATCCTGCTCCTGCAGATGGTGATCGTGACCGCCAGCCTGGCCGCCGGTTTCGGCATCATCATCCACCGCACCGACACGCAGACCCGCACCGAATTCGCGCGCCGCGCCCAGGCCATCGCGGAGACGGTGGCCTCGGATCAGGAGGTTCAGGCCGGCGCGGCCGCCCAATCCGCGGCACGCCGGGCCGGGCACCCGGCCACCGCCGCCGAGTTGGCCACCGGCCCGCTGCAGCGGCAGGCCGCAGCGATCACCGCCCGCACCGGGGTGCTGTTCGTGGTGATCGCCGACGACGCCGGATACCGCCTCGCGCATCCGGACCCGGCGCAGCTGGACCGGCCCCTCAGCACCGACCCATCCGCCGTGCTCGGTGGCGAGTCCGAAATGACCGTGCAGCAGGGCACTCTCGGTGATTCGGTGCGCGCGAAGGCCCCGATCCGCGGTCCGGACGGCACGGTCGTCGGCCTGGTCAGCGTCGGCGTGCCGATGGATACCGTCAACCAGGCCACCCACCGCACCCTGATGCTGCTGATCACGTTGGTGGCGATTGCGCTGACCGTGGGGGCGATCGGCTCGGCGCTGTTGACCAGGCGCTGGCGCCGCCTCACCTTGAGCCTGGAGCCCGAGGAGATGGCTGAGCTGATCCGCGAGCAGGACGCGGTGCTGCATTCGGGCGCCGAGGGAGTCGTCGCGATCGACGCGGACGGTGTCGCCCGGGTGATCAACGAGCGGGCGCGGGAGTTGCTCGGCATCACCGCCGCACCGGGGACGCCGCTCAGCGAGCTGGGTCTGACTCCCCGTGTGTCGGCGGTCGCGGCGGAGCCGACGACGGTGCCGGTGGCCGCGGCCGTCAACGAACGTGTGGTGCTGGTGTCGTCCCGGCGCGTGCACCGCGACGGCACCGACCTGGGCACCGTACTGACCGCCGTGGACCGCACCGACATCGAGGCGCTCACCCGCGAGCTGGACTCGGTGCAGGCGATGAGCTCGGCGCTCCGGGCACAGCGCCATGAGTCGGCGAACCGTCTGCACGTGGTGTCAGGCCTGCTCCGCGACAATCGGACGGCCGAGGCGCTGAGGTACCTGGACGAGATCACCGGGCGAGCCGGCGTGGCCCCGGTGCCAGGTCTGGAACGCCTGGACGAGCCGCATTTACGGGCGTTCGTCGGCGCGAAGGCCGCCCGTGCGCACGAACGCGGCGTCGTGCTTCGGGTGGGCGAAGAGACGGCGCTTGTCGGCGCACTCGCCCACCCGGTGGATACGACCACCGTCGTCGGGAATCTGCTCGACAACGCGATCGACGCGGCAGCCGAGAATGCGGCGCCCGACGCGCGCGTCCCGACGGTGGAGCTGGACCTGCTGCGCGACGGGCATGATCTGGTGATCGTGGTGACCGATACCGGGCCCGGGTTCACCGTCGACGACCCCTTCCTCGAAGGAGTTACGACGCGATCCGATCCGACGGTGCCCGGCGGGCGCGGCATGGGTCTGGCCATCGCACGGCAAGTGGCACGCGGGCATGGTGGCGACATCACCATCGCCGCTCGCGGCGGCACGGACGGCGCGCCGACCACGGTGCTGGCGATGATTCCGGGAGGTGTTCTGGGCGATGACGCGTGAGCTGCGAATCCTGGTGGTGGACGACGACTTTCGGGTCGCCGCGTTGCACGCCTCGGTCGTCGATTCGATGCTCGGATTGGTCACGGTCGGCTCGGCGCGAACGATCGCGGAAGCCGGGACGATCGTGGCCGGCGCCGACGCCGCGCAGGCACCGGTGGACCTGGCACTGGTCGACGTCTACCTGCCGGACGGCTCCGGCATCGATCTGGTGCGCAGCCTGCGCTGCGACGCGTTCATCCTCGGTGCCGCTGACGATGCGGCCAGCATCCGGGCCGGGCTCGCCGCGGGCGCCCTCCACTATCTGATCAAGCCGTTTCCGAACACCGAGTTGGCGCGGCGCCTGGCGGCATACACGGCGTATCGGCGGATCCTCGACGGCCCGCACCTGACGCAGGAACAGGTGGACTCGGCGGTCTCGGTGCTGCGGTCCGAGCGCCCGGCCACCAAGAAAGACGACAGCGCCTCGCCGACCGAGCGCCTGATCGTGGACGCGCTCCGTGCGGCGGGTGAACCACTACTGGCAGACGAGATCGCGCAACTGGTGGGCGTGTCCCCCGCCACCGCGCGGCGCTACCTCGCGGATCTGGTTCGGGCCGGCACTATCACGATGGGCCTGCAGTACGGCGCTACCGGCCGTCCTCGTCAGCGTTATGCCCTTGCGTGAGAAGGTGACCGGCCTTCAGTCCCGATCCGGTGAGGACCGCAACGACCGTGTCTGCGGCGTCGATCGCGCCAGCCGCCTGGAGCCGACGCAGTGCGGGAAGAACCTGGGCACTGGTGGGTTCGACGAACAGCCCGGCCCTGGCGAGCTCCCCCACCGCGGGCAGCAACTCGTCCTCGGGTACCGCGACGGCAGTCCCGCCGGTGTCGCGGATCGCGTGCAGGACTTCGCGGTCCCGCACCGGCTTCGCGATGGCTGTTCCCTCGGCGACGGTCGTCGACCACTGGTGTTCGGCGACCTCATCCCGGCCCTGCTCGACGGCCGCAACGAGCGGACAGCAATTCCGTGGCTGGCTGACGAGGACCCGTGGCATTCGGTCGATCGCGCCGGCCCGGTGCAGCTCGCCGAATCCGATGGCACACCCGAGGACCAGGCTGCCGGCACCGGCAGGAACGAGAACCGCCGTGGGAGCACGGAATCCGAGGTCTTCCCAAATCTCGTAAGCGATCAGTTTGATGCCCTGCAGGAAATGCGGGTGCCAGTTGTGGCTCGCATAGAAGGTTGTTCCGGCTCGGCGGACGGCCTCGTCCGCCACCTCCTGCCTTGTGCCGGAAACCAATTCGATGTGCGCGCCGTGCCACCGACTCTGCACGATCTTGTTCGGCGAGGTAGCGGCCGGCACGAGGATGTGGGCTTCGATTCCCGCCGCCGCACAGTACGCCGCGACCGCGGATCCCCCGTTACCGCTGGAATCCTCGAGCGCGCGCTCGACGCCCTGGTGACGCAAGGCCGTCACCATCACCGCGACGCCACGATCCTTGAAACTGCCGGTGGGGTTCATCGACTCGACCTTCAGGCCGACGTCGATGCCGTCGAAGGTTCGGGTGATCAACGGCGTCCGACCCTCACCGAGTGTCACCGGGTCGATGTGCGCCAAGGGATTTGGCAGCGCCGCGCGGTGACGCCACTGAGAGTTGACCGCGTTGTCGATCTGCGCGCGGCCGATACCCGGCAGCGGTTCGAAGACCAGCGCGCTGCCGTCGTCACCACGCCAGCGGGGTTGGTCAGCGGGGTACCGGTGCCCGCTGCGGTCGACCAGGCTTGATTCGTGCGCAGTCATCGACACTCCCCTCTCACATGAAGCATGCCGCGCCTTCCGCGGACCGCGGGCCGCAGACACGCCAAGTTTGCAAGGTGGTCGCCGCAAAAAATGCGGGCCAGGGGATTCCCCTGGCCCGCATTTTAGTTAGCTACGCTTACAACATGCAGCTGACGCAGTTCTCCACCTCGGTGCCTTCCAGGGCCATCTGGCGCAGCCGGATGTAGTACAGCGTCTTGATACCCTTGCGCCAGGCGTAGATCTGGGCCTTGTTGACGTCACGCGTCGTGGCGGTGTCCTTGAAGAACAGCGTCAGCGAAAGTCCTTGGTCCACATGCTGAGTGGCCGCGGCGTAGGTGTCGATGATCTTCTCGTAGCCGATCTCGTACGCGTCCTGGTAGTACTCCAGGTTGTCGTTCGTCAGGTACGGCGCCGGGTAGTAGACGCGACCGATCTTGCCTTCCTTGCGGATCTCGATCTTCGACGCGACCGGGTGGATCGAGCTCGTCGAGTGGTTGATGTACGAGATCGAGCCCGTCGGCGGGACGGCCTGCAGGTTCTGGTTGTAGATGCCGTGCGCCTGCACCGACTCCTTCAGCGAACGCCAATCGTCCTGCGTCGGAATGTGAATGCCGGCATCGGCGAAAATCTGGCGGACCTTGTCGGTCTTCGGCACCCACTCCTGGTCGGTGTACTTGTCGAAGAACTCACCCGAGGCGTACTTCGACTTCTCGAACCCACCGAACTTCGTACCGCGTTCGATCGCAATGCGATTCGAGGCGCGCAGCGCGTGGAACAGCACTGTGTAGAAGTAGATGTTGGTGAAGTCGATGCCCTCTTCGGAGCCGTAGTAAATCTGCTCGCGAGCCAGGTAGCCGTGCAGGTTCATCTGCCCGAGGCCGATGGCGTGCGAGTCGTTGTTGCCCTGCTCGATCGACGGCACCGACCAGATGTGCGTCTGATCCGACACCGCGGTCAGGGCACGGATCGCCACCTCGATGGTCTGCGCGAAGTCCGGCGAGTCCATGGCCTTCGCGATGTTCAGCGAGCCCAGGTTGCACGAGATGTCCTTGCCGACCTTGGCGTAGGACAGATCGTCGTTGTACAGCGACGGCGTCGACACCTGCAGGATTTCCGAGCACAGGTTCGAGTGCGTGATCTTGCCGTCGATCGGGTTGGCCCGGTTCACCGTGTCCTCGAACATGATGTACGGGTAGCCCGACTCGAACTGCAGCTCGGCGAGCGTCTGGAAGAACTCGCGCGCCTTGATCTTCGTCTTGCGGATGGCGCCGTTGTCGACCATCTCGTAGTACTTCTCGGTGACGTTGACGTCGGCGAACGGGAGTCCGTAGACCTTTTCGACGTCGTACGGCGAGAAGAGGTACATGTCCTCGTTCTTCTTCGCCAGCTCGAACGTGATGTCCGGGATGACGACGCCCAGCGAGAGCGTCTTGATGCGGATCTTCTCGTCGGCGTTCTCGCGCTTGGTGTCGAGGAAGCGGTAGATGTCCGGGTGGTGCGCGTGCAGGTACACCGCACCCGCACCCTGACGGGCACCGAGCTGGTTGGCGTAGGAGAACGAGTCCTCCAGCAGCTTCATGATCGGGATGACGCCCGAGGACTGGTTCTCGATGTTCTTGATCGGCGCGCCGTGCTCGCGAATGTTGCTGAGCAGCAACGCAACTCCGCCGCCGCGCTTGGACAGCTGCAGCGCCGAGTTGATGGAGCGACCGATGGACTCCATGTTGTCCTCGATGCGCAGCAGGAAGCACGACACGGGCTCGCCGCGCTGCTTCTTGCCCGAGTTGAGGAACGTCGGGGTGGCCGGCTGGAACCGGCCGTCGATGATCTCGTCGACGAGCTTCTCGGCCAGCTCGGTATCGCCGGCGGCCAGCGTGAGGGCGACCATGACGACGCGGTCCTCGAAGCGCTCCAGGTAGCGCTTACCGTCGAAGGTCTTCAGCGTGTAGCTGGTGTAGTACTTGAACGCACCCAGGAACGTCGGGAAGCGGAACTTCTTGGCGAAGGCCCGGTCGAGCAACTGCTTGACGAAGTTGCGGCTGTACTGGTCGAGCACCTCGCGCTCGTAGTACTCCTTCTCGATCAGGTAATCGAGCTTCTCGTCCTGACTGTGGAAGAACACCGTGTTCTGGTTCACGTGCTGCAGGAAGTACTCCCGCGCCGCGAGCACATCCTTGTCGAACTGGATCTTGCCGTCCGCGTCGTACAGGTTGAGCATCGCGTTGAGAGCGTGGTAGTCGCTCTCACCGGGCAGTGCGTGCGTGGTGGCGGCTACCGGTTCTGCAGCTGTGACGGTTGGTGGCACGAGAGTTCCTTCCAGAAATCTTCCAGACCCTCACGAACGGCGATGACGTCGTCCGGGGTTCCCATGAGTTCAAGGCGATAGAGGTACGGAACACCACACTTACGAGAGACCACATTGCCCGCGTACGCGAATTCAGCACCAAAGTTGTTGTTGCCCGCGGCAATAACGCCGCGGATCAACGACCTGTTGTGTTCATTGTTGAGAAAGGCGATGACCTGCTTCGGTACGTAGCCACCGTCGTTGATGTCCGGGGTGGCACGTCCGCCGCCGTAGGTCGGGAGCACCAGCACGTAGGGCTCGTCGACCTCGATACGGCCGTGCAGGGGGATTCGAGTGACACGGTCGGCCGGCCAGTCCAATTTCTGGACGAAGCGGTGGGTGTTCTCCGACACGCTGGAGAAGTAGACGAGATTGCTCACTGTTCCTTCTCCTCCCCCGGTTGGTTGCTTGTTAGGCGGTGACCGCCACGGTGCTGAGCGCCTTGATCCGGTCGGGACGGAAGCCCGACCAGTGCTCGCTGTCGGTCACGACGACCGGGGCCTGCAGGTAACCGAGTGCCAGCACGTACTCGCGAGCTTCGTCATCGATGCTGATGTCGACCTTCTCGTAAGCGATGCCCGCCTTGTCCAGCGCCTTGTAGGTGGCGTTGCACTGCACACATGCCGGCTTGGTGTACACGGTGACGGTCATCTCGGTACGACTCCTCTTCGAAGGCCTGGAAGCTGAACTGAACATGGCTGGCAACTGACGGGGTAGCGCTTTCCGCTGATATCCCCATCTGGATCAGCGGCCCGGCAACCCCTGAAATTCCCGCATCTCCGGTCGCCCCGGGCCGTTCGGTCAGCACGTCCGAGAATCCCCGTCGGACTGACTTTCCGGCCCCGGCCGACCCTCGAATTGTGGGGGCCTGTCGGTCCGTCAAACACTACACCTAGTGGGCGACAAACCGAACAGATACAAGATGTTCTGAACAACATTCGTGAAATTCCCAGGTCGTAAGGCCGAATCCGAGACACTCTCTCGGCGTGTCGCACATCACACCGGGGGGCGTGTCGCGCTCCAACTACTGGTTTAGCACCAGGCACCGACAAGTTCCGGCGGCGCGCCGTCCGCGACGCGCCGGGCTCGGCCCGACGGAAGTCGCCAGCTACGCCGATTTCCGCGCGACGGATGCCACAGCCGTGGGACCCGCGTGACGAACGTGACAAATGTGATCTGCCACCCCCGCGTGGCGCGCACTGCCCACACCCCCGCCGCCAGTAATGCCACCGCTTCGGCGACCGCACTGAGGACTGCATACGGTACCGGCTCCCAGCCCGTCTCCACGAATCCGAACAGCCCGACCGTTCGCGGCGGCCCGAACGCCACCGATCCCCCGCCCCGCCGACAGCGGCCTGCGCGCATCCCACATGAAAAAGCCGGCGCCAACTCGCTGCGTACTATCGCAATCAGGCAATCGGCATCCCGAAACGACGAAACGACGCAGAGGTTCGCCATGCACTCTTTGGATTGCGCTGACACCCCGAACGTGCGCCGCCGGCTCGGCACCCGCGGGCTCACGAGCGTGTTCACCCTGATGTCCGGCGTGCTGGCCCTGATGGCCGCGCCGGCTCCGGCGGCCACCGCGGACGCCTGCCCGGACGCCGAGGTGATATTCGCCCGCGGCACCGGCGAACCGCCGGGTGTCGGCGGCATCGGCCAGGCCTTCGTCGACGCCGTGCGGGCCAAGAGCGGCACCAAATCGGTCAGCGTCTATCCGGTGAACTACCAGGCCAGTGCCGACTTCAACGATGGCGTCCAGTTCGCGCTCACCGTCATCGACGGAATCCGCGACGCTACCAACCACATTCAGGCGGTGGCGGCCACGTGCCCCGCCACCAAGATGGTGCTCGGTGGCTTCTCCCAGGGCGCGGCGGTGGCCGCCTTCACCACAGCCGCCGACATCCCGCCGGGCGTGCCGGCGGCCTTCGTCCCACCCCCGATGCCGCCCGAGGTGGCCGGTCACGTCGCGGCCGTGGCGCTGTTCGGGAAGCCCTCGAACCGGTTCCTCGGCGACGCCGGCGCGCCGCAGATCACGATCGGCCCGCTGTACGCGCCCAAGACCATCGATCAGTGTGCGAGCGGCGACACCATCTGCAACGGTGCACCCCCGGGGCAGCCCACCGCCGCGCACAACTCCTACATCGCCAACGGCATGGTCGCCCAAGCGGCACAGTTCGCGGCCGGCCGACTGTAGTCGTCACTCGCCCGCAGTTGATCGCTGCCGCGACGTCTGCGCCACCCAGGCGGCGACCGCCAGCACGGCGACGATCTCGGCAACAGCGCTCACCAGTGCGTAAGGCGCTGGTTCCCAGCCTTTTTCGACAAAGCCGGCCAGACCCACGGTGCGGGACAGCGCGAACGCTCCCAGCGCGCCGGCCGCGAGCAACCCGGCGACCCAGAGGAACCACGTCGGACCGCCGGCCAGGATCAACACGCCCACACTGCAGAACACCGCCGCCTGCACCAGGAAGCCGGTGCCGACCGCCGGGATGTGGCCGTAACCGTGCAGGTAGAGGTACGCGTGCACACCGCCGCTGACAACCATGGCCGCGGCCAGCACCAGACGGTAGACAAGAGTCACAGCAGGGTCCGTTCTTTGAGCGCGAGCGTGTGCTGACCGGTCTGGTAACTCACCTCACGGATACCGAGCGCGTCGTGCAGCTTGCCGGCCGGCAGCGTCAGCGGTTTCGGCGCCGGGCCGTCGCCGGGATGCGGCAGCGGATAGGCGGTCGTCGTGCCGCTGTGAAAGGTGATGTTCCCTTCGGTCTTCGAAAACACCTGGTGCACATGTCCATTGAGGCAGGTCACCGACGCGAACCGCTTGAGATAGCTCAAGGCTTGGGCGGAGTCGTCAGTCCCCCAGCCCCAGTCGGGATACATCGCGAACAGGGGGATGTGGCTGAACACCACGATCGGCGTATCACTCGACAGGCCGGCGACGTCCTTCTCCACGAACTCGAGCTGGTCGACGCCGAGGTGGCCGAGCTTCTTGAGGTTCAGCGTGTTCACCAGTGCGATGACGTGCACGCCGGCGATGTCGAAGCTGTACCAGCCGTCGCCGCGGGTGCCCGCACCGAACGCCTGCCGGTATTTGGCGCCGGCGTCGTCGGCCGAATCATGTTCCCCCGGAACGGTGAACACGTGCGGGGTGCGCAGTCCGGTCATCATCTGCCGGACCTGATCGAACTGCTCGGGGGTGGCCAGATGCGTCAGATCGCCGGTGTGGATGACGAAATCCGGCGTGTAGCCCAGGTTGTTGACGGTGTCGATGGCATGGGTGAACGAGCCGGCGACGTCGGTGTTGGCGGCGCCGGTGAAGCCGATGTGGCTGTCGCTGACCTGGGCGAAGCGCAGCGTGGGCGGTGCCGCCGGCGCGGACGAGCTGCTGCCCGCGACGTGCGACAGCACTTCCCCGCCGACCACCGACAGCCCGACAGCGGCGCCGAACCACGCGGTGTGCCGGAGCAATTGGCGACGGTTCATCTGTTGCGGGTCGCCCGAAGCCGTGTTCTCGGTCATCGGACCATCACCGTCCCGTGCATGAAGGGGTGGATGCCGCAGACGTAGGTGTACGTGCCGGGCGCCGCGAAAACGTAACTGAAGGTGGCGCCGGAACCCATTGTCGGAGAGCGGAACTGACCACCTTCGGCGACGACGTTGTGTGGGTCTTCGTCGTGGTTGGTCCACGTCAGCGTCGTTCCCGCCGGCACCGTCAGGGTGCCGGGCGCGAAGGCGAAGTTGTCGATGTTGACCGCGTTCGGGCCCGCCGGCATCGGCGCCTGGTGGCCGGGTTCGGGCGGGGACATCGTCATCGACCCCATGGAACCCATGGTGGGTCCGGAGCCGGCGCCGGCTCCGGACATCCCGGGTGTCCCACTGACGTCGGAGCTGAAAACCGGTGTGGGTGCAGCTTTTTGCTGCGGTGCGGTCGAGGTGCATGCGGACAGGAGCAGGACTGCGCCGGTGAGCGCAACCAGAGATCGTCGCGACACGACGGGGACCTCCGTGGTCGTCGGGTACGGGTGCGCCTGCGCACCCTCACCAACAGATACGGTGGCGGGTTACACGCTCAGGCCGGCCAGCTCGGCGGGGACGGCGCGAACACCTCGATCACGCCACTCACCTCGCGGACTTCGAACGTGGGCAACGGTTTCGGCGCTATGGGCAACTGATGGGTCAGCACGTGCCCGTCGGTGGCGAAGGACGTGGAATGGCACGGGCACCGCAGCCGGTTGTCAGGTCCGTCGAACCAGAGCCGGCAGCCCTGATGTGTGCAGACGCCCGAGATGCCCTGCACATTCCCGTCGACCCGGCGCACGAATCCCACGACCGAGCCGAGGTCGAACGGATGCACCGCCCCCTCCGACACGTCGGAGCTGTCGGCGACCTTCTGCCAGCTGCCCGCGGTCGGGACCAGCTCCTGGCTCGCGGCGTCCTGCTTGTCAGACGCGCTGCGGCCCACCAACGCCCGGTCGACGGCCACCGCGGCCACCGCGGCACTGGCGGCCGCGGAAGTCCCCACGATCACCTGACGGCGGTTGGCACGCAGCCGGCCCGGCTTCGGTGCCGCCGCTTCATCGCCGTCGAACTGTGCGGCGAGCCTGCTCTGCAAATCGGCGAGGAATTCCGGACGCGGCTCGTCGGCGCCGGGCCGCGCCGCCTGCAGGTCGATCGCCGTCCGCATCTGCGCCGCGTCGAAGTCGTCGGGCGTGAATCCCGACGGCTTGCGTCCGCGCAGCAGATCGTCGAGGTACCGGCGCAACCCCCGCGCGTTCATGGCTCGCCCTTCTCGTTGATCTGTGCCGCCAGCCGTAAGGCCCGGTGTTGCAACACCTTTGCGTTGGCGACGCTGACACCGAGCTCGGCTGCTGACTCCTTGATCGACCTGGTCTGGAGAAATCGCAGCTCCAGTATGCGTCGATAGTTGTCCGGCAGGGCGTCCAACACTGCGGCGACACGGTCCGGCGCGGTGCTGATGGACTCCTCGGCTTCCGGTGGCGCCTCGATATCGAGGTCGATGCAGGTGATCTCCCGCCCCATCGTCTCGCGCCAGTGCGCGGCGAGCACCGTACGCGCGGTACTGCGCAGATAGGACCGCACCTCGGCGGCACTCGCCGTCAGCCGCAACGGTCGCAGCGCGGCGAGAAACACCTCGGCGGTGAGGTCCTCGGCGTCGGCCTGGTTGCCGACCCGCGCGTAGATCGTGCGGTACACCCACGTCGCGTTGTCCTGATAGACGGATTCCCAGTCGGGATACCGGGAATCCGACGAGACCACGCGCAGCGGGGGTCGGTGCACAGGGTCACGCTGTGCAGACACATTGGCCCCGTCTCATCGGTGCGGCCCGGCACACCCCGGGACCACTTCGACAAGTAGATAGGCACCGGGGTTACACCGCGGGCAGGGGGCGCGAACGTGACCCGTGCTCACCAGGCATCACCCTCCGTCAGCGGCCGGGTCCAGCAGCCGGTCACCGAACAGGCTGCACAACAGCAACGCGACCTCGACGTCGAGCCGGTCGTCCTCGATGGGCCGGCCCCGGCGTTCGATCGCCCGCTGCACCCGGTATTTCACCGAGTTCGTGTGCAGGTGCAGTTCCTCGGCCGCGGCCTTGTTGCTGCCGCCCGCCTTGAGGAAGGCCTGCAGTGTCTCACGCAGACGCTGGTCACTGTCTGTCGAACAGGCCAGTGGGCCAAGCACTTCCGTGGCCCACGCCGACAGCGCCTCGACATTGGACCCCAGCAGGGCCGCGAGCGCGATGCCGCGGTGGCCGAACGCCGTGAACCGGCGCCGCTGCGGACCCGACGCCACCGCGACGGCGCGGGCGTCCTCGGCCTGCCGGTGCGACAGCCGGAATCCGGCGACGCCCGACTGCGGAGTGCCGGCGGCCACGTATGGCCCGTCGGCCGGTACCAGGCTCCCGAGCCACGTCACCGCCTCCCCGATCACTGCCGCGGGCACCGCGACCCAGGCCCACGCCGTGGCCCGGTCGACCGAGATGAACAGCGGCGAGTCTGTCGCGCCGATCGACGCGGCGAACTGCTGGATCAGCCGCTCCATCTCGGCGAGCCGATCCTCCGAGTCGTCGCACCACAGCACCACCGCGAGATGGGTGCGCTGCAGCGGGTACCGGATCGCCACCGTCGCGGCGTCGACATCGACGTCGCCGCCGGCCAGCAGATCGCGAATCTCCGTGATACGTACGCTGTTTCGGTTCTCCAGCCAGCTCTCCCGAGCATATTGGTACACCTCGACGACCTCTTGCGAGATCCTGTCGATGTAGTTGAACGAAATCGTCGACATCACGTCGAAGACGTCCAGTGCCAGCTGCGGATCGAGGCCCGCGGCCCGGACCTCGTCCAGGACCTCTTTCAGTACCGCCTTGTGACCGAGCCGGTACGACCGGACCAGCACGTTGGCCGAGATATCCCGCTGCGCCAGTCGGCGGGCATGCTCGAGCGCGGCTGCCGGGGCATGCAACAGGTCGATGGAGATTCCGTGCCGGGCCGCGGCGAAGAACGCATCGATGTTGGCCGAGACCGAATCGGCCAGCACCTGCTGGAGTTGTTCTTCGTCGCGCAACTCGCGGATGTCAGCCACCAGCAGTTCCGAAACCGAGCGCGTGATGTCGGTGAGCCGCGCGTCCAGCCGCGTGCCGATTCCGGCCACCGCGTGCGTCAGCGCGTCACCTGCGCCGGTGCGGTCTGCGCCACCGGCCACGTCAACTGCCTGTTTTCCCGGTCACTCCCAAACCGTAGTTCGTCGTCAGTCCGTTTGCGCCCGAAGGGCGACAGCTTGCCGGATATTTCGCTGCGGTCGCACGCAGCGGCCGCACAGCGTCAGGGCCGCCGGCATCCGTTCGCGGATACCGACGGCCCTGATGCTCAGTCGCGGTGCGCTCAGCCGACCTCGGCGGCCAGCTTGGCAACCACGCCACGCACGCTGTCGACCACCTCGGCCGCCTCGCGCGGGTGCTTGCCGTCGAACGCCGACGCCGGGAGCGACAGCTTGACGTCGACGACATCCGCGCCGGCGATGCCGAACGACTTGCGGCTCTCGTCGTGTGCCCACACGCCGCCGTACTGTCCGAGCGCGGTACCGATGACCGCCAGCGGCTTGCCGGAGACGGCGCCGGCGCCGTACGGGCGCGACAGCCAGTCGATCGCGTTCTTCAGGACGGCGGGAATGGTGCCGTTGTACTCCGGGGTCACGGCCAGGATCGCGTCCGCATCGCCCGCGATCTGGCGCAGCGCGACGACCGACTCGGAAACCGAGTCGTTGTCGATGTCTTCGTTGTAGAACGGCAGGTCGCCGAGGCCGTCCGCCACGCGTACCGTCACGCCTTCCGGTGCCGATTCCACTGCCACCTCGGCGAGCTGGCGGTTCAGCGAGGCCGAGCGGAGGCTGCCGACCAGGACCAGGACCTTGGTATCTGCCATTTTTCTTTCCCCTAGCTTGTCTCTGTGGACGGTTCCCGCGAACCGATCCTCGCATGAGTCAACCGGACTACGGTCCGATTCATTCCGGCTGAGTTAAAGTTTTTTCATGAGCGACGGGGTGGCGCAACTGCGGCCCACGAACCTGCCCCTGGCGGGTCTGCCGATGAGCCCGGCTGCGCCGGTCGAGCGGGGCGACGCAGCGCGCAACCGGCTCCTGCTCCTCGACGCGGCCCGCCGGCTCATCGCCGCGCGTGGCTCCGACGCCGTCACCATGGACGACATCGCGGCCGAGGCCGGTGTCGGCAAGGGCACGCTCTTCCGCCGGTTCGGCAGCCGGTCCGGCCTCATGCTCGTGCTCCTCGACGAGGACGAACAGGTCGAGCAGAACGCGATGATGTTCGGCCCGCCTCCGCTGGGTCCCGGCGCACCGCCGCTGGACCGGCTGCTCGCCTACGGCCGCGACCGGCTCCAGTTCGTCTGGCAACACCGTGCCCTGCTGTCCGACGCCGGGCGTGATCCGCAGAGCCGCTTCGGGGCGGCTGCCGCCGTCCACCGCACCCACGTTCGGATGCTGCTGCACACCGCCGGCACCACGGGAGACCTGGACGCCCAGACCGATGCCCTGCTGGCCCTTCTCGACGCCGACTACATCAGCCACCAGCTCGACGATCTGGGTCACAGCCTGCAGGCGCAGGGCGATGCGTGGGAAAGCGTGGCGCGCAAGCTTTGCGGGACCTGAGATGACGTGGGTACTGCACGTCGACCTCGATCAGTTCCTGGCTTCTGTCGAACTGCGCCGCCACCCCGAGCTGGTCGGCCTGCCCGTCATCGTCGGCGGCAGCGGCGACCCCACCGAACCACGCAAGGTGGTCACGTGCGCGTCCTATGAGGCACGGGAATTCGGCGTCCATGCCGGGATGCCGCTGCGCACCGCCGCCCGCAAATGCCCCGAGGCCGTCTTCCTGCCCTCGGATGCGCCCGCCTACGACGAGGCCTCCGAACAGGTCATGGGCCTGCTGCGCGACCTCGGACACCCGGTCGAGGTGTGGGGCTGGGACGAGGCGTATGTCGGTGCGGCCGTGGCTGATCCGTTCGAACTCGCCGAGAAGATTCGAACCGTGATCGCCGCCGAGACCGGCCTGTCGTGCAGCGTCGGCATCAGCGACAACAAGCAGCGCGCCAAGGTCGCCACCGGATTCGGCAAGCCGGCCGGGGTTTTCGCGCTCACTGCCGAGAACTGGATGACCGTCATGGGCGACCGGCCGGTCGACGCGCTCTGGGGAGTGGGCCCCAAGACCGCGAAGAAGCTCGCCGAGCTGGATATCACCACAGTCGCAGAGCTGGCCCGCACCGACGCCGAGCTGCTCACATCGACGTTCGGGCCGACCACCGGCCTGTGGATTCTGTTGCTCGCCAAGGGCGGCGGCGACAGCAACGTGACGGCCGAACCGTGGGTGCCGCGCTCGCGCAGCCACGTGGTGACGTTCCCGCAGGACCTCACCGACATCGCCGAGATGGACGCCGCGGTCCGTGATCTGGCCCGCCAGACCCTGGACGAGATCGTCGAGCAGGGCCGCATCGTCACCCGGGTCGCCGTGACCCTGCGGACCAAAACGTTCTTCACCCGCACCAAGATCCGCAAGCTACCGGTGGCCGGTACCGATCTGGAGACGATCACGCGGACCGCGATCGACCTGCTGCACGACTTCGAACTGGACCGACCGGTGCGACTGCTCGGGGTACGGCTGGAACTGGAGATGCCACGGTAGTGCTGACCACCATCGCCATCCGGGGCTACCGGTCGCTGCGCGAGATCGTCCTGCCGCTGTCGGAGCTGACCGTGGTGACCGGAGCCAACGGCACCGGCAAGTCCTCGGTGTACCGGGCGCTGGGGCTGCTGGCCGACTGCGGACGCGGCGAGGTGATCGGATCCCTGGCCCGCGAGGGCGGGTTGCAGTCGGTGCTGTGGGCCGGCCCGGAGAACACCAGCGGCGCGCGGCGCACCGGCACCACCGAGGGCACCAGCCGGACCCGGCCGGTATCACTCGAACTCGGCTTCGCAGCAACCGATTTCGGCTATTTCATCGACCTCGGGCTGCCGCAGGACCCGGGCCACAACTCGATGTTCGGGCAGGACCCCGAGATCAAACGCGAGACGGTCTTCGCCGGGCCCTCTCCCCGGCCCAGCGGCGCGCTGGTCCGTCGCACCCGGACGTATGCCGAGGTGGCCTCCGACTCGGGCCGCGGCTTCGACGAGCTGACGCGCGCCCTGCCCAGCTACCGCAGCGTCCTGGCCGAATACGCGAATCCCGAGGCGCTGCCCGAGCTCGCCGCGGTGCGGGATCGGTTGCGCGACTGGCGTTTCTACGACGGCTTCCGCGTCGACCGGGACGCGCCGGCCCGCCGGCGCCAGGTCGGCACCCGGACACCGGTGCTGAGCAACGACGGCAACGACCTGGCCGCCGCCGTGCAGACCATCCTCGAAGCCGGGTTCGACGACCTGCCGCGCGCGGTCGGCGATGCGTTCGACGGCGCCGAGATATCGGTGAGCTCCGACGGCGGGCTGTTCGAACTCCAGCTGCACCAACGCGGCATGCTCCGTCCGCTGCGCTCGGCCGAATTGTCCGACGGCACACTACGGTTCCTGCTCTGGGGCGCCGCGCTGCTGTCGCCGCAGCCGCCTGCGCTCATGGTGCTCAACGAGCCGGAGACGTCCCTGCACCCCGATCTGGTGGGCCCACTGGCGGACATGATCGCCGCCGCCGCACGCAAGACGCAGGTCGTCGTCGTCACCCACTCGGCACGGCTGCGCGAGCGGCTGGCCGCGTGCGACGCGAGCGAGGTCGAACTGGTCAAGCAGTGGGGCGAAACCCAGATCGAGGGCCAGACCATGCTCACCGCGCCGCCGTGGGACTGGGGAAAGCGCTGAGGCTCAGCGGTTTTGGATTCAGCGCCGCTTCGGCCGCAAAGCGCGGGTGAACAATACGTTCACCCGCCGCATCGACACGCTGTAGGGCCACCAGGCCAGCCGCTTGAACAGATACAGCGCCCGGATGTCCGGCGACGTGTAGATCATGAACCGGTTCTTGGCCACCCCGGACAGCAGCTTGTCGGCGGCCTGCTCGGGCGAGACGGCGTGTCCGGCGAACCTGGCCACCCAGCGCTGCACCTGCGGATCGTCGCGGTCCACACCCGCGATCTGAACCGTCTGCACCAGAGGCGTTTTCACCGCGCCGGGCACCACGACCGACACCCCGATGCGGTGGCGGGCCAGGTCGAAGCGCAGCACCTCGCTGACCCCGCGCAGGCCGTACTTGCTGGCGCTGTACGCGGCGTGCCACGGCAGTGCGACGATGCCCGCGGCCGACGAGACATTGGCCAGCCGCCCGCCGCGACCGGCGGCCACCATGGGCGGCACCATCGTTTCGATGACGTGGATGGGCCCCATGAGGTTGACGTCGACCATCGAGCGCCAGTGCTGATGGGTCAGGGTGCTGACGGTGCCCCAGGCCGAGATTCCGGCGATGTTGAGCACCACGTCCATGGGCTCGTGCCGGCTGTGGATGTCGGCGGCGAAGGCCGCCACGGCGTCGTAGTCGGAGATGTCCAGCGCGCGGTGTTCGGCCACTTCCCCGCCGAGTGCCCGGGCGTCGGCGACCGTCTGCTCCAGCCCGATGGTGTCACGGTCGGTCAGATAGAGGACCGCACCCTGTTGGGCCAGCTTGAGCGCCGTCGCCCGGCCGATACCGCTGGCCGCCCCCGTCACGAAACACCGCTTGCCTGCGTAGCCGCTCCACCGCGTCATGGCCCGACCCTACACAGGCAGGTCGCCGCCACCCCATAACGCGGTGAGCCACAGTCGTTCCACGATGTCCAGCGCGCGTTGCGGGTCGCCGCCGCGCCCGATGTAGGCGCTGTCGCGCGACAGCGTGTAGGCCGTCGTCGATACCAACGTGCGAACCAATGCCGGCAGGTCGTCGGAGATCGGGCGCCGGCCGGCGTCCTGTTCCACGAGCCCGACGATCTTGTCGATCACGCCGTCCTCGAAGTCGGCCATCAGGTCACGGATCTCGGCGTCCGTGTTCTGCGCGATGGTGCACGCCGCCATGATCGGATCGTTGATGGCGAAGACGGCGGCCGCGCTGCCGACCATCCGCTTCGCGAAGGACGCCGGCGACTCGTCGGGCTCGCGCGGCGCGAAGTTGTGGGTGAGTGTGTCGAGCTCCTCCATCGCCTCGGACACGATCCGGGCCAGGACGGAGTACTTGGAGTCGAAGTAGAAGTAGAAACCCGACCGCGCGACGCCGGCGCGCGCACTGATGGTGCTGACGGACAGGTCGGCGAAGGGCCGTTCCTCCAGCAGCTCGCGGACTGCGTTGACGATGGCGTCGCGTTGCCTGTCGCCTCGACTGCGGCCCTTGTCGGCCGTCTCGACTTCAGCGCTCATGGCGCTCACGATGTCATCGCCGACACACCAATTCAAAACTTGACACGCGTCAAGTATGGCAGCGAAGATGACGATAGGTGGTGACTTTCACCACAAACATGTGTCAAGAGCAGACAGGAAACCCTGGATGGCGACTATCAGCACCCCGAACTACCTGCTCGACCAGGCCATGCGGCGACTCAAGCCGACGCCGGTCACGGTGCCGGGGATGGGGATCATCGAGCAGCGTCTACTGGCCACCGACTGGGAGCAGTTCGCTCTCGCCCAGCCGCCGGCCGGCAGCGACCTCAAGCCGATCATGGGCGACTCGGGACTGCCGATCATCGGCCACCTGATCGAGGTGTTCCGGGGCGGCCCCGACTACGTCTTGTCGCTCTATCGCAAGCACGGACCGCTGTACTACGCGCAGACGCCCGCGCTGCCGGCCGTGATGGCGCTGGGACCGGACGCGACGCAGGCCGTGTTCTCGAACCGCAACAAGGACTTCTCGCAGCGCGCCTGGGATCCGGTGATCGGGCCGTTCTTCGAGGGCGGCCTCATGCTGCTCGATTTCGATGAGCACATGTTCCACCGCCGGATCATGCAGGAGGCGTTCACCCGTTCGCGGCTGACGGGCTACGTGTCCCACATCGATTCCGTGGCGACCAAGGTGCTGGCCAACGACTGGGTAGCCAACGATCCCCGATTCCTGTTCCATCCGGCGGTCAAGGAGCTGACGCTCGACATCGCGTCCGAGGTGTTCATGGGACACCCCGCGGGCACCGACCACAAGCTCGTCACCACCATCAACCAGGCCTTCACCACCACGACCCGGGCCGGCAACGCGATCATCCGTAAGCCGGTGCGCCCCTTCGCCTGGTGGCGCGGTGTCCAGGCCCGCAAGACGCTCGAGGACTACTTCTCCAGCTCCATCGCCGAGAAGCGCCGCTCCGACAGCACCGACATGTTCAGCGTGTTGTGTCACTCGCAGGACGAGGACGGGCAGAGCTTCACCGACGACCAGATCGTCGCGCACATGATCTTCCTCATGATGGCCGCGCACGACACCACGACGTCGACACTGACGACCATGGCCTACCACCTGGCGGCCAACCCGCAGTGGCAGGACAAGCTGCGCGAGGAATCCGAGCGCATCGGTGACGCCCCGCTGGACATCGAGTCACTGGAGAAGCTGGAAACCTACGACCTGGTGATGAACGAGGCGCTGCGCCTGCAGACGCCGCTGGGCTTCAACTTCCGCCGTGCCGTCCGCGACACCGAGCTGCTGGGCTACTACATCCCGGCCGGGACCGACGTCGTCACCTGGCCCGGCATGAACCACCGCCTGTCCGAGCTGTGGACCGATCCCATGAAGTTCGACCCCGAACGGTTCGCCGAGCCGCGCAACGAGCACAAGGCGCATCGCTACGCGTTCGCCCCGTTCGGCGGTGGTGCACACAAGTGCATCGGCATGGTCTTCGGGCAGCTGGAGATCAAGACCGTGATGCACCGGCTGCTGCGCCAGTACCGCTTGGAGCTGACGCACCCCGGCTACGAGCCCTGGTACGACTACGGCGGCATGGCCGTACCGGTCGACGGCATGCCGATCGTGTTGCGCCCCATTCGCTGACCTCGCGGAACGCGTGACGGACTAGGCGTGCAGCCGGTTCGCGCACGCGATCATCGCCCGCAGCGCGGACTGGACCGGGTCGCGGGCCCAGCCCATGGCCCACTCCGCACGCACGCCGTCGCTGCCGTGGATGAAGGTCGCGATGCCGCCACCGACGGCGGGCAGTTGATGGAACTTGATCATCTCGACGGCCATGCCGCGCTCGTGCAGCATCGCGGTCAGCGCGGCGACAGGACCGGTCGCGGTGGCCGTCGAGGTCGCGATGCGGTCGCCGACGGCGATGCTGGCGCGGTACCGGCGCGGGGCGGTGATACCGCGGCGACGGTCGTCGTCGCCCGCGGTGTCCCAACTGCCCAGACGGACCGGGCCACCCTGGTGGCCGTAGTGGTCGACGAAGGTGTCGTGACACATGGTTTCGGCGTGTTCGCGCAGGTCACGGGGCACCGGACGGTCAAACAGATCCGCGAAACGCGACGTGGTGGAGATGGCGGTGGAGGTGAACATGCGTCGGTCTTTTCTGCTCGAAAGAAGTGACCGACAGGTAGTAGCGTCCGACCCACAGCGAGGGGTCGGTCAGGATGAGACCCCGCTGTGGGTACTGGCTACTACGAGCATGTGAAGCATGGTCGCCGAGGTTAGTCCGCGACCGCGCCTCGGGTCAAGACGATTTCACCGCCGGATTGAGCAGCCACAGGAACGGCCGGTGGCTGAGGCGCCCGTCGCGGTGCAGCGGCATGCTGTCCCGCGCCGCGGCATACCAGGCGGCACGGCTGACACCGGTGAAGTCCAGTTGCCGGCCGCACCGGCCGGCGAGCGCGTGCAGCAGCAGCATCCCGGTGCGTCCGTTGCCTTCCCGGAACGGGTGAATCTGGTTGTACCGGGCGTAGATCCGGGACAGTTCCCACGCCAGCCTCGGGTTGCCGAACTCAGCGCCGACGTCCGCCAATGCCGTTGCCGCGAGCTCGATTTCGGCCAACCCGGCGGCGACGTCGACCTGCCAGGTGAACGCCGAGTCACCGCGGCGGATGTCGACGGTGCGCAGCTCCCCCGCCCACTCGTACACGTCACCGAACAGCTCGCGGTGCATGGCTCGGACGTCGATCTCCATCTCGGTCACCGATTGCCGACAGTGCCACAGCACCATGCGGCCCGCCGTCACCTGGAATTCCACGGCTGCCAGGTCCGGTCCGTGTTGAATGCCGAAGTTGTTGCGCAGCACCGATGTTCCGGGGATCAGGTACGGCGCCCGGCGCCGGAGGAACCGGCGGCGCTTCTCGAGCGTCGGCGGATACTGCGCACGGCACCGTGCCAGGTAATCGTCGAACTCGACGGCACCGGAAGCCAGCGCACCCAACTCGACGATGTGGGCGGGCTGGGGTTCCCAGCCTTCGATGCGCTGGGCGGCCAGGGTCTGCTGCACCGCGTGGTGGGCCAGCAAGCTCGTCTCCATCAGCGGAACGCCGATGTCGAGGCGAGGTACGTCAGCTTGCGGCTGATGCCGGCCACCTCACGGGCGACGCTGCGCAGCATGGCCCGCTCCTGTGGCGGAAGTTCGGACAGCACCACCTGATCGCGACCCGCGCGGGACGTCCACCGGAATCTCACCATGGCGGCGAAGCAGTCCTGCAGCACCGAAACATCTTCGGCATCAAGCACATTCGCCGCCTGCGCCGCATCGAGCCGGCTCGGCGTCGACAGCGCGGTGGCACCTGCCGACATCCCGGCCCACCGCGCGATCTTCACCAGCGGATCGATGACCGTCGGCTTCAGGTCGACGGTGTCGGACTGACTGGCCAGCATGCGCAGCCGGGACGGAAACGACGCGCGGAACGCCGTGGCGTCCTGCAGCAGGTACTGACGGGCCGGGTAGTGGTCGACGGCGGCGCGCACCACCTGCGCGCGCAGGAGGTCCTCGGTCACCCCGTCGTCGGCTCGATGGACGGCACGGGAGTCGGCCAGTACTCCGGTCATCACCACGCCGCGGTCCTGCCGTGGGTCGGACGTCCAGTGCGCGATGCCGTCGGACCAGGCGCCCGCCGTCCGGCAGAACCGCGGCCGGCTGGCCAGCACCCCGTTGGCGTCGGCGCGCACCCCGCACCGCTCCAGCACGGCGTGCACCTGCGCTGCCGCTGTCAGCGCGTCGTCGCGCACGGCATCGTCCGCCAGCACGACCAGGGTCTCGACGTCGGATCCGGCCATTGCCTCGCCCCGCGCGACGCTGCCGGACACGAACCACGAGCAGGACGGCCCGGGCGACAGCCGGACAGCCGCGGCAACGCCGGACCGGAGCACCTGCGACCACGCGGCCGCGACCTCAGCCGCCGGCGCAGACGCGCGCGCCGCGGCCCGCACCGCCTGCAGGCCCAGTTCGATTCCCGACCGCAGCGCGTCCTCGCCGCCGGCCGCGTGGATCGCGGCGAGGGCGGCGTCGATACCGAGATCAGCCGAGGACATGCCATGTTTCTATCGGACGACAGTTACCTCCGCGTTTCGTGCACGCTTTTCCGCGGTCAACGCGGATTTTCGTGCACAAATCGCGAGGTTGTAGGGTTTGCCGCGATGAGCTGGCAGCACGCGTCACTTCTGCTCGCCGCCGGTGTCATAGGCGGCCTGACCGGGAGTATCGCCGGGTTGGCCTCCGTCGCGACGTACCCGGCACTGCTGATGGCCGGGCTGCCGCCGGTGGCGGCGAACGTGACCAACACCGTCGCGCTGACCTTCAACACCATCGGATCGGTGTGGGGTTCGCTTCCCGAACTCGAGGGCATGGGTCCATGGTTACGCCGGATGCTGCCGGCCGCCGCCCTCGGCGGCGCGGTCGGGGCCGCACTGCTGCTGGCGCTTCCCGCCGAGGGATTCGAGGTGGTGGTCCCGATACTGCTCGGGCTGTCCTCGGTGACCATCGCCATCCCCCAACGCCGCGGCGCGGACGACGAGCCCGGCCGCTGGCGTTCGATGCTCATCACCACCGCGATCTTCGCAATCTGCTTGTACGGCGGCTATTTCGGAGCTGCCGCCGGCGTGGTACTGCTCGCACTGCTGCTGCACAGCGGCAGCGAGTCGATGGCCCACGCCAACGCCGCGAAGAACGTCATCCTCGGTGTGGCCAATGGTGTTGCCGCCGTGGGCTTCATCGCGCTGGCGCCGGTGAACTGGATTGCCGTGGTGCCACTGGGCATCGGGTGCCTGGTGGGTTCGCGACTCGGTCCTGTCGTCGTCCGCCACGCACCCGCGACGCCGCTGCGACTGGCCATCGCGCTGGCCGGCCTGGCACTGGCCGTCAAGCTGGGCTACGACGCCTACCGGTAGGCGAACGGGTTGTCGCCCTTGGCAACCCGGACACCCAGGTGAATCAGCTCGGTGGCCGAGGCATGCAGCTTCTCCCCCGCCTCGCGGTCGGCCAGGCCCGCCAGGAACCGCGACCAGGTGCCCTCGATGACGATGCCCAATTTGAAGCACGCCATCGCGATGTACCAGTCCAGGTGCTCGGTGCGGCGGCCGCCCGCGGCGAGGTAGGCGTCCAGCAGTTCGTCCCGACCAGCCAGGCCACCGGCCTCCGCCAGCGCGGCGCCGACGACGATGGCATTGGGCGCGGTCGGCCAGCACACCAGCATCCAGCCCAGATCCAGCAACGGATCGCCGACGGTGCACATCTCCCAGTCGACGAACGCCGCCAGTTCCGGCCGGTCGTGGCGCAGCATGACGTTGTTGAGGTGACAGTCGCCGTGCATGATGCCGGGCTCGCCATCGGGTGGTCGGTTGTCGGTCAGCCAGGTCGCCAGCTGCTCGACACCGTCGAGCGATTCGGGGTCGTAGTGGTCGTGGCGGTAGCTCTGCAGCAGCCCGACGAACTGCGGAACCTGTCGCGCCACAAACGATCCGGGCTTGCGGATGGCCGCGAGCGGGCTGCCGTCCCAGGCAACATTGCCCAGCTGCGCCAGGCTGCCCGCGTACGACAGCCCGACGTCGTGTCGTAGGCCGGCGTCGGCGGCGTAGGCCGGCGAGAGTTCCTCGCCGGGGTTGAAGCCGTCGACCTCGGCCATCAGGTAGAAGACGACACCCAGCACCGACGGATCCTCGCAACCGGCGATGAAAGCGGGATGCGGCACCGCGGTTCCGGCCAGGGTCCGTAGTACGGCGATCTCGCGCTGCATGGTCTTGTCACTGTTCGGCCGGGGATGCAGGGGCGGGCGGCGCAGCACCACGGGGCGGCCGTCGATGTGCAGTCGCACCACGATGTTCTGGGTGCCGCCGGTCAGCGGCTCGACGGCGGTGACGTGCTCACCCAGCCCCTCGGCGCGGATCCAGTTCTGGACGATGTCTCGGTCACGGTCGGTCAGAGTCGGCTGCATGATGCAGTGATTCTGGCCCGGGATCGGCCGAACGGGCAGCCAATTCTTACGATCCGTTTTCATTTGGCGTCGGCGCCGCGGCTGCGCCGTACTGTGAATGTGTGGCATTTCGACTGGACCCGCACCGATCGCTGGCCGGACTGGCGGCCGCGGCCGTGGCGCTCGGTGTCGCGGCGCTCCTGGCGATTCCGCTTGGGCCACATGCCGATTCCCGCACCGCCGTCGGGTCGGTGGTCATCGACCTGACCCCGGGACCACTCAAAGAGTGGGCGATCCAGACCTTCGGCACCAACGACAAGCTGTTCCTGACCGTGGCCGTGCTCGTGGCCATCGCGCTGATCGCCATGGTGACAGCACAATTCGAGGACCGGAAGCTCGGCAGCATCGCCCTGGGGCTGGCGGGCGTACTGGGCGCCGCCGCGGTGCTGTCCCGCACCGGCGCCAGACCGGTCGACGTCGCCCCGTCGCTCGTCGGCGCGGCCGCGGGCATCGCGGTGCTGCGACTGCTGGTCTCCGATCGCCTCGGTTCCGCGGCCCCGGAACCGGAGGCGGATACAGATACCGATCCCGGCCGCCGCCGGTCGCTGGCGGCGCTGGGCTTCCTGGCCGCCGGCACGCTGGCCGGGGTCATCGGGACAGTGCTGGGCCGCGCCGCGTCGTCGGTTGCGGGTGACCGCAGCGCCTACACGCCGCCGGCAGCCAAGCTTCCCGGACCGCCGATACCGCCCGACGTGCAACCCGCTGGGGTGGACCTGCCCCCGTTCATCACGCCGAACGCCGACTTCTACCGCATCGACACGGCACTGTCCGTCCCGCAGGTACAGCGGCAGGACTGGCGGCTGCGGATCCACGGGATGGTCGATCGTGAAGTCACCTTCCGATTCGATGAACTGGCGCAGTTCGAGGCGATCGACAAGGTGGTCACGCTCACCTGCGTGTCAAACCCGGTGGGCGGCAACCTGATATCGAACGCCACCTGGACCGGCTACCGCGTGCGCGACCTGCTGGCGCGGGCCGGTGTCCACGCGGATGCCGACATGGTGCTGTCCAAGTCCATCGACGGGTTCACCGCGGGGACACCCGTCGAGGCACTGACCGACAACCGCGACGCGTTGGTCGCCGTCGCCATGAACGGCGAGCCGCTGCCGACCGAGCACGGCTACCCGGCGCGGCTGGTGGTTCCCGGTCTGTACGGCTATGTCTCGGCGACGAAGTGGGTCGTCGACCTCGAACTCACCAGATTCGATCGGGCCCAGGCTTATTGGACGAAGTTGGGCTGGTCCGCGCACGGGCCCATCAAGACCGAGTCGCGCATCGACGTGCCGCGCGCCGGGTCCGCGGTGCCGATGGGTACCGCGACGTTCGGCGGCGTCGCGTGGGCGCAGAACCGCGGGGTGCGTGCCGTGGAGGTCCGCATCGACGACGGCCCGTGGCGACCGGCGACGCTGGGCGCCGCGTACTCCAACGACACCTGGCGGTTGTGGAGTTACACGTGGCAGGCGGACCAGCCCGGGCGCCACACCATCACCGTGCGCGCCACCGACAACACCGGCGCGCTGCAGACATCTGAGGTCGCCGGCGCGGTCCCCGACGGCGCGACGGGCTGGCACTCGGTGCCCTTCACCGTCGCCTGACCGTTGTCCGAAATATTCGGTTGGCGAGCGGGTTCCGCATCATTACGGTGACCGGATGACCGAACCCGCCCAGCAATGGCGCACCGGCCTGCGGGCCCGGCTGGTCGCGGCACGCAAGGCGAAGGACACCGCCTCGACCGCGGCGCTCCGCAGCGCTCTCAGTGCCATCGACAACGCCGAGACCCCGGACGTGCCGTTGCCACGCGCCGGCGCGATCGCCGACAGCGCCCACGGTCTCGGCGCCGCGGAGGTCGCCCGCCGGCGCCTCACCGATGGCCAGATTCGGGAGCTGATCGAAACCGAGGCCGACGAACGCCGCGCCGCGGCTGAACAGCTGCGGTCGGTCGGCCACGACGACCGCGCCGCGCAGGTCGAGGCCGAGGCCGACGTACTGCGTGAGCTCCTCGGCGTCGACTGAACAACATTGTCGGTACCCCGTGCCAAGCTGGGGTCGTGCTCCTCTCCGACGTCGCGACGGCCTCAGCCGAGGTCGGTGCGGTGTCGGCCCGGTCCGCGAAGATCAGCCGCATCGCCGCCCTCCTCGGCGGCGCGGCCGATGATCCGGCGACCGTCGCCATCGTCGTGCATTGGCTCTCCGGCGAGCTGCCGCAACGGCAGATCGGGGTCGGCTGGGCGGCGCTGCGCTCGCTGCCGCCGCCGGCCGAGGACGACGCGACGCTGACGGTCACCGCGGTGGACGCCGCACTGTCGGCCATCAAGGCGGTGGCCGGTCCTGGTTCGGGTGCCGCCCGCACCGCGCTGCTCCACGGCTTGTTCGGGGCGGCCACCGCGGTCGAACAGACCTTTCTGCGCGGGCTGCTCAGCGGCGGGCTGCGCCAGGGCGCGTTGGCCGGGGTGATGGCCGACGCCGTCGCGAAGGCCGCGGGCATCGCCGCTGCCGACGTGCGCCGCGCCGCGATGCTCAGCGGCGACCTGGCCGCGGTCGCGGCGGCCGTGTTGTCCGACGGCGCCGCCGGCCTGCAGCGTTTCACCCTCACGGTGGGCCGCCCGGTCGGCCCCATGCTGGCGCAGACGGCCACCGATGTCCGCGACGCCCTCGAAAAGCTCGGTGGCGCGGCCATATTCGAGACGAAGCTCGACGGCGTCCGGCTGCAGATCCACCGGTCCGGCACCGAGGTGTCGGTGTACACCCGCAGCCTCGACGACATCACGGCCCGGGTGCCCGACGTGGTGCGCGCGGTGCTGGCCCTGCCGGTGACCGACCTGATCGCGGATGCCGAGGCCATCGCCATGCGGCCCGACGGCCGCCCACACCGGTTCCAGGTGACGTCCTCCCGCATCGGCAAACGTTCCGATGATGGCGCGCAACCGCTTTCGGTGTACTTCTTCGACGTCCTGCACCGCGACGGCACCGACCTGCTGGACCAGCCGGCCGAGCAGCGCCGCCAAGCGCTCGACGACGTCGTCCCCGAGCCGCTCCGGGTGCGGCGCTGCGTCACCTCCGATTCGGTTGTCGCCCAGCAGTTCCTCGACGACACCCTGGCCGCCGGCCACGAAGGCGTGATGGCCAAGCACCCGGCGTCGCCGTACGAGGCGGGCCGGCGCGGCGCCGGCTGGCTGAAGGTCAAGCCGGTCCACACGCTGGACCTGGTGGTGCTCGCGGTCGAGTGGGGTTCCGGACGGCGCACCGGCAAGTTGTCGAACATCCATCTGGGAGCGCGGGATCCGGCCACCGGTGGTTACGTCATGCTGGGCAAGACGTTCAAGGGCATGACCGACGCCATGCTGGACTGGCAGACCGCGCGGTTCACCGAACTGGCCGATGGCCCGATGGACGGTTACGTCGTGCGGCTGCGGCCGGAACAGGTCGTCGAGATCGCGTTCGACGGCGTGCAGGGTTCGAGCCGCTACCCCGGCAAGATGGCGCTGCGCTTCGCCCGCGTGCTGCGCTACCGCGACGACAAGCGGCCCGAGGAGGCCGACACGATCGACACCGTGCGGTCGCTGTACGAACGCTGAGGGTTACCCCGCGATCCGCAGCCACCGATGACAGGATGTGGGGCATGTCACCAACCACCGCGCACCCCGACGAGTCCGTCGGTGACGTCACCTACGTGCGTACCGACCCGGCACTGCCGCCGGTCGCGATCATCGACCGCTCGCCCATCACCGCCCGGCACCGGGTGATCTTCGGCGTCATCGCGCTGCTCGCCGCCGTGGCGTGGGCCGTCATCGCCTTCGCCCGTGGCGAGACGGTCAACGCGGTGTGGTTCGTCATCGCCGCGATCTGTACCTACGTCATCGGATACCGGTTCTACGCGCGGCTGATCGAGATGAAGATCGTCAAACCTCGCGACGATCACGCCACCCCGGCCGAGCTTCTCGAGAACGACACCGACTACATGCCGACCGACCGCCGCGTGCTGTTCGGTCACCATTTCGCGGCCATCGCGGGCGCCGGCCCACTGGTCGGCCCGGTGCTGGCCATGCAGATGGGCTACCTGCCGGGGACCATCTGGATCATCATCGGCGCTGTCGTCGCCGGTTGCGTGCAGGACTACCTGGTGCTGGTCATCTCGACGCGGCGGCGTGGCCGGTCCCTGGGCCAGATGGCGCGTGACGAACTCGGCCCCATCGGCGGCATCGCCGCGATCGTCGCGGTGCTGGTGATCATGGTGATCCTGTTGGCGGTCCTGGCCCTCGTCGTGGTCAACGCGCTCGCGGAGAGCCCGTGGGGCGTGTTCTCCATCGCGATGACCATTCCGATCGCGATCTTCATGGGGCTGTACCTGCGGTACCTGCGGCCCGGGCGGGTGTCCGAGGTGACGCTCATCGGCGTCGCGCTGCTGCTGCTCGCGGTGGTCTCCGGCGGCTGGGTCGCCGAAACATCCTGGGGTGCAGACTGGTTCACGCTGTCGAAGGTGACGCTGTCGTGGTGCATCATCATCTACGGTCTGGCCGCCTCGGTACTGCCGGTATGGCTGCTGCTGGCGCCGCGCGACTACCTCTCGACGTTCATGAAGGTCGGCACCATCTCGCTGCTGGCCGTTGGCATCCTCATCGCCCACCCGGTCATGTCGGCACCGGCGGTGTCGCAGTTCGCCACCCGGGCCGACGGTCCGGTGTTCGCCGGCGCGCTGTTCCCGTTCCTGTTCATCACCATCGCGTGTGGCGCGCTGTCCGGCTTCCACTCCCTGATCTCCTCGGGCACGACGCCGAAGCTGCTGGAGAAGGAAGGGCAGACGCGGCTCATCGGCTACGGCGGCATGCTGACCGAGTCGTTCGTGGCGATCATGGCGCTCATCACCGCGGCGATCCTCAACCAGCACCTGTACTTCGTCATCAACTCCCCCGGCGCGGCGACCGGGACGAGCGCGGCCACGGCCGCGACGTATGCCAACGGGCTGGGGCTGTCGGGTGATCCGATCACCGCGCAGCAGATCACCGCCGCGGCCACCGATGTCGGTGAGCACTCGGTCGCCTCGCGTACCGGCGGCGCGCCGACGCTCGCGCTCGGCATGTCCGAAGTGCTGCACCAGGTGTTCGGCGGGTCGAGCATGAAGGCCTTCTGGTACCACTTCGCGATCATGTTCGAGGCGCTGTTCATCCTCACCACCGTCGACGCGGGCACCCGCGTCGCGCGCTTCATGCTGTCCGATGCCCTCGGCAATCTCGGCGGGCCGCTGCGGAAGCTGCGCGATCCCAGCTGGCGCATCGGCGCGTGGACCTGCAGCCTGCTGGTCGTCGCGGGCTGGGGCAGCATCCTGCTGATGGGCGTCACGGATCCGCTGGGCGGCATCAACACGCTGTTCCCGTTGTTCGGTATCGCCAACCAGCTGCTCGCGGCCATCGCGCTGACGGTGGTCACCGTCGTGGTGATCAAGAAGGGGCTGCTGAAGTGGGCCTGGATTCCCGGGCTGCCGCTGTTCTGGGACGCACTGGTGACGCTCACCGCGTCGTGGCAGAAGATCTTCTCCCACGACCCCAAAATCGGTTACTGGCAACAGCATTCGCAGTACCTGGCGGCCAAGGCGGCCGGCAAGACCAGCTTCGGCTCCGCGAAGAACCCCGACCAGATCGACGCGGTCATCCGCAACACCTTCATCCAGGGCACGCTGTCCATCGTGTTCGCGCTGCTGGTGGTGGTCGTCGTGGTCGTCGGCATCGTCGTCGCCCTGCAGGCGATCCGCGGCGGCGGCCGGCCACTCACCGACGACGAGCCGGTGCCGTCACGGCGGTTCGCCCCGCGCGGCCTCTTCGCGACGGACGTCGAGAAGGAGGTGCAGAAGCAATGGGACGCGCTGCCGAGCTCGCCCGCCAGGCCCGTTGGTACTGGTCATCACTGATGGGCGACAACCACTACGCGCGGTACCTGGAGCACCGCCGCCGCACACATCCGGGCGAGCCGGTGCTGTCCGAGCGCGAGTACTGGAAGGCGCGGCACCGCGCCGCGGACCGCAACCCACAGGGCCGCTGCTGCTGATCGAGCCCGCCGGGTGAACAGCTGATCGTCAGGCCGGTGCGCAATGACCGTCTGCACAACCGCCCGCACAGTGGACGCACACCGCTGTCGGCACCTCACAGGGTGGTACCAAAAGAGACGATCCTCACTCCGTGGTACTAAATGAGTGTATGGACAGTTGTCCAGTTGTTGCCCCACCAGCCTTAGGAGAGACGTGCTGTTCACGGTTCCCGACGTCACCGACGCCGTCGCTGCAGCCATCCCGGACCGAACCCTGATCATTCAGGGCGATCGCCGCTTCACCTATGCCGAGGTTGTCACCCGCGCCAACCGGCTCGCCGCCTACCTGCACGCGCAGGGCCTGGGAGTGCACACCGAGCGCGATCAGCTGGCCGGCCACGAAGTCGGCCAGGACCTGGTGGGCATCTATGCGTACAACGGCCCCGAGTTCGTCGAATCCCTGCTCGGTGCGTTCCGGGCCCGGGTGGCGCCGTTCAACGTCAACTACCGCTACGTCAAGGCCGAGCTGCAGTACCTGTTGAACGACGCGGGTGCCTCGGCCCTGATCTACCACGCCGCATTCGCGCCGACGCTGGCCGAGGTACTGCCGGAGCTGCCTAACCTCAAGGTGCTGATCCAGATCGCCGACAGTTCGGGCAACGACCTGCTGCCCGGTGCCGTCGACTACGAGACCATCGTGAACACCGACGTCCCGCCGCCGCCGGTGACGCCGTCGCCCGACGACCTCTACGTGCTGTACACCGGTGGCACCACCGGTATGCCCAAGGGCGTGCTGTGGCGCCAGCACGACATCTTCATGGCCTCGTTCGGCGGCCGCAACGCGATGACGGGCGAGCCGGCGCAGTCGGTCCAGGAGATCGTCGACCGGGCCGCAGCGGCCGCCGAGATGCGGATGATGATCCTGCCGCCGCTCATGCACGGCGCCGCGCAGTGGGGCGTGATGACGGGCATCAACAACGGCCAGACCATCGTGTTCGCCAAGGAGGTCGAGGGCTTCAACGCCAAGGAGATCGTCGAGACCATCGCCCGCGAGAAGATCGCGATCGCGACGGTCGTCGGTGACGCCATGGCCCGGCCTCTGGTCACCGCCATCGAAGAAGCCATCGCCGACGGCACCCACGACCCGACGTCGCTGGTCGTCGTCGCCAACGGCGGCGCCCTGTTCACACCGGCCGTCAAGGGCCGACTCGTCGCCGCACTGCCGAACGCCATGGTGATCGACGGCGTCGGTTCGTCGGAAACCGGCGCGCAGATGTCGCACGTGTCGACCAAGGCCAACGTGTCCAGCGGCACCTTCACCGCCGGTCCGGCCACCCGGATCGTCTCGGAGGACTTCACCTCGCTGCTGACCCCCGGCCACGAGGGCAACGGCTGGCTGGCGCAGGAGGGCTACGTGCCGCTCGGCTACAAGGGCGACGCCGCCAAGACGGCCAAGACCTTCCCGGTGATCGACGGCATCCGGTACGCGGTGCCGGGCGACCGCGCCCGGCTGCTGGAGGGCGGCACCGTCGAACTGCTCGGCCGCGACTCGGTGACCATCAACTCCGGCGGCGAGAAGATCTTCGCCGAAGAAGTCGAGTCCGCCATCGCCTCGCACCCGTCCGTGGTCGACGTCGTCGTCGCCGGACGCCCGAGCGAGCGCTGGGGCAACGAGGTGGTCGCGGTCGTGGCGCTCGCCGACGGCGCCGAGGCCGACGCCGCCGAACTCATCAAGCACGCCGCGGAATCCATCGCGCGCTACAAGCTGCCGAAGGCCATCGTGTTCCGCCCGACCATCGTCCGCAGCCCGGCCGGCAAGGCCGACTACCGCTGGGCCAAGGAGCAGGCACTGCAGGACTAGATGTACTGACCACGGACGTTAGGTACGGCGTGGCGTGGTGACATGAAGAAGACCTCCGAGTGAAGTGCGAGCTGTCTAGGAACGCACCAA
>NZ_JBJIAL010000010.1:0-190264 GCF_045310895.1 Mycobacterium sp. SMC-18
CACCGTCAGACGGCGATCAACACACCGAAACGGAGGTCGCCTGAAACACCCCGATCCACAGGTATTGACAATTGCTCAGGCATTCGACATGATTCTGGCTGAAGCGTTGTGGAGTGAGTTGAATCCCAAGGGAATTGATGTCATTGGCCTGATTCTGGGCAAGACGGATACGCCGGCGCTTCGCCAACTCGAATTCGAACGCGGCCAGCTTGCTTCACTCACTGCGATCCCCAACGGGGCCGACACCGTCGACAGTGTGGTCGCCGAGGCCTTTGCGAATCTCACCGACGGTCCGACGGTGTTTGTCGGGGACCAAATGCGTACTGCTGTCACGATGTTGGGGCAAGTAAGCCGTAATGATGCGGTTCGGTCGATGGCGATGGCGAGCGCCGCGTCGATGGGTGATGCCCTATCGACCGCCATATAGCGAGCGCCTATTCGTCGTCGCCGTCATCGTCCACACCCAACAGGTCCCCGAGGGTATTGAAAGCTGAAACCCGTTCTACAGGAATGGTGATCGGACCACCTTCGAACAGTTCGTTGTAGCCGTCAGCGGTGACCGTATAGGTGGCTGTCACATCGTCGAGATCGTCGGTACGAGCAATGAGGACGATGTCGTCGGCACTGCTCGTCCATGTTTTCCTGGGCCGCAACGTATCCAGGGTGATCGTCACTTCAAGGTCACCATCGTCGTTGTGGTCGTAAGTAACCGGATAGTTCTTGAGGCGCCTCGGGATATACGGCGGTGCGACGCCGCCCCACGTCGGGGCCATCCAGTGGCGGTCCTGCATCTTGTCGAGTTCGAAGGCGTCGGCAGCCCGCCAGTCGACACCGCGTGCTCCGGTGAATGTCAGCACGATCTCGACGTTGTTGAGGAACGAGGTTTCGACGTTTTCGATGGTGAACTTCAGACCCGAGCACGCCGCACCAGCCAAATGGCCCCGCGACCACTTCCAGTCGGCCTCGATCGTTTCCCGGTACGCCTGGACGCTCTCGTCGATTTCGATTTCGCTCAACACTTTTGGCGGTTCAGGTTCGGCGATCCCGAGGCTTTGATAGAGCCCGGCTGGGTTGAACCTGTCGAGTATGGACGGGGTTCGTGACTTCGATTGCTTAGCCGTTTCGGAACGTTCTCGGACCTGGTTCTCGTGCACGTCCACGAGCAGGTCGACCACCGCATCCTCGCCGAAGAACGTGACGGCGGTGCCGGCGACCGCCGCGTTGACGATCATGGGCGATCGACCTGGAGCGATCTTGAGGTACTGCTGACGTACGGATGCCATTTTCGGCCGGTCCAAGATGGTGGCCAGCCGTTCCAAGTGGTACCGCTCGATGGCGATGTCGCCACCGAGCTCACCCAGGTCTCGACGTTCGGCAAGCCGCAGTTCTTGGTTAGTGACGAAGGCGATTCCGACCGGATTGTGCTTGCGGGCAACGTCGATGTCGTCTTCCAGCTTGCCCTTGATGGTGTTGAAATCCTGTTGTCCCCGAGGGAAATACACCGCCCAGGTCCATTTGTTGCCGTCGCGGGTGCACTCGCCGTCGCGGCCGCCGTCCTTGCCGCCCAGCGGGTGGGAGGGGTCGATGTCCTTGGACTGATCCGGTGGTGCTCCGCAACCCGTTAGCACGGCGGTGGCCATACCTGTGGGACTTCATGAAGATGTAGAAATCGCTCCATTGCCGGACGGGCCGCCCTACTGTGCTGCGCCAGCAGTTCGATGTGTATTCCATCAAACCGAAACAGCGCAAAACTTACGTTTGAAACAATTGATTCCGTTTCTCGGAGAGTGTGCTCAAATCCGGAATTGATGCGCTACTGTGATCCGCGTGACAGGCGAGGTGCGCGCGACCATGGCGGAACGCCAGCGTGCGAAACGGGCTGAGTTGGTGCGGGAGGAAGTCATTGACGCCGCGTTGGCTGAGTTTGCTGTGCGCGGGTATCACCAGACTTCGATCAGCCATATCGCCAAACGGCTGGGCGCTGGTCATTCGATGTTCTACCGCTATTTCGCCAATAAGCGCGACATCATCGACCAGGCCGTGCGCCGCGTCAACGGCCGTTTGCTGTCAGCGATCGGGGAGGTGTTGCCCGGCAGCCTCGCCACCATCACGGAGTTTCGCGAGTACGTGATGGCGGTCGGGATGGCTTATACCGATGTGCTTGCCGAAGAACCGCGGCTGTTGCAGTTGATCGTCATGGAGGCCGCGGGCGTCGACCAGCAGATGACCGAGCAGTTCCACCACATGTTCGACGGCGGTGTGCGGTCGTTGTCGGCCATGCTCCGCGACGGCATCGCTCGCGGTTACATCCGTTCTGACATCGATGTCCACGGCACCGCGGAATCGATCGTGGCGATTCCGTTCGGGATCGCGCTGCGTCATGGGCAGAAGCCCGACCGCGACAGACTGGTCGCGCAGACGCGGGCAACCACCGACCTGGTGTGCCGTGGCATCGCCGCCGAATGGCAGGCGTCCGACTCGAGTGAGCAGACGCGATGACGGACGACGCACAGGCCGGCGGAGCGGCCAACCGCGCTGCCATCGGCGAAGCCATCGACTGGGTCCGGCGGTACCTGCAGAACCATCCGATCGCGTCGCTGAGCACCGCCGGCGGCCAGATCGTGCTCGGGCTGCGGACTCTGGAGTACCTGTTCTTCGACATCATCAAGGGCCGGTTCCAGGTGCGCGAGTTCCTGGATCAGGCCGCTTTCATGGCCGGAACCGCCTTCACCCCAACGGTTCTGGTGACCATCCCGATCAGTGTGACGTTGTCGATCCAGTTTGCCTTGCTCGCCGGCCAGGTGGGCGCCTCGTCGCTGTCGGGTGCGGCGACCGGTCTGGTGGTCATCCGGCAGGGCGCCCCGCTGGTCGCGTCGCTGCTGCTCGCGACGGCGGTCGGCTCGGCCGTCTGCGCCGACCTCGGGTCGCGCACCATGCGCGAGGAGATCTCCGCGATGGAGGTCATGGGGGTGTCCCCGATCCAGCGCCTCGTCGTGCCGAGGCTGGTCGCTCTGGTCCTCATCGGTGTGTTGCTGACCGGTGTCACCAGCTTCGTCGGCTACCTGGCGAGCTACATGTTCAACGTCTACCTGCAGAACGGCACCCCGGGCTCGTTCATCGCGACGTTCTCGTCGTTCTCGACGGTTGGCGACCTGGCGCTGGCCATGGTCAAAGCGGTCGTCTTCGGTGTCATCGTGGCGGTGATCAGTTGCCATAAGGGCCTGGATACGCGCGGTGGTCCGGCGGGTGTGGCCAACTCCGTCAACGCCGCCGTGGTGGAGTCGGTGTTGCTGATGATGATCGTCAACGTCGTCATGAGCCAGCTGTACGTCGTCATCTTCCCGAAGACGTCGATCTGATATGGCCGCCCCATCAACATTCACCCCGACACCGCTGCGGCCGATCACGGCCGTCGGCAACGGGCTGCTCAAGGCGGCCGGGCGTACCGGCCACATGGTCGAGTTCTTCGGCAGGGTCTTGTTGGCCATGCCCACGATGTGGCTGCGTTACCGCAAGGAGTTTCTGCGGCTGCTGTCCGACATCACCTGGGGTAACGGCTCGATCGTGGTCGGTGGTGGCACGCTGAATGTCGCCGGCGTGCTTGGTGTCACGGCCGGGGCGCTGGTCGCGGTCGAGGGCTACAACGCGTTGAACCTGCTGGGCCTGGGGCCGGCCACCGGGTTGGTCTCCTCGTTCGCGACGACGCGAGAGCTGGCGCCGGCAATGATCGCGATGGCCTTCATCGCGCAGGCCGGGTGCCGGTTCACCGCACAGCTGGGCGCCATGCGGATCAACGACGAGATCGACGCGCTGGACACCCTGGGTATCAATTCGGTGGCCTACCTGGTCGCGACGCGCGTCATGGCCTCGATCATCGCGGTGGTTCCGCTGTTCCTCGCGTCCCTGGCGCTGGCGTATCTGTCGTGCCAGTTGGTCAGCGTGATCGCCGGCCAGTCGACCGGCACGTATCTGCATTACTTCGGTCTGTTCCTGGAGGGCCGGGACGTCTTGTTCGCGACGATCAAAGCTGTGGTGTTCGTGTTCATCTCGTCGACCATCCAGTGCTACTACGGCTACTTCGCCTCCGGCGGCCCGGCGGGTGTGGGTGTGGCGGCCGGGCGGGCGATGCGCGGCAGCGTCACCGTCGTGATGATCGTCAACATGCTGCTCACCATGGCGCTGTGGGGCGTCATCAGCGGTGCAAGGTTCGGTGGCTGATGGCTAACTCGTTCGACCACGACCCGCGGGGCTCGACCGACCGCAAGCTGGGTGTCATCGGCCTGTGCTTCGCGGTGGTGGCCTCGATCGCCGCGGTCCTCATGGTGGTGAAATCGCAAGGCAAGTTGGACGATTTCGTCCGGGTGGACCTGAAGCTCATCAACATCGGCGACGGCCTGCCGGAGCGCTCCGACGTGAAGTTCCGCGGCGTGATCGTCGGCATGGTGTCGAGCGTGACGCCCTCGCAGCACGGTTCACCGAACGTGGTGCACGTCAACATCCAGCCGCAGTTCGCTTCGCAGATTCCCGACACCGTGACCGCACGAGTGGTGCCGGCCAACCTGTTCGCCGTATCGGCTGTTCAGTTGGTGCAGAACGGTAATGGCGCGCGGCCCATCCGCACCGGTGACGTCGTTCTCGAAGACCAGACCTTGCCCACTGTGCTGTTCCAGAACGTGTTGGCCAAGCTGCGGCAGCTGCTCAAAGCCGTTGGGCAGGCGCCGGATTCGAACAATGTCGGTGTCTTCGCGGCACTGTCGGAGGCCACCCGCGGTCGGGGGCAGAAGCTCACCGACGCCGGCGGCGACCTCAACAGGGTTATGCAGCAACTGAATTCGGTGGTTGCTTCCGACGATTCCGGGCCGACGACGTTGTCGGCGCTGAAGTCGGCCGCCGACAGTCTGCGTACGGTGTCGCCGGATCTGTTCGCCGCGCTGGACAGCTCGGTACAGCCGATGCGCACCTTCGCCGAGAAGCGTTCCCAGCTCACGAATTTCCTGACCGGTGGGCTGCACACGACCGGAACCCTTGCTGATGCGTTCGAGCACCAGACCGACCGGATGATCGAAGTCAGCACCGGGCTGACTCCAGGGCTGGGTGTGCTGGCTGATCACGCCGGCGAATTCCATGGCATCTCAACGCGATTGCAGGCCTTGGCCAACAAGGTTTACGACGAGGCCTACAACCCGGAGACCCACCTGCTGACTCTCGGTACGGTGATTTCGATCAACCCGTCGCGCCAGTACACCCGGGCAGACTGCCCACGCTACGGAGCCATAGAGGGGCCCAGTTGCCGCACCGCACCGGAAACCCCGACCGCGCCCGATCTGAAGCCGGGCCTGGCCTCGATGGGCATGGGAGTCCCACCGTGGGTGACCGAGAACCGCCCCAACTTCGCGCCGCCCCGATTCTCTGTGCCGGTGGTACCGGACTTCCCCGGCCCGCCGGACCGCAACGCGCCGCCGGCACCACAGGGTGCACCGGCGCCTGCAGCGCCGGACCCCGGCCCGGCACCCGCGCCACCTGCAGCCCCACCGTTAGCGGCAGAGGCGGGCGGGCCGGACGGTGCGCCCGCGCCTGCGCCTGCGCCAGTACAGCAGCAGTCCGCACCGCTGTACGGCGGCACCGTCGGTCCGGTCGGTAGTCAGATGGAGAAGAACCAGCTCAGCCAAATCGTCGGCGGCCCAGCCACTTCCGCTACCGAATTGCTGCTGGGCCCCGTCGCCCGCGGCAGCAGCGTCCAGATCACTCCTGAGCCCGGCCCCGCCGATGGCGGGCAGGCAGACAAGGGCCGGCCATGAGAATCAAGCGCAGCACCATCATTGGCCTGGCACTGTTCATGGTCTTCTCGGTTGCCGTCACCTGGATGGTTTTTGCCACCTTACAACGCAACATCGCTGGTCCAACCTCCAGCTATTCGGCCATTTTCAGCGACGTGTCGGGGCTGGCCGAAGGCGATGATGTCCGGGTCGCCGGAGTACGGGTAGGTCGGGTCGACAAGATCGAACTGACACCCGACAACAAGGCCAAGGTCGACTTCCAAGTGCGCAGCAACCAAACGCTCTACGCCAGCACGCTGGCCTCGGTGACGTACCAGAACATCATCGGGCAGCGGTACCTCGGGCTGAGCCAAGGCGATGGCGAGCGCCGCAAAATGCCTGCAGGAGCGCAGATTCCGGAACAGCGGACCAACCCGTCGTTCGATATCTCCTACATGCTCAACGGTTTTGAGCCACTGTTCACCGAGCTCGATCCGCAGCAGGTGGACAACTTGACCAACGCCATCATCGAGGCGTTCCAGGGCAATCAGGGATCGCTGTTGACCTTGACGACCCAGGCTTCGTCGCTGACGCAGACCCTGGCGGGACCGGATGCGGCGCTCGGCGACCTGATCGCCAACCTGGACAAGCTGATGGCGACGCTAGCCACGCAGAGCAAGAACCTGGAAACCATGCTGCACCAGACGTCGGTGTCGTTGTCCTCCTTGAACAGTCGGCGCGACGAACTCGTCGCATCGGTCGGGGCGATCACCGCGAACGTGACGCGGCTGTCGGCACTGGTCGATGCGATCACCCCGGATGTACAGCAATTCATCGACCGCGATCCGGGCTTGCTCAAATACGGTGTGGGCGAGGGCAAGCCCCGCCTGGCTTTCGCGCTGGCCAATGTTCCGTTGCTGCTCAAGGGCCTTGCCCGGATGACGCAGGACGGGAGCTATGGCAACATATATGCCTGCGACCTCGACTTCGGTCTATGGCGCGGCCTGCTCAACTGGTTCCGGATGTTCGTGATCCGGGCGACACCGGGTAATGGCAACGAGGTCTGGCATTCGGCGGTGTGCCAATGAGCGAGCTGTTCGGAAAGCTGCGTCCTGAGATCGTGGGTCAGCGGAAGCGCGTGCTGGAGGACTACAACAAGTTCTGGCTCGGCGCGATCGGCCTGGCGGTCATCGTCGTGATGATCGCAGCCGTCGTGCTGGTCAGTGTTCTGGACGTCGACAAGAAGCAGTACACCGCCGAATTCGCCCAGGCGGCCGCGATCAAGTCGGGCAATCCGGTCACCATCGCGGGGATTCCGGTCGGCGAGGTGCAGGACGTGCAGCTGGCCGGCGATCACGTGGTGGTGACGTTCAAGGCCGACAAGAACGTACGGTTGGGCACTGAGACTCACGCGGCCATCAAGCTGACCACCATCCTTGGTTCTCGCTATCTGGAGATCACTCCCGCCGGGTCCGGCCAATTATCCGGCAACACAATCAAATTGAGTCATACCGACGTGCCTTACGACCTGCAGAAGACCTTGGCGGGTGCGACCGAGACACTAGGTCCGCTGGACGCCGATCGGATCGCTGAATCGGTACGGGTGATGAGCGGCAGCCTGCAGGGAGTGCCCGACGAGTTGCCGCAGGCCTTGACCAATCTGAATTCCCTTGCCGGGGTTATTCAGTCCCGGCGCGACCAGCTCGGCACGTTGATCACCAACGCCGATACCATCGCGGCGCTGTTGCACCGGCAGAAGGCCGACCTTGGTGCGTTGGTGTTGCAGGGCAACCAGATTCTCGGCGAGATCGCTACGCGGCGGGCGGCGATGCAGCGTTTGTTCGACGGGGTGACGCTGCTCGCCGACCGGGCGCACACGATCTTGGCCGACGAGCCGCAACTCGACGCGCTGATCAACAGCTTGCATGAATTCGCCAAGATGCTCGCCGAGCACGACGCGCTCGTGCGCAGCATCCTGCAGATTGCGCCGGTGGCAGCGCGCAACATCGCCAACGCGACCGGTAGCGGTAATGCTACGGACCTGACTCTGCCGGCGGGTTTGATGGTCGATTCGTGGGTCTGTGCGATCAGTGGTCGGGCCCGGCAGTTCAACATCGTCGAGTACTTCAAGGACTGCAAATGAGTAAGCGCGCCTTGATGATCGGCCTGGTTGCAGTTGCCACCGCGGTCGTCGCAGTGGTTGCCGCGGTAGTTGCGGTGCCGCACTTCTGGCACCGCAACATCACCGTCCGGGCACACTTCCAGGACGCCGTCGGGCTGTACCCCGGTAACGCGGTGTCGGTGCTCGGCATGCCCGTGGGCAAAGTCGATACCGTGGAGAACAAGGGCGGCTACGTCGAGGTCACCATGGACATCGACCGAAAAGTCCCGGTCCCCAGTGACGTCGTCGCGGCCACCGTCTCCGCCTCGATCCTCACCGACCGGCACATCGAACTGACGCCGCCGTACACCAGCGGACCCAAGCTGCGCGACGGTGACCTGATCGCATTGGGGAACACCAAGACCCCGGTTGAATTCGACAAGACACTGACCATGATGGACAAGCTGGGCACCGCGCTGCGCGGTGACGCCAATGGCGGTGGGCCGCTGGGCGATCTGGTCAATCTGGGCTCGCAGATCTCCTCCGGCAACAGTGAGCAGATCAAGTCGACTCTGACCAAGTTGTCCGAGGCGCTCAAGGTCGGCCCCGATGGCGGTGCCAAGACTGAGAAGAACTTGCAGGAGATCGTCCGGAGCGTCTCCGACCTGACCCAGTCCGCCGCCGAAAATGACAGTGCGATCCGCAAATTCGGCGGCGACCTGCACCAGTTGAGCGACATTCTGGCCGACCAGAACCTCGGTTCTGGCCGGACCGGCGCCAAGGCCAACGAAATCCTCCATGAGGTCAGCGGCCTGCTCGATCGGCACCGGGACCAACTGAAGGGTTCGTTCGGCGATCTCAACACTGTGGTCAGGTCGCTGTCGGACAACAAGCGCGAACTCGAAGAGACCATCGATGTCCTTCCGCTGGCGGTGGACAATGTTTACAACGTACTTGATCCGGTCGGAGGCAGCGCACGCGTACACCTTCCCACTGACAAGCTGCTGGCCAACAACTCGTTGAACAAGGAAATCTGCAACCTGATGGGGCTCAAGCAACTGGGTTGTGCAACAGGAACATTGCAGGACTACAACAGCGACTTCGGGCTGTCCACCATGCTGGATCTGATGGCCAATGGCATCGGCCCGTCCGGTCAAGGCGAGCCGCCCAAACCCGGGGCGGTGCCGGCTCAGCCGGCACCCGCAGTACCTGCCCAGGGAGGGCCGACCCGATGAGCCTGACTTTCGTACGGCGCAGCACACGGTGCGCCGGAGTACTCAGCGGTGTGTTGCTGATGACCAGTTGCGCCGCGGGACTGGACAGTGTCCCGTTGCCGTCGCCGGGGTCAGGCGGGCCCGTATACACGCTCAACGCGGTGTTCACCGACGCGCTGAACCTGCCGGCGAAGGCGAAAGTGCGTTTGTACGGCGCGGATATCGGCGAAGTCACCTCGATCGAAGCCGAGGACTTCACCGCAAAGGTGTCCATGCGGATCCGCAAAGACGTGCCGCTCCCGGTTGGCAGCACAGCTGAATTGCGTTCTGCCACACCGCTGGGCGACGTGTTCCTGCAGATTCGTCCGCCGTCGCGCAATGATGACGGTGGCCCATTGCTGCGCAATGGTGACACCATCGGACTGGGCTCCACGTCGGCTGCGCCGACGGTCGAGGAACTGCTCAACTCGTTGGCCATGCTGGTCAACGGTGGCGCCATCCGCGCATTGACCACCGATGTCAACGGGGCCGGCCGGGCAGTAGGTGGGCGTGGCGAGAAGTTGGCCGGGCTGATTTCGGAGACCAACCAATTTCTGTCCAAGATGACCGCGCGTACCGACCAATTGGACGCCACGCTGCGCGCAACGTCGAACATGGCCGCCGAGGTGGCGGGCCACCAGAACAGTATCGACACCGCGTTGACGGCCGGTGCGCCGGCGCTGTCGGTGATCTCCGACAACACCACGCGGATCATGGATGTGGTTGACAACGTCGCCCGGATCACCCGGCAGCTGGCCAAGTTCCCGTCGATGAAGGGCACCGACACCCGCAGCGTGGCCGCTGACGTCAACAACCTATCGCGGGTGTTCAACGAGATCGTGATGGACCCCAACTTGTCGTTGAACTCGTTCAACCGGCTGCAGTCCATTCTCATCAAGGCCACCGATTCCACCGCACTGCACGCAGATATGCTCCTTTCCAAGATCGCCATCGGCGCCCTACCGGACAAGAACTACGCAGGCGACCCCGGTATCCACGGCCCGGACGGCACCGACTGGCATCTGCTGATCGGCAGCCTGCGCTACGAGTGGAACATGCTGCTCGGCCGAGTCAACGGACCGGACCGCCCATGATCACCGCGCTGAATTCCGTACTGGCCGTGGCCATCCGGATCATCAAGGCGGTGGCCAGCCGCAAGGTGGTGCTGGCTCTGTTCGGTCTGCTGCTCACCGCAGTGATCGCCTTCGGCTACATCGCCATCGACGGCCTGCGGTTCAACCCGTTTCACCGGACCATTGCGATGCGGATCATATTGCCCGAATCCGGTGGGCTGCTGGCCAATCAGGACGTGACCCTGCGGGGCATCCCGATCGGCCGGGTCGAGGCGGTCAACCTCACCGATCACGGGGTGGAGGCGGTCGCCACTGTCGACAAGTCAGTCCGCATCCCGGCCGATAGCCCGGTGCGGGTGTCGGGCCTGTCGGCGGCAGGGGAGCAGTATCTGGACTTCCGGCCCGACAACGCCAATGGTCCGTATTTGAAGGATGGCGCCGTCATTTCGGGCAAGCAGGCGAGCATTCCGTTGACCCTGCCGCACATCATCGATCACAGCCGCGGCGCTCTGGCACAGCTTGACGCCGACAAGCTCGGCAAGATGTTCAACGAATTGCACGTCACCAAGGACGGACCCCGCAAACTGTCGGCCATCCTCGACGGCGCCAGCCTACTGGCCAACACGGTGGATTCGGTGCTGCCGGAGACCACGAGCATGATCCGCACCACGCGGGTGGTGTTCGGCACCATCGCTGACGTGCGTCCGGGTTTGGCGGCCACCACGAACAACCTGACCAAAGTGCTGGGTGGCGTGAACAAGATGGACGGTGGCTTCCGCACCCTGGTGGATCGGGGCGAGCCGCAACTGGCGACGCTGGACAATCTGATCAGCGACAACCGGCAGAACGTCGTGCAGATCCTGGGCAACCTGACCACGGTGTCGCAGATCATCTATCAGCGCATCCCGGCGCTGCAGTATCTGTGGCGCCCGGACCGCGATTCGTTCATCGACCGGTTCGGCACCGTCGTGCATGACGGCGCTATCTGGGCCCTTGGTGACATCTATCCGAAGTACCGGTGCGACTACAACCTGCCCCGGCATTCACCGTCGGACGCCAGCTTCCCTGAGCCGTACAAATACACCTACTGCGAGAACCAGGACCCCTCGCTGCTGGTCCGCGGCGCTCGCAACGCCCCGCGTCCGCCGGGCGACGACACTGCCGGCCCGCCACCGGGATACGACCCGCACGCGGTGACCGACAAGACGCCGCACTATCCGGGCTACACCATCGACACCCCGTACGGTGGACCGTCGTTGCCGATACCGATGCCGAACTGACAAGCCACGAGATACGCATGAGTAAACGAACCAGCAGTACCGATGTCTTCGACCAATTGCGTGATGCAGAGACCGAGGCAGCTGAGTTGACCGAGTCGTCGGTCGATTCAGAGGACGTTGATGCCACCGACGCCGTTGCCACGGATGAACTTGTTGCACCCGCGCCCAAGCGGCGGGTTGGCCTGGCTGCCATGGTCTGCGGGTTGCTCTTCGCGCTGTTGGTGTCAGCGTTGGGTTATCTGGGCTGGCGCCAGTACGAGCAACACCAGGTCTCGATCGCAACCGCTGCCGCGTTGCAGGCGGCCAAGGACTACGCGGTGGTGCTGACCACGTTGGACGCCAAGAACATTGACGACAATTATCGCAAGTCACTCGATGGTGCCACCGGTGAGTTCAAGGATGCCTACAGCCAGGGTGCCACTCAGTTGCGCCAGGTGCTGATCGACAACAAGGTCTCGGGGACGGGCATTGTCGTTGCGGCAGCGGTGAAATCGGCGACGGCGAACCAGGTCGAGGTGCTGATGTTCGTCGACCAGTCGATCACCAACGCGTCCAACCCCAGCCCGCGGATCGACCGCAACCGGATAGACATGACCATGGAGAAGGTCGGCCGCCGGTGGCTGGCCAGCAAGGTCGAAATCCTATGACGGCCAAGCAATCTGACGTCGCCGAAGCTGAGGTCGAGGCCGAAACCGCTGACGTGGTCAGCGCAGAGTCCGTGATCCCCAAGACCACCAAAGTCTATACAGTTCGCCGCACGGTCTGCTGGGCAGTGGGCGTGTTGGTTCTCGCGCTGGGTGTAGCCGCCGGCACGACGGGATGGCTGCTGTTTGCTCAGCACCAGCGCGATGCCGAGGCTGCGCAGGCACTCGATGCGGCGCGTGCTTATGCGGTCACCCTGACCACCACCGACCAGAAGGTCATCGACAAGAACTTTGCCGACATCATCGACGGCGCGACCGGCGAGTTCAAGGACGCCTACAGCAAGGCTGCGGCGTCGATGCGAAAGATGTTGATCGACAGCAAGGTCAACACCACCGGCACTGTCAACGATGCGGCGGTCAAGGCGGTGCACGGCGACGACGTCGACGTGCTGTTGTCGGTGAAGCAGGTGGTCACAAGTTCCGGGGAGCCGGACCCGCGGACCGACTACGTCAGCGTCTCGATGACGATGCGCAAGGTTGGCGATCGATGGCTGGCCACCGAGGTGTTGCTGGCCGGAGCGGACGGTAAGCGTGGCAAATAGAGCCTGGGCGGTGGTCGGCGCAGCGGTCACCGCGATCGCTTTGACCGGTACGCCGACCGCCCACGCATCGATCGACGGATTCTGCAGTCAACTTGGCGCGGTCTGGGACGGTGGCGCGTGCACCGCAGTGGTCAAATCCCAGCGCGAAGCGGAAATGCTGCTGTCGCTGCGGGTTCCGGCAGAGTTCATCGACAACCCGACGGCCGGCCCGGTGCTGCGTGACTACTACACCCGCCTGTTCAACGGGTGGCGGAACACCGGCAACACCACGCCGCGCGACAGCAGCGCCAAGGCCGATTACGAGATCATTCCCGGTCCCGGTGGGGTGCAGTCGGTTGTGGTGCACGAGATGTTCGAGCCGTTCGGCATCCAGCCCAACAATGCCTTCCGATCCTTCGTGTTCGACATGAGCTCGGGGCGGCGGTTGTATCTGCCGGATTTGTTCCGGCCGGGAATCGATGGATACCAAGCAGTTTCGGCCGCCGCCGCACCGGTCCTGCCGCCGATACTCGACGCGGTACCTCCGCCGCACGCACCGGGCACCTACCCGTTCACCGTGCCGGAATTCCAGCCGGACAGCGCCGGCCCCGGGTACTCCGGCAGTTACCGGGCCTTCGCGCTCACCGGTGACTCCCTGCGGATCTACATGCCGGACCAGCCGATGGTGCGCGAAGACCCGACCCCACCGGGGCAACGCGTCTGGTCCATGGACGGCGGCACCGTCGTCGCAAACATCCCACTGGCAGCACTCGCTGGCAAGCTCAAGCCACAGTACGGCGGTTGACGAGTTGGGATCGACGACGACGCTGCTGCTGCTGCTGCTTCGCTCAGAAAGCAACGATCGAACCGCTATACGGCCAATTGGATACCGCTGGGCAACCACGTCCCTGTTACGCACCGGCCCGGCTTTGGTGCGCCCCGCGGTGAGCGCACCACCTGGGGGTGGGCGCGGCCGGCGTTGACTTACGTAGTTGCGACCGGTTCTCGGGGTGCTTGTGCTGCTGCGCTCCCTCTAGCGCCACTTCAACCATTCCACCCAGCTACTTGCGGCGACCTTCGAACGCCTACTACCGCAAGTCATTCCACCCGAACCGACCAGCGGAACACCGCGTGAGCGCCTCATCGAACTGCTCTCCCGGCGAGCTGACCTTCTCGCCGAAGCGCCGGTGCACGTCACCACCCTTGCCTGAGCGGCCCTGGGCCCCACCGAAACTCCCAGGTTCGTAGCAGAGGGCACGCATCCCCCACTGCCCACACCCTGCGCGCCCGCGTCGTCGAGCAATACCGGCAACCCTTCGACAACATCCTGCAAAGCCCCGACGCCCGCCCGTAACTCGGCGACCTCGACGTCGAACTCGCCGTATGCGTGGGCTTGACCCCAGTTGGTGGACACAGGATCAGGCGGCTTGTGCCGTCTGATTGATCCGGTTTTCGCATTCCACCGGGGTGATCATGCCGATCGCGGAATGGCGTCGGCGGCGGTTGTAGACCCGTTCGATCCAGTTACCGACGGCGAGCTTAGCGGCCGCTTTGGTCGGCCACAAGTACCGGTCATAGAACTCGACTTTCAATGTAGCCCAAAAAGATTCAGCCGCGGCGTTGTCCCAACACACCCCGGTCCTCCCTACTGAACGAGCGAGATCGTAGGTTCGGGCCAGGTGGGCCATCTGTGCGCTGGTGTATTGGCAGCCACGGTCAGCGTGAAATACCACCTGCCGGGTAACTGCCCACGGGCCACGGCCATCGCGACCGCGGCCTGCACTAGATCGGTGTGCAGATGGTCCTCAATGGCCCAGCCGATGATCCTCCGCGAATGCCCATCGCGCACCGCGCACAGATACAGCCAGCCCTCGCCGGTTCGCAGGTAAGTGATGTCACTGGTCCACACCCGGTTGATCGCACCGGCATCGAAGCGACGTTTGACCAGGTCCGGGATCGGTGGTGCATCCAGATCCGCCACCGTGGTCGCCGGCGCGAACGACCGTGGGCTGATCACGGCCAGGCCCTGGCGCGCCAGCGAGGCGGCCACGGTCTTGCGGGACACCGCGCGGCCTTTTTCACGTAGGTCAGCCAGGATCCGCGGTGCCCCGTACACCCCGTCAGAGGCTTCGTGAGCGGCCGCTACCGCGGCATCCAGACCGGCACGGCGCACCGCAGCCGCACCAGGTGCGGCGGCCGCGTTGGTGCGCCATTTGTAGAACCCCGAGCGGGACACCTCCAAGAGTCGGCACATCCGATTGGGGTCTGGGCCCAGCACGGCCGCGGTCCGACGTGCCGATCTCGATGCCGCTGTCGCGGCCGCGCACACCGCCTCTGATGGGGTCTACGGGGCACCGCGCATCCTGGCCGATCTGCGTGGGAAGGGCCGCACGGTGTCCCGTAAAACGGTGGCCGCTTCGCTGGCGCGCCAGGGCCTTCACGGGATCAGTCCACGGACGTTCGCTCCGGTGACCACGGTGGTGGATCTGGACGCCCCACCGATCCCTGATCTGGTGAAACGCCGTTTCGATGCCGGGACGCTCAATGCGGTGTGGACCAGCGACATCACCTATCTGCGCACCGGGCAAGGCTGGCTGTATCTGTGCGCGGTCCGTGATGGGCATTCCCGGCGGGTCATCGGCTGGGCCATCGAGGACTACCTGCATACCGATCTGGTCGAGTCGGCGGTCGCGATGGCGGTGGCTCTGCGCGCCGACCTGCCCGAGCAGGTGATCTTCCATGCGGATCGGGGCTGTCAGTACACCAGTGCGCAGATGGCTCGGGTTGCCCGCACCCACAATCTGGCCCGTTCGGTAGGGCGTACAGGTGTGTGCTGGGACAACGCTGCCACTGAATCATTCTGGGCCACACTGAAAGTCGAGTTCTACGACCGGTACTTGTGGCCCACCAAGGCGGCCGCTAAGCTCGCCGTCGGTGACTGGATCGAACGGATCTACAACCGCCGCCGACGACACAGCGCGATCGGCATGATCACACCGGTGGAATACGAAAACCGGATCACTAAGACGGCACAAGCCGCCTGACCCTGTGTCCACCAAACGGGGTCAAGCCCAGTTACAGATAAGCGGATCAGTCCGCGCTAGCGCCGAAGGCGCGGGCTCCACTGCCGCAGCTAGTCTGCCGCAATGCGACTACGGGTTTCGTAAACCCCACACCATCTTCGATACCCGTAGGAGCTCCCGAATCTGCCCGGCGCCGCAAGTGCACCACCGCGTCACGAATTCTCGTTTCGGCACCTCGCTCCTGGGCGGCTACACACTTCCCGACGGCTTCACGGCCGCCGACAGCAACTTGGGGGTATGTAGCAGATGCTGGGCGTAGTCGAGAAGCACACGATGGAGCAGTTCGTCGGGCACGTCGCGCAACCGCGCATCGGTTACAACGCCGGAAACTCCGCCGATGATCATCGATGTCCCGATATGGTGGGCGACGTCCGCGTCGGGGCCATCAAGCAGCGTGATCAGCTTCACGACGGCGTTCTCCAACTCGACATGCGTCTTCGCGAGCGTGCTCATGGCCGGGTCGTTCTGCACAATTGCGCTGAGGCCCCTATGGCGCACCGCCAGTTCGACAAAGCCGCTGGCGGCGACTTCGCGCCGCGAATGGGGGTCGGGAAGCGCGTCGGCGATACGTATTACGCGAGCGATGTCCTCGAGTAACGGCTGTGCGACGGCCCTCACGATCTCGTCTTTGGTGTGAAAGTGGTAGTACACAGCGGCTTTGGTCACCTCAAGCCGGTCGGCAATCATCTGCAAGGTCGTGCCCTTGACACCGTACTCAGCGAATAATTCCAAAGCCGCCTGGACGATACGGTGGCGTACGAAGCCACGTGATGACGTCAAGTTTCCTCTGCCAACCTTTCGGGGAGTTTATGCGGGCTGCGTGCGCACTGGATGAATGATGCCTCAGCGGCGGATGTGATGTCACTCACCTTCGGCTGGGGTTGCCCATCGTTAGCCATGGAAGCTAAATTAACCAGCCAGTTGGCAAGTTAGATTTGTCATCGCGGCTATAGTGCAGCGATCAGTCACGTTGGAGCCGATGTGCGCATCATTCAGACCATTTCGTTACGCCGGCATCGTCTGCTCGACATGTTGGTCGCCCCAAAGCGGCAGATCGCGGCCATCATCGGGGCGTACTTCCGGTGGCCATACATTGTTTGCATACCGCCCAAACGCCAGCAGTCGACCGGACGCGCACCTGCAGCTGATCAGTCTGCATCACGCCACGTCTAGACAGTAGGAGCGCAGAACACTGTGGCACTGTTTGCTTGGGGCCGACGATGAGAAAGTTCATGGGTCAAAGTGACGTCAAAATGACTTCGATGACACGCAAAGCGTTGAGCAACAATACTGCTGGAGATGCAGCGTCAGCCGAAAGTTTCCTTCACTCCGATGGCAGCATTGTCATACCGGACGGCATCACGCTGACGTCGTTCCTGGAGCGCAACCGCGCGGCGATGGGCGAGAGTCCGTCGTACCGGTTCATCGACTACGCGCAGAACCCTGACGGCGAGATCATCGAACTCAGCTGGAACGGCCTGTGGGCTCAGGTCAACGCCGTTGCGGCCCGGCTCCAGCAGGTCACCGCTCCCCGCGACCGGGTGGCGATCCTCGCGCCGCAGGGCGTCGACTATGTCGCGGCGTTCTTCGCGGCCGTGCACGCCGGGAACATCGCCGTGCCGTTGTTCGCGCCGGCCCTCGCCGGGCACACCGAGCGCCTGGCCGCGGTGCTGGCCGACGCCAAGCCGGCCGCGGTGCTCACCACCACCGCGGCCGCCGAAGCGGTCCGCACGTTCATCAAGACGCTGCCCGCCGCCGAGCGCCCGCGGGTGATCGCCGTCGACGCCGTGCCGGACACCCTCGCCGAGATGTACGTGGCCCCAGAGTCCCGCACCGACGACGTCGCCTACCTGCAGTACACCTCGGGCTCGACGCGCACGCCTGCCGGCGTGGAGATCACGCATCGGAACGTGTGCACCAACGTCATTCAGATGATCCTGGCCGGCGGCCTGGACACCGACATCCGCAGCGTGAGCTGGTTGCCGCTGTATCACGACATGGGCTTGATCATGATCATGTTCCCCGCGCTGTGCGGCGGCCAGATCAGTCTGATGGACCCCATGGCGTTCGTCCGCCGGCCCTACCGGTGGATCCGGCGCCTCGCCGACGAGGCCGCCCACGGCCGCACGTTCGCGGCCGCACCCAATTTCGCCTTCGAGTTGTGTGCGCAGCGTGGCCTGCCGCCGGCCGATGAACCGCTCGACCTCAGCAATGTGGTGACGCTGCTCAACGGTTCCGAGCCCGTGACGCTGCCGTCCATCGAGCAGTTCATGGAGGCCTTCAAGCCCTACGGGCTGCCCGAGACCGTGGTGAAGCCGTCGTACGGCATGGCCGAGGCGACGCTGTCGGTCGCCAGCATCGGCGCGGACGAAAAGCCGTGCGCCACATATCTGGACCGCGAGGAGCTCGCGGCGGGCCGGGCCGTCGTCGTGGGCCGGCACGCGGACGGCGCGGTGCCCCACGTGTCGTGCGGGCAGGCCATCCCGGACCAGTGGGTGACGATCGTGACGCCCGACGGCGATGAGGCCGCCGACGGCACCGTCGGCGAAATCTGGTTGCACGGCAACAACATCGGCCGGGGCTACTTCGGCCGGCCCGAGGAGTCCGAGCGGGTCTTCGGCAACAAGCTGCAGACCCGTCAGACCGTCAGCCACGCCGATGGCGCTGAGGACAACGCATTGTGGTTGGCCACAGGCGATCTGGGCGTTTACGTCGGCGGCGAGCTGTTCGTCACCGGCCGCATCAAGGATCTCGTCATCGTCGACGGACGCAACCATTACCCGCAGGACATCGAGGCGACGGTCAGCCGCGCCTCGTCGGCGGTGCGGTCCGGCTACGTGACAGCCTTTGCTGTGCCTGGTGATTCGGGTGAACAACTGGTCGTGGTGGCCGAGCGTGCGGTGGGTGCCGGGCGTGCCGAACTGGGGCCTGTGGCCGAGGCGGTGCGGGCTGCGGTGTCGCGTCATCACCAGGTGCGCGTCGCCGAGGTGCGACTGGTTGCGGCCGGCCGCATCCCCCGTACGACGTCGGGAAAGCTGGCCCGCACCGCCGCGCGGGCAGAGTTTCTGAACGGTCAATTCCACTGACGTCCTGCTGAAGAATGACAGCTCCTAGTCAGAGTTCAGCACCGCCCGAACCGATGAAACAGATAGATGGTGACGGATGACTACGGATGACTTCGCTCAGACCGAAGATTTCCATGGCTGGAATCGCTGTTGCAGAATTCAGCCTCGATCACGGACCGACCGCTACCCCTCCCACCGCAAATATGGTGGTCCGCATCTGAGACACGAAACCCCGCCCCGGGAGTGCCCCCAGCCAGCGACGCACCTAGAGCGCGTAGAACTAGCCCATCAACCCGTGACCTGGCGCTCACCCTGGATGGGCAATCGCACGACGTTCGTCGTGAAGTACCTGAACGATCACTACCGAATACACCTACCTCGAGCGATCGCACGTGGAATCGTCGTCGAGTACCTTTACCTGGTCGCCGACCATTTCAGAATCGACCGCTACCGCGCACAACGATTCTTGACCGACGAAGCCTTGCGCGCGAGCGCTTTGGACATCCTGGGATCACCACCCCTAATGTTCGAGCTTGGACTGATACAAATGAGGACGATGTCGTCGAAACGCACGCTCCCGGTAATTCTAGAGACTGATGGGCCTGGGGTTGACCCCTGATGGTGGACACCTAACTGGTGGGACTGCTGGTCCCGCGCGAAGGATGTCCGGTATGTCGGGCAAGCGCAAGAAGTACACCCCGGAGTTTCGGGAGCAGGCTGCCCGCCTGGTGATCGAGACGGGCAGCCCGATTGCGCACGTGGCCGTGGAGATCGGCGTCGGTGAACAACTGCTGGAGCGCTGGGTGCGCCTGGCCCAGCAACGCGCGAGCGGCACCGATACTGACGCGGTGCTCGATGCTGATGTGCGTGCCGAGTTGGAGCGGCTGCGCAGAGAGAATGCTGAATTGCGTTTGGACCGTGAGTTTTTGAAAAAAGCCGCGGCCTTCTTCGCCTCCGAACAGAACCGGTAGAGGCCTACCAGGGTATTGCCGCCGAGAAGGCCAACTACAGCATCGTACGGATGTGCCGACCCTTGGAGGTGTCCCGCTCGGGGTTCTACAAATGGCGCACCAACGCGGCCGCCGCACCTGGTGCGGCTGCGGTGCGCCGTGCCGGTCTGGATGCCGCGGTAGCGGCCGCTCACGAAGCCTCTGACGGGGTGTACGGGGCACCGCGGATACTGGCTGACCTACGTGAAAAAGGCCGCGCGGTGTCCCGCAAGACCGTGGCCGCCTCGCTGGCGCGCCAGGGCCTGGCCGTGATCAGCCCACGGTCGTTCGCGCCGGCGACCACGGTCGCGGATCTGGATGCACCACCGATCCCGGACCTGGTCAAACGTCGCTTCGATGCCGGTGCGATCAACCGGGTGTGGACCAGTGACATCACTTACCTGCGAACCGGCGAGGGCTGGCTGTATCTGTGCGCGATGGGCATTCGCGGAGGATCATCGGCTGGGCCATCGAGGACCATCTGCACACCGATCTAGTGCAGGCCGCGGTCGCGATGGCCGTGGCCCGTGGGCAGTTACCCGGCAGGTGGTATTTCACGCTGACCGTGGCTGCCAATACACCAGCGCACAGATGGCCCACCTGGCCCGAACCCACGATCTCGCTCGTTCAGTAGGGAGGACCGGGGTGTGTTGGGACAACGCCGCGGCTGAATCTTTTTGGGCCACATTGAAAGTCGAGTTCTATGACCGGTACTTGTGGCCGACCAAAGCGGCCGCTAAGCTCGCCGTCGGTAACTGGATCGAACGGGTCTACAACCGCCGCCGACGCCATTCCGCGATCGGCATGATCACCCCGGTGGAATGCGAAAACCGGATCAATCAGACGGCACAAGCCGCCTGATCCCGTGTCCATCGAAAGGGGTCAAGCCCAGGCCCGGGAGTTCGTGCAGTCAGTTTGCTTGACTTTTGCTGACGACATCCACCGAGGAACCGGCCAGACCATCTGCTGCTACGGCGAATAGGAACCGATCGAGAGCTGCTAGCTAAACATAGGACATCACTGGTGCCGACTGCGCGCCCAAGCCTCCGAGCTACCTGGTAAACGACTCAACTCAAAGACCGCAACTCGTGTCGCAAGTGGCCAAGTCCCCCCTCGGACACAGTTTTCTTAGCTACATACAGCAAATACGCTCTACAGTTCGTTTTATGCATTTGCCGCATGGTTAACGCTGGCGACGAATGTCCTCGAATCCGTGTCGCAGATGGCCGAGTCGCCTTCTGGACACCCCCTCGGACACGTCCGGCGACACGGCTGAATCCAGCGGTCGCTGCGACCCGATTACCCCCGCAAGGTCATCATGGGCGCCTCGTTGACACTCGTGTCGACCTGGCCTTATAGCGAAACGTACCCTCACCGGTGATGACGCCCGCCGCGACGCACGGTCACAAAGCGAAACAATCCGCATACACGTACTATTAACTGTAAACAGTTTGTATGCGATTGGAGGTGTCGCCGGCCATGGAAGCACTAACCCCACGCACCGCACAGAAGGTCGGATTGTCGCGCGGCGCCTTCTACCGGGACGCACGCGAAGGCCGCCTCGACCGCATCGCACGAGGCATATATCTTCCCGCCGAGGCCCCAGCGATGGACTGGGATCTGATCGAAGCCTCAACGCGCCGACCTGACGCGACCATCTGCTTGACCTCCGCGCTGGCCCACTACGACCTCACCGACGAGATACCCGCCACCGTGGACGTCGCGATCCCGCGCGGCTCCCGCACACCGGCTGGCCGCGCTGCCATCACCTGGCATCACTTCGATGCGGCCACATTCGACATCGGACGCGACCAGATGACGATCCCCGGCTCGAATCAAACGATCGGGATCTACTCCCCCGAACGTTGCATCGCCGATGCCTTCCGCCTGCGTGGCTCGGTCGGCTACGAGCTCGCTCGTGATGCGCTGCGGCAGTGGCTGCGCGCAGGCGGCAAACCGGCACTACTCATGGACATCGCCGCGCGCCTGCCGCGCGCGAAAACCCCGGTCCTGCAAGCACTAGAGATGTTGACGTGAGCCGCGGCGACGAGGTGTTCCGCCACATCCAGGGCACCGCACGGTCCGCCGCAGCACAGAGCGGAGCCGGTGCACCGACACAGGAATACCTGATACGGCACGTACTCGAATCGTTTCTGGACCGCCTCACCCGAACACCTCACGCCAAGGACTTTGTACTCAAAGGCGGAATCTTGTTGGCCGCCTATGGAGTTCGGCGTCCCACCAAAGACGCCGACGCCAATGCGATCAGTGCCGATGTCGATGCCGAGCACCTCATACAGGTGGTTCGTGACATCGCCGCAGTCACCATAGATGACGGACTGCAGTTCGATCTCGCCACGATCGCCGTCCAGGAGATCCGTGAACAGTCAGAGTATCCCGGTCTGCGCGTACGAATCGCCGCAACCGTTGGGCCGTGGAAAGGGGTAGCGGCGTGGGACGTGTCCACTGGTGATCCGATCGTCCCGCCACCACGGCACGTGACCATCGATCGGATCCTCGGCGAACCGATCACCCTCCTGGGATATGCACCGGAAACGACGATCGCCGAAAAGGGCGTGACCATCCTCGAACGCGGAATCACCAGTACCCGCTGGCGTGATTACGTCGACATCGTGCAACTCGCTCGCGCCGGCATCGATTCGCACGAACTGCTCCGCTCAGCGCGGGCGGTCGCCGTCCATCGCGGAGTAAATCTGGGACCCGTCGCACCGCGACTAGCCGGTTACGGCGCTGCCGCACAAGCGAAATGGGCGGCATGGCGCCGCAAGGAACACCTCGAATCAGCTTGCGAACAAAACCTCGACGACCAAATCGCTCTCGTTGCCGCCCACCTCGATCCAGTCTTTCGCCACGGACCCGAGTGAACTACCGGCATCTACCGGCGCGGGACCGGGTCCGTACCTAGCGGAGGGATATCAATGACGATCACTGGCGGCCGTGAGCGATTTCCCGGCGAGTTGGATGAACTGCGAGCTGACAACGCGCGCCTACGGCACTTACTTGAATTGACCGAGGAACAGGCCCGCGCCGCACGCAGCGACCAGGCCACCCTAACTGGTGCCCCGACGCCACCTGTCTGCATGGAGTCCAGCCCCGCTGACAAGGTCAGGTTCTATTTCGACCTATTCCGTTGCCGCACCGATGTTTACGCCCAGCGATGGGAAAACCGCAAAGACGGCCGATCAGGCTGGATGCCGGCGATCGAAGGCTATTGGCGCAAAGGCATGAACCGTGCCGATGCCCCGTACCTGACATTGACCCCTGAGGTCGTGAGCTCACATCTCCGCGGTGATGTCCACATCGGTTTATATCCGCTGGGCGATGACGACACATGCTGGTGGGTAGCAGCAGACTTCGACAAAGAAGCGGCGATGCTCGACGCCCTCGCGTACACGAAAGCCGCTCGCTCCCATAATATTCCGGCAGCGCTGGAAGTATCCCAGTCCGGCCGCGGCGCCCACGTGTGGATCTTTTTCGCGCACGCGACATCAGCCTCCGTCGCGCGCGGGATCGCCACCAGCCTGCTCGCCGAAGCCTTCCGGCTGCGCGGCAGCATGCGCCTGAGCAGCTACGACCGCTTGTTTCCTTCCCAGGACGTGCACACCGGCCGCGGAGTCGGCAACCTGATCGCGGCACCACTCAACGGCAAACGCCGCCAGCACGGCACCACCGTCTTCCTTGATCCGGCAACCCTTGAACCGTACGAGGACCAGTGGGCATATCTGTCGAGCATCGCGCGACTGTCCGCCAAAGAGACTGCTTCCCTTGCCCGCCAGCTGCCCAGCCCCCAGATCGGGCACAACGTTCGGCGGCTGCAACTGCCCACCTCATCGAAAATCGTCCCCCGCCCCGCGGCGATCGTGCGAGCCGCGTTCGATTCACGAATCACCCTGACGTCCACCGACCTCGGCCCAGCCATGATTTCGGCTGTCAAACACGCCGCCTCCATCCGCAACCCCGAATTCGACGTACGGCAGCGAGCACGGCGAAGCACGTGGGATACCCCGCGCTATCTATATAGCTACGACGAAACCGCCGACGGCAACCTAACCCTGCCACGCGGCCTGCACCAACTGCTCAGCGACCTCGTCAGCTCAGCCGAGAGCACCCTCAAGATCGAGGACCACCGCGTCATCGGTGAGCACCACGAATTCACCTGCGCCACAACACTGCGCGAGACCCAGTCAGATGCTCTGAAGAAGCTCCTCAACCACGACACAGGCGTACTGATCGCACCCCCAGGAACCGGAAAGACGGTCATCGCCTGCGCGACAATCGAAGCACGTGCCACCTCAACGCTCGTTCTTGTCGACCGCAAAGCACTCGCTGACCAATGGCGAGACCGAATCCACCAACACCTCGACTTCAAATGCGGCCAGATCGGCGGCGGACGATCCAAGACCACCGGAGTTCTCGACATCGCACTACTGCCAACCCTGGCGCGTCGCAACAACATCTCCGAATTAGCGGCCGGATACGGCTTCATCATCGTCGACGAATGCCACCACGTCGCAGCAAGCGCCTTCTTCAAAGTCCTCGGCCAGATTCCCGCCCGATTCTGGCTGGGCCTGACCGCGACTCCGGAACGGCGAGATGGACTCGAAGACCTGATCTACCACCAACTCGGTTCACACCACGTACAGATTGAAAGACCCACCGCAGGCCAACTGCCCACCGACAGCGCCGAACTGTCAACACCGCACCCGGTACTGCACCTCCATCCGACACAATTCCGCTACCTCGGCGACGCTGACCCACGAGAACCAGGCGGGATGGCCGACATCTACCGGACGCTGGTCGCCGATGAGCAACGGCTCGACCAAGTCGTCGGCGACGTCCTGACCGCTGCCGATAAAGGCGCCAACATCCTCGTCCTCACCACATGGGTCGACCACCTCAACGCCATCGCTGAACGGCTCACCGCTGCAGGACGATCAGTCACCGTATTGAGCGGAGGCATGAAAGCCGCCGAACGGCGCGGCATCACCGAAATGCTTGCCACAAGGACACCGAATACGGAACCGCTCCTGATCGTCGGCACCAGTTCGTTCATAGGCGAAGGCTTCGACTGCCCAGCCCTCGACACGCTATTTCTGGCAGCACCGATCACGTTCAAGAATCGTCTCGTCCAGTACGTCGGCCGCGTGACACGGCCGTACCCCGGCAAGACCACCGCGACCGTGCACGATTACCACCACGAGCTCACCCCGGTCATCGCCTCATCACTGAAGAAACGAGCGCCCGGCTATATCACGATGGGATTCCCAAACCCGCGGACCCGCAGCTGACGGACGTTTGCAGAAGGGGAAAAGCGCCGCAGCGTTCCCCGACGGAGCCCGTTCTTCTGCGCTTGCCCGCGCCCGTTGCATCGCGTCGACGATTCTCGCAACTACCCTTAGCCACGTCATGACTACCACCAGGACTGTCTAGCGCGTGCCGTCGCCAACCGCAGGAAAACTGCTGGTCAACAACTCAAATCAAAGACCTCAACCCTTGTCGCAGGTGGCCAAGTCCCCCCTCGGACACAGTTTTTTTACATGTGCGGATGGAGAATCGGCTCCCAACTGCATCGGAGCGGATTTCCGTACTTGCTGATGCCCAGGGGCAGTCGCATTCACCGACACACGACTGCGGATTTTTGGTTATCCCGCCACGAACACCGTCCTCGCCGACATACTGACTGGCTGTTCCTCAATGTGTCTTCGCGGTGATCGCCACCGGTCGTGATACCCATCCCCGGCCTCGGCGCTGGTCGATCGAGTGCACCACACCGCCGATTGTCGAGGACAACTACCTGCCACCACGGCGAGCAGACTCGATGGGCAGTGTGGAGGTCAGTCGCCTTTCGGCCATGCCTCGCCTGGGGGCCAAGAGGCCGGGAGGCCGAAGAACTCTCCAGCAGACGGATCTGGAGGGGTAACTGCAAGCTCGCCGTTACGAAGGGTGATGGTATGGGCGGGGATTCCCAGCTCGTCGGGTAGCGCATGAATGGGACTCGGGTGCCGCCACAGCGTGACCTCGGCGCGCTGAAAGTAATACGGCATGAGTTGGTTAACGACTAGAACCCCCGACACATTGCGGTTCTGCCAATCGGGCGGCGTCCCGAAGTAGCCACCGGCTTGCCGAATCGCGCGGGCGGGCGGCTCCCCATCTGAATTCGGGTCAAATTCGAAAGCAAGCGGCCCGTACATCGCATTACTGGCGTGCCACCGGTCGCCATCCACGATGTACGTACCGATCGCGATAACGAATGGCGCTTCCAGATTGCCGTACTCATGATGTTTCGCAGCGAGGGCGGCTTGGATAGCGGGCGCATCATCGACGAAGCTCGCCTCCGACTGGCCGTAGATCCCGATCGCCCGGCTATCGGGTCTCAGGCCTCGGGCTTCGAGCTTCTTCGGGAATGCCTTGAGCCCAGCCTCCCAGCCATCCTCGCGCCAGACATACTTCGGCGCAGCGTCGGCCGTCCATGGTGCGTCAGGATCGAGCAGGCGCAACCACTGGCTCAGTTTGCCTCGAAGGCGCGCCGCCTTGGGTGGCCGCGGCCCGTCCACAAGATGGTCAAGCCAAAGAATGAAATTCGGGTCTTGGAGCCGATTCACCGTATCGAATAGAACCGCCCGACGACCTGCCGCAGCCTTAGCCGCCGCGGTCGAACCAGGAGCAACCGCCTCAACGTAGAGCCGCTCGTCGCCGCGGACAGCCAAGAAGTCGGGGTGACGGGTCGTACCCGGCACCTCCGGGTGAACCACTATTTCGTAGCCAGCGCGCAAAAGCGACTCGTGAAGATAGAGCTCCAAGTAGGCACTGCGGAACTGCTCGTCGTCTCCTGATCGCAAACGTTGGAGCAAGTCATTGCAGGTGATGTCATCGTTGATGCGGTCCATCCACTGCTGCATCATCAACCGCGGCTGGTCCCAATAGTCGCCCGCGATCCTGTTCATGAACGCAAAGGTGGACTCTTGGAAGCCAGCCACCGACGTGTCGTCGCGGTGAGCATCATCGAACAGCGGCTCGCGACTCTTGACCATGCACGTAGCGTGCCAGCAGCCGCCGACAAGTCTGCGCCCCCGGGGTCCGTCAGTATCAACTCACCAACGGCCTCGACCCACCAAGCGGCGATCTACGAGCTCTGTCGGTGGCGTCAGGCAAACTGATCGCGGACATCAGTGAGGTGAGTTTTCGCATGCCAGTTTCAGAAGACACCGGCGCAAGAGACTTGTCTTTGCCGCCGACCAACGAGCTGACGTGGGAGCAATTCGAGGACTTCACCGAGGCCGTGCTGAGCGCACACCGGTTCGCGAACAAGTCAGGGCGACGCATAGCACGCGTCTCGCGATGGGGGCGCCGCGGCGACAAGCAAGACGGAATCGACTTTGAGGGCGAATGGAGTGACGGGACCACCTCCTCCTGGCAGTGCAAGGCATACGAAAAGCTCCAACCGGCGGACGTTCGAAACGCAGTTCAGACATGTAGCTTTCACGCCGATACCCATCACCTCGTGTACTCCGGATTCGCCTCGCCAGCTGTGAGGCAGGAGATCCAGAAGCACGCCGACTGGACATTGATCGACCGACGCGACCTCAATCAGCTACTTGCAGACGTGCCTCTTCACCGTCGACGCGAGATCCTCGACTCAACATGGGACCGCGCCACACGTAAACGGCTCCTCCGCGTGCCGGGAGCCGATGCCTTTGAATCGGTGGACGCGCTCGGTGACACACGTATCTGTCTTCCTGTACTGAATGACGCCGGCGCCATGGTCAATCGGACGGCCGAATTGCAGGCTCTTCATACAGCGGTACGGGGAGACACACGGATCATCCTGATATCGGCACCCGGCGGGATGGGCAAGACTCGGCTCGCCGTCGAGGTGCTTCGTGACCTGCAGAACGAGAATCCAACCGTTCCCGTCCTGAGCCTCATCCCGGCGCACCCGCTAAGTGCCGATAGTCTCGACGAGCTGCCCCACTCCTCTGTGGTCCTTTTTGTGGATGATGGACATGAGCGACCCGAAGCCGTGCATCGGTTGCTTGAATACATGCTGAGGAATGAGCACACCAAACTCGTTGTCGCAGCGCGAAAGAACGGCGTCACCCCCCTTCTCGATACGTTCATGAAGGCCGGCTTCCCGATCAGCGGTGTCGCCACGATCGAGCTGTCACCACTCAGTCATCGCCACGCGTACGAATTGATCGATTCCCTCGCGGACGGGCTCGACATCCAGCTCGCGTACGGAACGAAAGTAAATATCGCACGTCTGGCAGAAGAAGCGCCCTACCTAGGGGTGCTGGCAATCGACGCAATCCGAAACGGCACTCTAACCGGCAGCCTCACACTTAGTACCGACCTTCGTTCGGCTGTGCGGTCGAGTTATCGCCAGTCCATCACCGCCACGGTCAACGAATTCGACCCGGCGCTTGTCGAACGCTTCCTCGCAACGTGTGCCGCTACCGGTGGCGTGATAGACCTGAATAACGCCGAAGCGCGCGCTGCCGTCAACGGGTTCTGCGGGTTATCTGACGACGAGTCGAATCGACTCTTGAGTGCGCTGATCCGAGCTGACGTCATGACGAAGACCGAATCGATTTTGAGGCTGGTCCCCGACCTACTCGCAGACATGATGCTGGAGACCGAGAGCGTCACTGAATCACTAGGTCAGAGAACCAATTTCGTCCCCGAGGTATGGCGATCCCTATACCCATTCTTCGGCGCACAACTACTCAGACGCCTTACTGATCTGGACTGGCGACTCCGCCGGCAAGACCTTCCAGGGGTTGTCGACGGCATCTGGCAGACACTTCGAGACGAAATTGATTCCACCGACGTGATCGGCCTACACGAAGCAGTGCAACGCCTTGCCGCCCTGAGCTACACCCAGCCACACGGGCTCATGCCCCTACTAGCGGAGGTTCGCAACCGCCTCGCCGACCTCGCCAATTTGGATGAAGTGCCGCCTCCTAAAAGGGGCCCGCTGACCGCGACCCATTTCGAGCGGGAGGAGAGAAGGACATGGCGCTTGCACGAACTGAGCGCCGCGGATGTGAAGATCGAGATGGCACCCCTGCTCGCTCAGTGCGCACGTACAGCACCCGAACTACTCGAGCAGGCGCTCGATGGGCTATGGGCACTTCACCGCGAACTCGCACCTATGCCGGCCATGCACCCCGACGCCGCAACAAAAGCCCTAGAAACCCTAGCCGAACTCGGCAGGCTCCCCGACGAGACTGTGCCACAACGAATCATAGACCGCGTCAGAATTTGGCTCTCGACCTACGCACCGACTCCGAAGGCATATCCACTGTTCGCATTGAAGCCGCTCCTCACCAAACAAGGCGAGATCGCCGGCCAAACGGCGCCACGCGTTGTCAGCTTCAATACCTATCTGATCAATGCCGATTGGGCGCGCCCGACGCGAGACGCAATCCGCGAGGTCCTCCTGGAAAGCGCGACAACTGAACACGTCGGACTAGCCGCTGAGGCCGTGCGGATACTCAAGTCCGCATTGAGACCGCCTCAAGCCCTATACGGTTTCAACCCGACCGCGGAAGACCTCGAAGCATGGGACTCAGATGACCTAGCGACAGTCACCACCTTGGCAACAATTGCGGCCAAAGCCACCTCGCCTGTGATCCGCCGTCTGGTTCGCGAATCCGTATCTTGGCAAGCGCAGCATGCACGTTGCCTTCAAATCCGTTGTTTAGCAATCGAAATAGCAACGATTCTCGACAACCATGGCGACGAACTCGCAGACGCATTGATGGGCTCACATCACTTCGGCCTACCGAATCGGTATGGGTACACTGCACCGAGCATCGCAGATCTTGAAAGCGGTCTCGACGTGGGCACGTCACGGCCTGATGACGAGGACATCGTCGATTACATGGACCGTGAGCGCGATGCTTTGCTGGCTCGCTGCTGGGACAGCCTGTGGCGGGTCGGAGACATCAGCGACGTCCTAGATCGCCTTGAGTGCACGGCATTTGAAGTATTGCTGGCGGACAGCAGTCAGTCTCTGCCGTTCCTCTTTCTGGGAAAGTACCTCGCAAACAACTACACATACCAGTGTTCCGCAGTCGTTAAGGACATCGCCGCGCGGCCTCCCGGGCCTCTCGACGATCTTCTCGTCTACGCTCTAGCTGGCTGGAACGCATTCGACACGAACGAGTTTGGTAGCTGGCTGGACGACAGTCCACACCAACGCAACGCGGTCCGATCAGCAATCGGTGACGCGATCAACACAAACTCCTGGACCGACCTTGGCGGCCCTCATCTCGCCGCGTATTCCAGAGGTGTGCTAGACGCTGTTCCGGCAGTGCGCGCGAAGTTTCACGCCGGCGCGCATCGCTTGCTCGCACGAGACCCGGTAAGCACTGCGGAGTCTCTCATCGCGACAGGTATTGATCAGTCAACGTCAACACGCCTGATCGAGTGCGCCTGCACATTTGGTAGAGCGGACTGGATACAGGAGCTGGACGAATCCGACGTGGCGGCGATCCTCGCTCTCGCAAGGCGTTCAGACATCAGCGCCTACGGCGTGCAGGGTGCCCTCGCACGCATCGCGCGAGGCTTCCCACGTGAAGTACTGACTTTCCTACTGTCCTGTTACCGCGAAGATCGCGCAGCCATAGTGGACCTGTGCGGCGACTATCCACAAGCGTTCAGCGGGCAGGCCGAAGCAGTGGTGAGCTGGGTATTCGATCAAATAGCCTGCGAGACAGATGGGATCGGCGATGTTCTAAAGACTGCGGTGGGCGAAACGCTATACAACGAAGTTGGGGAAGCGCTCGCTGTGGAGATCGAACATTGCGACATCGACGAGATCCGGGGCGTCCTTGAGGTATTCGAACCGCTTGACTACTGGCCTCTTTACGCTCCATTGCTGGCGGACAAGTTGATCACTCGGACAAGGGAAGTCGATTCCTCTCATGTCGCGGACGTTCTGGCGGCGACCCGCACTTCGTGTGAAATGCGGCTGATTAGTTGGGTGAACGGCCGTTCCGAAGAGCTCGAGCTTCTGTTCGACCTCGCGACGAAGCTTTCGAATGCAGAATTCTTGGACACCGAATTACGCGCCATCTACAGGTTCTCCGCTGACGAGTTTCGCCGAGAGATCGCAGAAATCGCGGCCCGCTATAACAACGACTACGACTAACAGGACAGATGCCTGAGACTATCGGGGCGTCGTCGTTGTGCGATACCAGTGCAGCATCCCGAACGCTAGGCGCCACGGCAGTCGGCCGCAGGCCGAGCATCTTTGCCGATCCTCCCCAGCTGCATTCTCAGCGCCAACAACGCCCGATTGAAGCGACGATGACGGGTTATTCCCTGACGACTCTCCAGGAAACGCTCACCTCCTTGTCGGCTCCGGTTGAAAAGTGAGCAGGTCGTTCCGGAGCAGGCTGCTCAGGATTCAACCGGAGCCGGCGCAGCTCCCGCGACGCTGGTGACCACTCAGCGGCCGCGCGCCGGTTGCGCCGCGGTCGATCCCGACGACGACGGCAGCGTGGACGGACGATCGATGATCGTCGACGACGAGCCACCGACCCGGTATCGCGCGCCGCGGTGCTCCTGCGGCAGCCGGTCGCCGTTGCCGAGCAGCTTGTGCCGCAACGACCCCGGCTGATAGTCCGCCTGGTAGGCACCCCGTTCGGTCAGCACCGGAACCACGTGCTCGATCACGTCGGCGAAGGAACCGGGGGTGATGGCGTAGGCGAGGTTGAAACCGTCGACGTCGGTCTCGGCGACCCACTCCTGCAAGGTGTCGGCCACCGTGGCGCCCGAGCCGACGATCCGTGGACCCATGCCGCCGATCTCGCCCCACTCGGCGATGTCGCGGACCGTCCACTCCCGGCCATCGGGGTCGGCCGACTGGAACGCCTTGACGGCGGACAGGATGGCATTCGAGTCGACGTTGCCGATCGGCTCGTCCAACCCGTACCGGGCCAGGTCCACACCCATCCACCCGGACATGAACACCAGCGCGCCTTCCGGGTCGCCGTAGGAGAGCAACTCGCGGTGTTTGGCGTGCGCTTCGTCGTCGGTGGCCGCGGTGATCACCGTCGACAGATTGAAGATCTTGGCCGAGTACGGATCCCGGCCGGCCAGTTCCAGCTCCCGGCGAATCGTCGAAACCGTCTCGGCCAGAATGGCTTTGGTCGGCGCCGCGGTGAAGATGGCCTCGGCGTTCTCGGCGGCGAACCGGACCCCGCGCGGGGATGAGCCGGCCTGGTAGATCACCGGGGTCCGCTGCGGCGACGGCTCGGCGAGGTGCACACCCGGCACGCTGAAATGCGTTCCGGAGTGCCCGATGTGGTGCACCTTGTCCGGGTCGGTGAAGACCCCGCGCTCGCGGTCGCGGACCACCGCGTCGTCCTCCCAGGAGCCCTCCCACAGCTTGTAGAGCACCTCGAGATATTCGTCGGCGTGGTCGTAACGGGCGTCGTGGGCCGGCTGGTCGGTCTGCCCCATGTTGCGTGCCGCCGCGGGCAGATACCCGGTGACCACATTCCAGCCGATGCGGCCCTTGGTCAGGTGATCGAGGGTCGATATCCGGCGAGCGAAGGGATACGGGTGCTCGAACCCGGTGCCGGTGGTGATGCCGAAGCCCAGATGCTCGGTGACCAACGCCATCGCCGATACCAACAGCAGCGGGTCGCCCACCGGGATCTGCGCGGCCTGCCGGATGGCGGCCTCGTCGCTGGCTCCGTAGACGTCGTAGGTACCGAGCACATCGGCGATGAACAGGCCGTCAAACCTGCCGCGCTCCAACAACTTCGCCAGTTCGGTCCAGTACTCCAGGTCCTTGTAGCGCCAGGACTGATCCTCTGGATGCCGCCACAGTCCGGGCGACTGATGAGCGACACAGTTCATGTCGAAAGCGTTGAAGCGAATTTGTCGGGTCACTACTCCACCGTGCCCACATCTCGCGCATCAGACACCGATTGCACTCAGCACGAACATTTTTCGCGGCGCCGGCCGGGGTGGCGAGCTGTGTCAACGCAAGCTGTACCCGCCGTCGGGATAGATCGTGGACCCCGTCGTCGCGCCGTTGAGGAACAGATGAACGACGGCGGCCGCGACCTCGTCCTCCCGCGCCAGTTTCCCGGTGGTCGAGGCCTCGACGAAATGGGCGAACGCCGCGTCCCGGACGGCCTGCGGCCGCTGATTCCACAAGTTGCCGTCCACGGTGCCGGGCGAGATCGCGTTCACCCGTACCGGCGCGAGTTCAACGGCCAGCCCGCGGGCCAGTCCCTCGATGGCGGCGTTGGCCGCGACGTAGGCGGGCGCCGCCCCGGCCGGCCGCACACTGGCCGCCCCGGCCATCAGGACGACGGACGCATCGGCGGTCAGCACCGGCAGCGCGGCCTTGACGACGCGGTACTGACCCCAGAACTTCGAGTCGAACGGCGACGCGGCGTCGGTCAGTGAGAGTTCGCGCATCGATCCGGTGACGTAGGTGGCCGCGGTGGTGAAGAGGGCATCGACGGCGTCGAACCGGGCGAACAGGGCGTCTATGGTGCGCTCGTCGGCGGTGTCGACGACCTGCCATGTCGCCGCCGGGCCCAGATCGGCGGCGGCCTTCTCGAGCACACCGGCACGGCGCCCGCCCAGCACCACCGCACCCCCGCCGGACACCACCAATCTGGCGACCGCGAGACCGATTCCGGTGCCGCCGCCGATGAGGACGACCGTCCGATCCGCGAATGCGTCGGCGGCAAGGAAACTCTTCATGGCTCCGACACAATCGTCCGCGCCCGGCGCCGTCAATCGATTGGATCAGTTTGACTCGCTTGGCATGGTTTCGCGATGTGACGGAACCTGTTGCCGCTCAGGGTTGTACGTCAGATGCCGTCGACGTAATCGCCCGTGCAGATGTTGTAGTGCCCCGCCGGGTTGAACGACTCTCCGTAACCGGGGAAGTACCACTTCGCCGCCTGGTACATCAGCTGGCCGTCGCAGTAGCCGAGGTTGTAGGCCACGATCGTCGCCGATTCCTTGACCGACTGCGAGACACTGACGACGCCCGGCGGCATGCCGTACGACGTGCCCGTCCCTGTAGCGCGTTCGCCGCCCCAGGACGACCACGTGATGCCCCAGATATCGCCCGTCGGGTCGCCGCCGTTGAAGACCCGGGCGGGCTGCACCGTGCCGTAGCCGCGCGCACTCGGGTTCCAGGCACGGCCGAGCGTCGGTTGTGGGTCGGCCCGGACAGCGGGCGTGCCGGCCGTCGAGCAAGCGGCCACGGCCATGGTGGTCGCGATGGCGGTCACAGCGATCACGGCCAGCCTCGTCATCGTCGTGGCCTGCCTCTGCTCAGTTGGGTGGGTCATGGTGGTGCCGTTCGGGATTCGCGGTTGTCGTGGTCACGCCCAAGGCTGCGGCCGATGCCTTGGTGATTTCTTGGTGCGCAAGCGCTACCTCCGATCCGCTGCTGTGTGACGAGAGTCTCCGACGTCGCCGTGACGTAGGCCTTGCGGTACCTGCGTACCAATTTAGGCTTGCCTTACCTAATTTAAGGGAGTGCTGAATGCGTGACGTCCGCGTGGCGGTGATCGGGGCAGGTCCGGCCGGAATCTATGCGTCCGACATCTTGGTCGACGAATACCCGCAGGCCAGGGTCGATCTGTTCGATCGCCTGCCGGCCCCGTACGGGCTGGTCCGGTACGGCGTGGCACCCGATCATCCCCGGATCAAGGAGATCATCAAGGCGCTGCGGCGAGTCCTCTCGCGCGACGAGATCCGCTTCATCGGCAACGTGCACTATGGCACCGATCTGAAACTGTCCGATCTGCGTCGCCACTACGACGCCGTTATCTTCGCCACCGGGGCACGCGCGGACCGCCCGCTGGACATCCCCGGCATCGAACTGCCCGGCAGCTACGGCGCCGCCGACTTCGTGTCCTGGTACGACGGCCACCCCGACGTGCCACGAACCTGGCCGCTGGAGGCCAAGAGCGTTGCGGTGCTCGGCGCGGGCAACGTGGCACTCGACATCGCCCGGATGCTGGCCAAGCCCGCCGATGAGCAGTTGAGCACCGAGATCGCCGGCAATGTGTACCAAGGTCTTTCCCTGAATCAAGCCACCGACGTGCATGTGTTCGCCCGGCGCGGTCCGGCCCAGATCAAGTTCTCGCCGATGGAATTCCGCGAGCTGTCGCACTCCCCCAGCGTCGACGTGATCGTGCACCCGGAGGGCTTCGAGATCGACGAGGCCAGCCAGCAGGCCATCAACACCAGCAAGTCCACCAAGCTCGTCGTCAACACCATGATGCGTTACCTCGACGTCGAGCCCACCGGCGCCCCGCACCGCATCCACATTCACCTGTGCCAATCCCCCGTCGCCGTGCTCGGCACCGACCGCGTCGAAGGACTGCGGACCGAACGCACCGAACTGATCGGCGACGGAACCGCCCGGGGCACCGGCGAATTCACCGATTGGCCGGTGCAGGCGGTCTACCGCGCCGTCGGCTATCTCTCGTCACACCTGGCCGATCTACCGTTCGACCACCACGCCGGTGTGGTCCCCCACGACGCCGGGCGGGTCCTGGACCTCGATGGCGAACTGATCGAGGGCACCTACGTCACCGGCTGGATCAAGCGCGGGCCGATCGGACTCATCGGACACACCAAATCCGATGCGTCCGAGACGATCACCAGCCTGTTGGCCGACCTGCCGGGACTGCGCGCACCGGAGATCGGCGAGCCCGATGCCATCCTGGAACACCTGGCCGGCAGCGGCATCGACTACACGACGTGGGCGGAATGGGAACGCCTCGACGCCCACGAGATGGCCCTCGGCGCGCAGCAGGGCCGCGAGCGGGTCAAGGTTGTGCCCCGCGCCGACATGATCAGCGCCGGACGGCGGTAGGCGGCCGGCTTCGGACCCTTCCTGCCGCGGGGGTCGCTAGCCTCACGTCATGCCAACTGTGGGGCGATACGCCAAGGGTGAGGCCAAGCGCGCGGAGATCAAGGCCGTCGCGCTCGCGGTGCTGGAACGCGACGGTGAGGCCGGTGCGTCGATGCGGGTGATCGCCAATGAGGCGAACATCAGCCTGGCGGGCCTGATGCACTACTTCCCCACCCGTGACGTTCTCCTGACCGAGTTGCATCGCGACGCCGATGCGAAATTCGAAGAGCGGTACCGCAATTCGGACGTCGACATCGACCCGGGCGAGGCCATGGCACAGGCGATGGTGGACAAGGCCGCCAAGCCCGGATCGGGAACGGTCTATCTGTCCCTGGCTGCGGCCGCCGCCGTCGACCCGTCTCATCCGGCCGCGGATTACCTGCGCCAACGATACGAGAGCATGCGCGCAACCATCAGCGACTACGTCCGCCGCCGGCAGGCGGCCGGCACGGTCCCCGCCCACGTCGACGCCGAGTTCGCCGCCACCGCGCTGATCGCGGCAGCGGACGGGATTCAGATCCAGTGGATGTCCGATCGATCGATCGACATGGGCGCACACGTGCGCGCGGTGTGGGGCGCATTACTGTCCTGACCAAAACAGTGCAGTGTATGGTTTTTGGTATGAAGTGGAACCGGGTTGTCGTGGCGTCAGCCGTTGCCCTCTCCCTGGGCCTGTCCGCCTGCGGCGCGAAGCAGGACGCAAAGCAGGAGCGGACGGACACCAGTTCGTCGTGGAATCGCAACTTCTACTGGGGCACCGCGACCGCCGGCTACCAGGTGGAAGGCGACGCTCCCGACAGCAACTGGCGCCGCTACGTCGACCGCACGGCGGGCAAGCCCGTCCCGCCCGGCGCCGACGCCTTGAGCGCAGCTCCGGTGGAGCCCTACAAGCAGGCCGACGACTTCCGGCACCGCTACAAGGAGGACATCGCCAACGCGCATGCCATGGGCGTCAACACTTTTCGCTTCGGCGTCGAATGGGCGCGGGTGATGCCGCAGCCCGGCGTGTGGGACGAGAAGGAACTCGCCTACTACGACGACGTGGTCGCGACGCTGCTCGCCAACGGCATGACGCCGATGATCACGCTGATGCACTGGGTCTACCCCGGCTGGATCGCGGACCGCGGCGGCTTCCTCAACAACGTCGCCGCGTTCGACGACTTCGCCACGGCGATCACCAAACGCTACGCGGGGCAGGGCGTGCTGTGGGTGAGCATCAACGAGCCACTGGCCTTCGGCGCGATGGAACTGCGCACCGGCGCCATCAAACCCGACCAATTCGGCACGTTCCTCGACCGCGTCGCGGACGCGCACCGCGCCGTCTACCGCGCCGCCCACGACGCCGACCCCAAGGCCAAGGTCACCACCAACGAGGCCTACATTCCGCCGGAAGTGTTGGCGCAGTTCAGCGGATTCGGCGTCACGGGCATCGAGGGCTCGTTCTTCGACCGCGTCCGGGACAGCCTCGACTACCTCGGCTTCGACTACTACACCGGTACGGCCGCGGACAATCCCGCGTCGGCGCAGAGCATGGCGGCGCGGTGGAACATCAAATTGCAGCCCGAGGACATCTACTACGTGGCGCGTCACTACGCCCAGCGGTATCCCGGCCTGCCCATCTATGTCGTCGAGAACGGCATGGTCACCGACAACGCGAAACCGCGCACCGACGGCGTGACGCGATCGCAGTACCTCAGCGACACCGTGTTCTGGCTGCAGCGCGCCAAGGCCGACGGCATCCCGATCATCGGCTACAACTACTGGTCGCTGGTCGACAACTACGAGTGGGGCAGCTACCGTCCTCGCTTCGGCCTGTATTCGGTTGACGCACTGGGCGATCCGGCGCTGCGTCGCGTACCGACCGACGCCGTCCAGACCTACACGCAGATCACCCGCGCCGGCGGCACGCCGCCGGCTTACCGGCCCGTGATCCCCGCGGCGAAGTGCTCGACGACCGTCGGCAAGGACAGCTGCGCCCCGCTCGACGTGAACGGCCCGACGGTCGCGTTGCGCTGAGTTCGGTCCCAACACGCGGGCCGAATTCCTCGCAATGCGCCCGAGATCGCCGGGTTTCCAGCAGGATCAGCAGTATGAAACTGACTGCAATGCTCGCGCTCGCCGGGTTCGCCTCGCTCACGATCGCCATCCCCAACGCGACCGCAGCGCCGTGTACCGCCAGCGGACTGGCCAGCACCGCGGGCTCGGTCCTGGCCCAGGCCGGGAGCTACCTCGACGCCCACCCGGGCGCCAACGAAGCCCTGACCAACGCGAGCTCGTCGGGCGACGCGGAAGGCGCCGTCCGGGCGTACTTCACCGCTCATCCCGGCGAGTTCTTCGACCTGAAGAACATCGCGCGGCCCCTGACGACGCTGCGCGGTCAGTGCGGTGGCATGTCGGTCTCACCGGCACAGATGTCGGCGCTGTTCGACGCGCTGTCGTCGTGAGCCGCGGCGGCCCGGCACGTCAGCGCCAGTAGCCCTGATGTGCCTGTGCCGCTTCGTCTTCCAATAGTGGCCCGATGACGGTGATGGGCCGGTAGCCGTGCAGCAGGATGTCGTGGCACGGTAGTGCGTAGCCCGCGTTCTTCGGGTCGCCGCCGCTGAATTGGAGCAGCCGGGTGTTGGACATGCCGTACACCACCCGCCCGACGCCACTCCAGAAGGTGCCGCCCGCACACATCGTGCACGGCTCGGTGCTGGCGTACAGTGTCGCCGACCGCATGCCGTCGTCGCCGAGCGCCCGCCAGGCAGTGCGGACGGTGACCATCTCGGCATGGTCGGTCGGATCACCACCGTCGACGCGCCGAGGACCAGCCCGGCGCCGCGCAGCACGGTCCGCCTGTTCGGGTTCGGCATGGCTACTTGGTGCCGAAGATGCGGTCGCCGGCGTCGCCGAGGCCCGGCACGATGTAGCCGTGCTCGTCGAGTTCGCGGTCCAGCGCCGCGGCGTAGATCGGGACCTCGGGGTGGGCCGCTTGCATCGCCGCGACGCCTTCCGGACAGGTCAGCAGACAGACGAACTTGATGGAGCGCGGCCGATACTCCTTGAGGCGGTCGATCGCGGCCACCGCGGAGTTGCCGGTGGCGAGCATCGGATCGCACACCACGATGTCGCGCTCGTGCAACTCACTCGGCATCTTGAAGTAATACTCCACGGCAACATGGGTTTTCGGGTCACGGTACAAACCGATGTGGCCGATCCGCGCGCCGGGAACGACGCTGAGCATGCCGTCCAGAATGCCGCTGCCCGCACGCAGGATCGAGGCGAAGACGAGCTTCTTACCGTCGATGACCATGCCGGTGGTGGATTCCAGCGGCGTCTCGATCTCGATCTCGTGCATGGGGATGTCGCGCAGCACCTCGTAGGTCATCAGCGCGGAAATCTCGTTCAACAGCGCGCGAAAGCCCTTGGTGGACACATCCTTCTGCCGCATCAGTGTCAGCTTGTGCTGAACCAGCGGATGGTCGACGAGATGCAGATTACCCATGGCGCCCTCCTAGAAAACCGTGCCGTCACTGCTGATGGACAGCGGCGGGTTCCCGGCCCGCAACTGCTGCGCGAGGGTGCGCCCGGCTGCCCAGGTGCCGCCTTCGAGGACGCAGGCCAGCGGCAGCGTCGCGGAGTCGAGGCCGAGCGCGCTGCGTACCAGCGGCGCAAGCTCGTCCAGCAGCGCGACGGTCAGTGCGCGCCACTCGACGACCAATTCGTCGGCCACCGACCAGGTTCGGTCCGCGGCTGCCGGATCCCGCAGGCGCAGCACCCCGGTATCGAGCAGCAGGCCGCCGTTGCGGTATTCGGGCAGGCCGGTGAGCGCATCCAGCCCGGTGACCGGCACGCCGGCCCACTCGAACGGCTCCAGCAGCGAGTAGGTCAGCCACTGCGACAGCTTGTGGAACGGCATCCACCCGCGCGACAAGCCGATTCCCGGCACCGCCGGGTGCGGCCAGCAGTCACCGAGCGGGATATCCCCAATGTCGTTGTCGGCCAGCCAGACCCCGGACAGGGTGTCCAGGAGCCGCACCAGGATGTCGTGCGCGTGGACTTCCGGGCCGGCCAGCACGTCGAACAGGCCGCCGGGACGCCCCTGCGGGCCGAAGACCTCAGGACGAACCTCGAGCGCGGCACCGAGCCGCCGCAGCAGCTGCACCCGGCCGCTGAGCCCGACCAGCGGATTGTCCGGCGCGGCCTGAAATGCCCGGCCGAGGGCGGCGTCGTCGATGGCGCGCAGTGCCGCGGCGTCGACCTGCCAGGGCTGAGCCGGGTCACTGGAGAACAGCCCGTCGGCGAAGGCGTGCCAACTGGCCACCCCGAGTCCCTCGGACCGCGTGAAGCGTTGCCCGGTAATCGGTTCCGCATAGGCCCAGTCGGGACCGGCGCCGGCGTCGAGCAGCACGCTGACCACGGCCAGGTCGATCATCGCGCGGGCCCGGGCGGTGGGTTCCAACCCGGCCAGCTTGGCGCGCAGGTCGGCGGTGCGGTCGATGCCGCCGGCCTCGAAATGGCGCCAGCGGCTGTGATACGGGATCGCCAGATCGGGATAGCGCGTGCGGGTGACGCCGCCGACGAGGTCGGCGGCCGGCGTCAGCGCGACATCGTCGACCACGAACCAACGTGATTCCCCCGCGCGTGCCCGCTGCAGCAGGAACTCGGCGCGTTCGCGGATGGCCGCGGTACTGCGCAGAATGCCGACCGCGACGGCGCTGTCGGTGCCAGTGCCGGTGCCGATCGTCATGACGTGAGTCCGCGGCCCTTGGCGATCTTGAGTTCGTCGGCGTCGGGCACCGGTCCGGGGGTGAAGTAACCGGCGGCCGTCTTGGCATCGATCTCGACGCGGGCATCGGCCGGGATCAGGTCGTCCGGGATGTTCACGCGTTCGACGACCTCGATTCCCGAGCCGGTAATGGCGTCGTACTTCATGTTGCTCATCGAGACCAGCCGATGGATCGTGCGGATGCCCAGCCAGTGCAGCACGTCGGGCATGAGTTCCTGGAAACGCATATCCTGAACGCCGGCAACGCATTCCGTGCGGGCGAAGTACTGGTCTGCGGTGTCGCCACCGACCTGCCGCTTACGCGCGTTGTACACCAGGAACTTGGTGACCTCACCCAGCGCGCGACCTTCCTTGCGGGAGTAGGCCACGAGCCCCACCCCACCGCGCTGCGCACCCTGGATGCACTCTTCGATCGCGTGCGTGAGATAAGGCCGGCAGGTACAGATGTCGGAGCCGAACACATCCGATCCGTTGCACTCGTCGTGGACACGGGCGGTCAACTCCACGCTGGGGTCGGCGAGGTCGCGGGCCTGGCCGAAGATGTAGAGGGTCTGCCCGCCGATGGGCGGCAGGAAGACCTCGAGGTCGCCGCGTGTGACGAGCTCGGGATACATGCCGCCGGTCTCCTCGAACAGCACGCGGCGCAGTTCCGTTTCGCTGCAACCGAATCGGGCCGCGACCCCGGGCAGGAACCAGACCGGCTCGATGGCCGCCTTGGTCACCAGCGCGGCGCCGTTGTCCAGCAGCACCCGGCCGTCGGGGCGGAGCCGGCCCTTGACGATCGCCTCGGCGACCTCAGGCAGGATCACGTGGGCCTTGGTGATGGCGATGGTCGGCCGGATGTCGTAGCCGCTCGCCAGTTCGGCGGTGAAGGCGTCCGCGACCATGGCGCCCCAGGGGTCCAGACTCACGATCGCGCCGGGATCGGACCATTGGGGGTACGGGCCGATCACGTCGGTGGGTGCGGTGTTGGTCAGATCGGCGCGGTGCGCGGGCGACAGCGCCCCCGCCGCGACCGCCAATGCCCGGTAGACGCTGTAAGACCCGCTGTGGGTGCCGATCACGTTGCGGTGTGCGCGCGTGGTCGTGGTCCCGATCACCGGGCCGCGCTCGGCGGCGGTCGCGGCGCCCCAGTGGATCGGCAGGGCGTCGGCGGCGCCGCTGTGGGACGTCAACCTGATGTGACGGGCAGCGTTGCGTGGCGGGACAGCAGAGGGTGGACCTGATGCTGCGTCTGAATCCAAGACCATCGACATCGCTCCTTCCCGGCAAGCTCCAGTCAACCATCAACTGCCCGGCCATGGAGGCCGAGCTTGCAGCTGTATCCCCTGGCTGGGTGTCAGGTGTTAGGCCGCGCTGGGGACCGTTGATTGGGCCCAGATAGTTGGCGCTCGGTGCGCGATGTTGTCCGCACCGAGGATGTCCGCGTGCTCCGCAGTGAAATTGCAGTTCCGGCAGACGAATCGGGCCTGGCTGGTCCGGTTACGTTTGTCGGTGTGGCCGCACGCGGTGCAACGCTGGCTGGTGTAAGCCGGATCTACAGCGATCATCGGCACACCCGCTCGGGCTGCTTTGTAGGTGAGAAACGCTCCCAGTTGAGCGAACGCCCAACTGGAATGAGTGGCGCGTTGGGGCTTGCGGAGCCGTACCCGTTCACGAATCCCAGTCAATTCCTCGACTGCGATACCGCGTCCGGTGCGTTCAGCCTCGGCCACGATCCTCTTGGAAATCTGGTGGTTCACGTCAGCGGCGTACCGCGCCTCACGGCGGGAGTGCTTGCGCAGCAACCGTTTCGCCGACTTGGTCTTCTTGGCTTGTAATTTGTGGCGCAGCTCGCGGTTCCGGGTACGGCGGTCTTTCACACTGCCCCGCCCAGCCGCGCCGTCCGGGGCTCCAGCGCCGTAGGTACTCATCAACTCCTCGGCCAAGGAGCGGTCGCTGGTGACCGCGATATTCTCAATCCCCAGATCAACCCCGATCCACCCTGCGGGGGTGGTCAGACGCTCCCCGGACCGCACCTCCGGTTCCGGAACCTCGACGGTGGCGATCAGATAGGCGCGCAACGGCGCGCGTCCACGGCGCTGGCGGCGGATCACCAGATCAGTTTCCCCGCTGCGATATTCGCGCAGCAGGGCGATTTGAGCGGCATCGCCAACAAACCGCAGATTCTTCAGCCGGCCGTCCACCGTCCAGATCGACACAGCACCACCGGTATCGGTGTCATGGCACCACGACAGGCACCGGTCATCGAACGGCTGCGCAGCCAGCTCCCGGAATCGGATCGGTGCCGCTTCAACCTTCTTTCTGCGGGTGCTTCCGGGTTTGCCGTACCGGCCGGCGCGCAGGTTCGCCCGCAGCGAGGCATAGGAGTCGGCGACCTTGCGGATGCAAGATTGGGCGACCTGCGCCCCCAACCCGGCATGCTCCCGGGCCTGCGCATAGGTGATAGCCCGCAAATCCCTGCCCCGGAAAACGTTCGCCCCGTGGGCGACCCGGGAAACCAAGTTCGCGGTGTCGTTGCACGCGGCCAGAGTGCGCACCAGCGCGTCGAGCTGAGAGGCATCCGCCTCCAGCCGAACCTGCACCACAAGCTTCACAACCCGCAACCTAACACTCGGGTCCGACAACGCATGGCTCGATCCGACTCGTAATTTCACCTCGATGGGAGCCAGATCCCAATGTACGTATGGGTTTGGCAGGCCGTCTACCGCACGCAGCCAGCCAGCTGAAACGGCCGGGCGTGCAGCGGTACCGCCGGACCGCCTGGCCCAGCGGGCAGATCAGTAGACGTCGCGGACGTAGCGCTTGTCGGCGATCAGCTCACGTTTGTAGTCGTGTGCTGCCGACTCGGACATGCCGCCGTGGGTCTTGATGATGTTGGTGAGCGTCACGTCGACGTCCTTGGCCATGCGCGCGGCGTCGCCGCACACGTAGAAGTGGGCGCCGTCCTCGAGCCAGCGCCACAGAATCTCGCCGTGCTCGCGCATCCGGTGCTGCACGTACACCCGGCGCGCCTGATCCCGCGAGAACGCGGTGTCCAGCCGGGTCAGCAGACCGTCAGCGGCGAAGGCCTCCAATTCGTCTTGGTAGTAATAGTTTTCGGCCCGGTGCTGGTCGCCGAAGAACAGCCAGTTGCGGCCGGTGTGCCCCAGTGCCCGGCGCTCGTGCAGGAAGCCGCGGAACGGCGCGATGCCGGTGCCGGGCCCGACCATGATCATCGGGGTCAGCGCATCCTCGGGCGGCCGGAAATGCGGCGCCGACTGCAGGAACACCGGCACCGTCTCCGCCCGGTCCGCGAGGTAGGTGGACGCGACGCCGTGCCGGATGCCGCCACGGGCACCCTCGTATCGAACCACCGACACCGTCAGTTGCACCTCGTCGGGGCTCACCAACGGGCTGGACGAGATCGAGTACGAGCGTGGCGCCAGGCGCACCAACGCATCTCGCCACTCCTCGGGTTCGGCGCGGACTTTGAACTCTTCGATGAGGTCCAGGCCGGTGCGGCCGTCCAGCCAGTGATCACGCTCTTCCCGGGGCGCCCGCAGAATCTTGGCGCGGCTGCGTTCGGCCACGAAGTTGATCAGGGTCGGCGACACCTTGCAGATGTCGTACGACGTGGTCAGGGCCTCGCGAAGAGCGGTTTCGCCGCCGTCGATCTCGATGACCTCGTCACCCGAGAGCCCGGTCGCCGCCAGCCAAGCCGAGACGGTCTCCGGGCAGTTGGCCACCACCACGCCCAGCGCGTCGCCGACGCCGTAGCTGACGTCGTGCCCGGACAGGTCGAAGCCGATCTGGCGGACTTCCTTCGCCCCACCCTTGGTCAGCAGGGTGTTGCGGCACAATGGGACCGGTAGCGGGTTGTTGCGGGTGAACGGCTTGGCAGGTGCCGCGGGTTTGGCGGGTGCGGCGGGTTTTGCGGGCGCTGTCGGCGCCAGCGGGGCCGCCGCGGCCAGCTCGACGACAGCGTCGGACCAGTGTGCAAGGGGCTCGTCGTCGTACGCCTCACAGTCGGCGCGGTCGAGCAGCGCGGTGGCCCCGAGTTCGGTGAAGCGGCCGTCGAGGGATTTGGCGTAGCCGCAGAAGTTGTCGTATGCGCGGTCGCCGATCCCGAGCACGGAGTACCGCAGCCCGGAGAGGTCCGGTGCATCGGCCGCGCTCAGGCGAGCCCAGAAGTCGGCTCCGTTGTCGGGTGGTCCACCGTCCCCGAAAGTGCTTGTCACGACCAGGACTTCGCCTGCGGCGGCGACCTCGTCCAGCGCGGTGTCGTCCAGCACCTGCAGGCGGGCCCCAGCGATCTTCGCTGCCAGGCCGGCGGCGAACTCCTCGGCGGTGCCGGTCTGCGACGCCCAGAGCACCAGCGGGCCGGAGGACTCCGGCTCCGGCCGGACATCGATGGCGGCCGCCGGCGCCGAGACACTGTGCGCACCGGCCAGCGCCCCGTCGACCCACAGCCGCACCAGGGGGCTGACTGGTGCCGACGCAGGTAGCACCGGCACCCCGGCGGAGTGCTCGATGCCGCTGAAAAATCCTGACAGATAGACCTTTTCGGTGTCGTTGAGCGCGGGCGGCCCGGTCAGGCCGAGCGTGGCGGCCAGCGGGTGGGTCCCGGTGGTAGCGGGCGCGGCGAGAGGCGCGACGGCCGGTGCCGTCACCACCGGCGCCAACCGCACCGCGCACACCTTGAATTCGGGCTGCAACGAATCGGGGTCCACCGCATCGTTGGTGACGGCGTTGATCGTGAGCTGGTCGCCCTGTTGGTCGTTCCAGTGGAACGGCGCGAAGCAGTTGCCCGGCCGCACCCGGTCCGTCAGGATGGCCGGCAGGACCGCAGTGCCACGGCGCGACGACACCTCGACAGCCGCCCCCTCGGTGATGCCGAGGCCGGCCGCGTCGGTGGGGTGAATCTCGATGAACGGCTTACCGGTGAGCTTGTTGAGCTTCTCGACCTTGCCGGTCTTGGTCATGGTGTGCCACTGGTGTTGCAGCCGGCCGGTGTTCAGCACCAACGGGAATTCGTCGTCGGGCAGCTCGGTGGCGTCCATGTGCGGGCGCGCGTGGAACACCGCCCGCCGCGAGGGCGTCGGGAACGCCAGCCGCGGCTGGTGCCCGTCCGCGCCGATGAACAGGTCCTGGCTGACGCCGTCGTTGAGGTAGCGGATCGGGTTCCGATCGCCGCTGTCCGGCGGGCAGGGCCACTGCAGCGGGGTCTCCCGCAGGCGCTCGTAGGTCACCCCGCTGATGTCGTAACCGGTCCGGCGGTTGGTGAACTGGCGGATTTCGGCGAATACGTGCTCGCTGGACTTGTAGTCGAACTCGTCGCCGAAGCCCATGTGCCGGGCCACATTACAGAGCAGCTCCCAATCGGGGCGCGCGTCACCGGCGGCGGGGATGCTCTGCTGCAACAGGGTCAGGTTGCGCTCGGAGTTGACCATGACGCCCTCGGCCTCGGCCCACAGCGTGGCCGGCAGCATGATGTCGGCGTAGGCGTTGGTCGCGGTGTCCTGGTAGGCGTCCTGCGTGATCACCAGCTCGGCGGCCTGTAGGCCGTCGATGACGGTCTGCCGATTGGCCACGGAGGCAACAGGATTGGTACAGATGATCCATACGGCCTTGATGTCACCGGCGGCCAGTTGCCGGAACATCTCGATGGTGCCGGGGCCGACGTCGGTGCGGATGGTGCCGGGTTCCAGCCCCCACTGTTCTTCGGTGAACGCGCGGTCGTCGGCCGACGTCACGGCGCGCTGCCCGGGCAGACCCGGTCCCATGTAGCCCATTTCGCGGCCGCCCATGGCGTTGGGCTGACCGGTCAGGGACATCGGACCGCTACCGGTGCGGCAGATGGCGCCGGTGGCCAGGTGCAGGTTGCAGATGGCATTGGTGTTCCAGGTGCCGTGCGTGCTCTGGTTCAGGCCCATGGTCCAGCACGACATCCACTCCCCTGCCTCGGCGATCATCTCGGCGGCGCGGCGGATGTCGGCTTCGGGGATACCGGTGATCTCGGCGACCGTCGCCGGCGGATAGTCGGCGAGGAACGCGGGCATGGCCTCCCAGCCCTCGGTGTGCGCGGCGATGAATTCGTGGTCTACCGCGCCACTTTCGACCAGGAGGTGCAGCAGGCCGTTGAGCAGCGCCAGGTCGGTGCCGGGTTTGATCTGCAGGAAGAGATCGGCCTTTTCTGCGGTCGTGGTGCGGCGCGGGTCGACGACGATCAGTTTGGCGCCCTTGGCCATGCGGTCGGCCATGCGCAGGAACAGGATCGGGTGGCAGTCGGCCATGTTGGCGCCGGTCACGAAAAACAGGTCGGCAGAATCGAAATCGGTGTATGACCCGGGCGGACCGTCGGCACCGAGCGACTGCTTGAACCCGGTGCCGGCGCTCGCCATGCACAGCCGCGAGTTGGATTCGATGTGCACGGTACGGATGAAGCCCTTGGCCAGCTTGTTGGCCAGGTACTGGGCCTCGATGGTCATCTGGCCCGAAACGTACAGCGCCACGGCGTCGGGGCCGTGCTCGTCGATGATGGCCCGCAGCCGGCGGCCCGCTTCGGCAGTGGCGTCGTCGGTCGGGACGCTGACCGTCTCACCGTTGCGGCGCACCAGAGCGGTCGTCAGCCGGTCTTCATCGGCATGCATCAGGTCGGCGTGGGTGGCGCCCTTGGTGCACAACCGTCCGAAGTTGGTGGGGTGCAAGCGGTCCCCGGATACGCGCGCGATCACGGGCAGCCCGGTACCGGCGTCGGGGCGGGTCTCGACCGAAATGCCGCACCCGACACCGCAGTAGGAGCACGCGGTGCGCGTGGTGTGTGCTCCGGGGGGCGTCATGCCCTCAGTTCTACGGGCCGTCAATTCCGCAGCCGTTGCGCAACCATGTACTACGCGTCAACCGGAGCTCACATGGTCGTCAGGCCCTGGTGCGCAACATGTTTCATGCCGGAATCGTGACGGAAACGTGCCGGAAATCTGTGAGCTGCGTTACGCGCTGTCGGGTGACCAGCCCGGCCCGCGGAACGTGTGTCCGAAGCGCTGCTTCCACGTCTTCGCCGCGCGCACATCTTGCCAGATCGCGGTGTATTCGTGCGTGGCAACCCGCAGTGGGTTGAACGTCTTGATGTTCTTGGTCAGACCGTAGACCACGCGCTCGTTTTCGGGCCGGAAACTGCCGAACAGCCGGTCCCAGATGATGAGGATGCCGCCGTAGTTCGTGTCCAGGTATTGATCGTTGGAGCCGTGGTGGACGCGGTGATGCGACGGCGTGTTCATCACGAACTCGACAGGCCGCCAAAGTTTTCCGACCCGCTCGGTGTGGATGAAGAACTGGTACAGGAGGCTTACCGACTGCTGCAGCAGAATCATCCACGGTGAGAAACCGAGGAACGCCAAGGGCAACCAGAACGGCAGCGCCGTGAACGGCGTCCACGTCTGCCGCAGCGCGGTCGACAGGTTGTAGTGCTCGCTGGAGTGGTGCACGACGTGACTGGCCCAGAACACCCGGATCGTGTGGTGGGTGCGGTGGTACCAGTAGTAGACGAAGTCGTCGGCGATGAACAGCGCGACCCAGGTCAGCGGATTGCCCGCGGGCAGATGTACTGGCGCCACGAGATACGCCGCGCTGAGCGCCGCCAGGACCACCAACTTCCAGCCGATGTTGATGATGACGTTGCCGATGCCCATGGTGAGACTCGTTCGGGAATCCCGGAATTCGTAGCCGACCTCGTCGTCGTCCGGCAGGAAGCGGAAGGACAGCGCCTCCAGCACGAGGCAGATCACGAACACCGGTATGGCGTGCTGGATCAGATCGAACATGGGCAATGACTCCTACTGCCGAGCGGAAAGGGTGTCGACGACGCGGCCCAGCAGCTCGTCGGCCACGCGGTAAGCGGCATCGGCGTCCCGCGCGACGAGGCGCTCGGCCAGCGTGATGTGAGCGTCGCGGTCGGCCAGTTCGGCCGCCGTGCCGAGGTCGGCGATCGATTCGAAGCCGATGTCGGCGAACGCCGCAACCAGCGTGTTCAGCGCCAGCCGGTAGGCCAGATTGCCGCTGCCGTCGATGATCGCGGTCCAGAATGTCAGGTCCACCGCGAACGATTCGTCGGTGCGCTGTGCCGGGTACGCCGCGGCCGCGGTGGCGATTGTCGCCAGCTGGTCGTCGGTGGCGTTGCGGGCGCACAGCCGGGCCGCGTCGGCGGCCACGGACCGGCGCATCACCATGATGTCGCGGGCGATCTGCAGGGCCGGCACGGCTCCGGTGGCAGCGAGGGTGCTGAGCACGTCCAGACCGGCCGTCTGCCGCCAGTCCTGGACCCGCGTCTTGCCGCCGTGGCTGATCCGCACCAGCCGGGCCTGCTGCAGCCGCTTGAGCGCTTCCCGGATGGCATGCCGGTTCACCGCGAAGGCCAGGGCCAGCTCGCGCTCGGACGGCAGTGCGTCGTCGACCGCGACGCGTCCGGACAGGATCTCGTCGACGAGGTGCGCGAAGACCGAGTCACTGACCGCTGACCGCGCGACAGGTGCGATGTCCATGGGGTCAATGATCGGGTCGTCGACGTTAACTGGTCAACTGGTTGGACCAGTTATCTGGATCACAAACACGAGAATGCCCCGCGGGAAACTTCCGCGGGGCATTCCGGTCGATTGACTAGGTAGCAGGCACGACCGCCCGGCCGACGTGCTCGCCGGTCGCCGCACGCAGGTGCGGCTGGCGCAGGAACACGAACCAGGTGATGACACCGCACACCACGTAGAAGGCGAGGAACACCCAGAACGCGGTGGTCGCCGAGTGGGCGGGCCCGGCGTACGACGCCCGGAGCACGATGTTGACGAGCACGCCACCGAACGCACCGACCGCACCGGCGAAGCCGATCAGCGCGCCGGACATGCTGCGCGACCACAAGGTCTTCTCCGCGGCACCCAACTCGTCCTTGCTCTGCGCCTTGGCCTCGAAGATCGACGGGATCATCTTGTACGTCGAGCCGTTACCGAGGCCGGTCAGGATGAACAGCACCATGAACGCCGTGATGTAGACGGCCATCTGGGCGCCCGTGGCCGGACCCTTGGTGGCGTCGTCCCACATGCCGCCGGCGACCAGGACGGCGGTGATGGCCGTCATCGCCCCGAAGGTGTACAGCGTGATCTTGCCGCCGCCGATCTTGTCGGCCAGCTTGCCGCCGAACGGACGCGAGATCGAGCCGAGCAGCGGGCCCAGGAAGGCGATCCACGCGGTGTGGATGGAGGCGTCGAAGTTGGCCTTGGCCAGTTCCTTGGCGGCTTCCTTCGGCAGCTTGGCCACCGACGCGACGTGGTACTTCTCCAGCAGCGGCGCGACGTCCTGAGCGGTGAAGTTGATGTTCAGAATCTGGGTGAACGCGAAGCTGAACCCGATGAACGAACCGAACGTGCCGATGTAGAGGAAGCACATCACCCACGAGTTGCGGAACTTCATGGCCTCGACCATCGCCGACAGGTTCGACTTCTGGCCCTGGATGTTGTCCATGAACAGCGCGGCGCCGAGGGCCGCGGCGGCCAGCAGCACCAGGTAGATGGCACAGACGACCTCGGGGCGACGGTTGCCGAGCGTGGCGATGGTGACCAGGCCGATGATCTGGATGACCGGGACGCCGATGTTGCCGCCGCCGGCGTTCAGGCCCAGCGCCCAGCCCTTCAGCCGCTGCGGGTAGAAGGCGTTGATGTTCGTCATCGACGATGCGAAGTTACCGCCACCGAAACCGGCGACCGCGGCGACGATCAGGAACGTCGTGTACGACGTACCCGGATGCATCATGAAGTACGTGGTCAGCGCGCACGGGATCGCGAGCATCAAGGCGCTGAAGATCGTGAAGTTGCGGCCACCGAACTTGGCCGGTCCCACGGTGTAAGGAATGCGCATGAATGCGCCCACCGCGATCGGGACGGCACCCAGGACGAACTTGCCCAGCGCATCGATGCCGTAGACCGCCTGCGGCATGAACAGCACCATCACCGACCAGATGCTCCATACGGAGAAACCGACATGCTCGGCGAAGATCGACCAGATCAGGTTCCGCTTGGCGACGTCCTTGTTACCCGCGTCCCACGCAGCAACATCCTCAGCATCCCAGTGCTCGATGTCGCGGTTACGACTTAACAGACTCACAGTGCCTCCAGGCCTCCCAGTGCGGAAATTGGTTGGCTACATATGTACGGACGCCCCATGCCGCAGCTGTTGCCCTTCGGTGTCAGCAAAGTCAATAGGCACTCACTTGGAGGGCCCTGTGGTTCGTGACCGCCATGATTCACAGCCGTCGTATCGACGCAACAAGCACGAAATAAGCGGGGCGCGAGAGTTCGGGCGGGCGCATGCGGCCGACGGCGGTGCCGATCAGGTGGTCGATGCCGGATGCGGGGCCGAGGAGTACGTGACTTCAGTCGTGGTGGCGATCCGCGGCGGTTGTTGAAGTCAGGGACGTCTGACGGCCAGAACTGGTACCTGGCTTCGCGCACAACACCTCACGTGCCTGGCGATTGAAGCCATGTACTTCTCCGGCCGGGTGGAGAAAAAGAGCACCGCCGCGACGGGGAGTCCGTCGCGGCGGTGGCATCAGTATGAAATTGAGAGCGCCGGGGGCTCAGGCCTTCTTGGCCTCGTCTTCGTCTGCCTTGGCTTCTTCGTCTGCCTCGGCTTCCTCGGCGCCCGCTTCCTCAGGCTCGTCGGTTTCCTCGGCAGCGTCAGCGGCCTCGGACTCCGCCGATTCCGTGTCGGTCGTGATGACGGTCGCCGCTTCGGTCTCGGGCTCGTCGGAATCAGAGCTTTCGGCCTCGGCCTCTTGGGGCTCGTCAGACGCCTCGTCTTCTGAAACCTTCTCGGCCACAACCGTTTCGGGCTCGTCGGCCGGGTAGTCCTCGACAGGCTCCGCGGCGGCTTCTTCCTCCGCCGCGGCTTCCTCGCCGGCCTCGGTGGCCAGCGCGTCGTCGACGTCGGGGGCGGACTCGGCCGCCGCACCGCCGCGCGAGCGTTCGCGCAGTGCGTCGACGATGAGCAGCAGCACCCCGATGACGCTGGCGCCGATACACACCCAGGCGATCAGCTCATTGCTCGTGACAATCGCGGTCACCAGCGCGGTCAGCCCGATGAGGGCAAGGACCAGGGCAATGATCAGCATTGGTCAGCCGTCAGCTGTTGCCCCGGTTGAACTGGCCGAAGCCAGCACCCTCGCCACCGGCCGCCGAATCCGCCGGAGCGGCAGAGCCGCGCTGGCCGAGCTCCTCGAGCTGGGACTCCAGGTAGGTCTTGAGACGGGTGCGGTACTCGCGCTCGAACGTGCGCAGCTGCTCGAGGCGGCCTTCCAGCACCGTGCGCTGCTGGTTGATGTTGCCCATGATCTCGGTGTGCTTGCGCTCGGCGTCGGCCTGCAGGGCGTCGGCCTTGTCCTGGGCCTGACGCAGCTGGGCCTCCGAACGGGTCTGCGCGTCCGCCAGCATGGCCTCGGCGCGCGCCTTGGCGTCGGCGACCGTGGTCTCGGCAGTGCGCTTGGCGTCGCTGACCAGGGCATCGGCCTGCGCCCGGGCGTCGGCGAGGGTCTTGTCGGCCTCGGCCTTGGCCGAACTGGTGAGACGGTCGGCGGTGTCCTGGGCCAGGCTCAGCACCTTGGCCGCGCGGACGTGGTGGTCCTCGCCGACCGGCGCGGCGACAGGAGCGGCCGCCGGCGCGGGCGCCGCGACGGGCTCGGGCTCCGGCGCAGGCGGGGTGAAGACCGGAGCCGCCACCGGCTGGCCGGTGCGGGCGGACTGGAGCTCGGCGTCGAGCTCGGCGACCCGCTGCCGCAGATCGCTGTTCTCTTCGATCAGCCGAGTCAGCTCGGTCTCGACGAGATCGAGGAATGCATCGACCTCATCCTCGTTATAACCGCGCTTGCCAATCGGCGGCTTGCTGAATGCGACGTTGTGGACGTCAGCCGGAGTTAGCGGCATCTTCTGCCCCCTTGCAGTCTGGACCGTCAATCGGTGTCAAAGTGTAGAGCGATCAAAGTGTAGAGCGATCGTGGAGTAACTGGCGTCCATCCTGTCACAGCAGACCCGTCGGTTGCAGGCGAGGTCCGGAATTAAGAACGAATTTCAATGTTTCATTGGAATTCGGCAACGCGGCCCGACGCGCGGCGCGAATTGACCAAAACGAAAGAAGCGCATTAATTACATAAATGTAATTAATGCGCTTCTGCAGGTCAGGGGAACGTCGCGCTCAGGCCCCCACCTGATCGAACGACAGCCGCATGCCGATGAACACCACCATGAGCAGCACCACGATGGACAGGTCGACCCGGACCGGCCCGATGGTCAGCGGAGGGATCAAGCGCCGCAACAGCTTCACCGGAGGATCGGTCACCGTCATGATCGCCTCGAGGATCACCACGGTCAGTCCCCTCGGCTGCCAGTCCCGGCTGAATCCGCGGATGAACTCCACCACCACGCGGGCGATCAACAGCAGCCAGAAGACGAACAGCGCAAAACCCAGAATGTCGAAGAACAGGGTCAATGCAACAGACCTCACTAGCGCGGGAAAAGCGCCGACTGCTGTCGGCGCTTGGGAGCGAGCCTACCTAACGCAGACCCCTCCGGCCGGGGGCCGAAGGGGTCTTGCGTGAAGCTGCGCAGGTGTTACTGGTAGCTGTAGAAGCCCGCCTCGGCGATGCGGCGACGCTCCTCGGCGCTGACGTCGACGTCGGCCGGCGACAGCAGGAACACCTTGGTGGCGACCTTGTCGAACGAGCCGCGCAGCGCGAAGGCCAGGCCGGCGGCGAAGTCGACGAGGCGCTTGGCGTCGGCGTTGTCCATCGACACCAGGTCCATGATCACCGGGGTGCCGTCACGGAAGCGCTCACCGATGGTGCGGGCCTCGCTGTAATCCTTGGGACGCAGGGTCGTGATCTTGGCGAGGGCGCTGCCGGCCTCGAACAGCTCGGCCATGCGGCGGGGCTCCATGGCGACGGCACCACGGGTGGCACCACGCAGGGTGTTGAAGCGCGGACGCTCGAACTCGCGCGGGCCGCGCGCCGGCATCTCGTCGTAGCCACCGCGGTAACCCATTGGGGCACTTTCGTATTCGCGGCCCATGCGGTCGTCGTAGCCGCGCGGCTCACCACGGCCGTAGTCGTCGTCCTCGAAACGCTCGTCGCGGGGGCGGCGCGGCGCCTGGTAGGCGCGCGATGGACGGTCTTCGTCGTCGTAGTACTCGTCGTCGTAGTCGTCCATCGGCGCCATACCGAAGTAGGCCTTGACCTTGTGCAGTGTGCTCATCGGATGCCCCTAGCTAAGAATGTGGTGTCTGGTGACTGTGATGTAAGTGTGACTGGAGTGACTACTCATGGTGACGTTAGAGGACGCGGTCCCATTAACGCGGTACCGACACGCACACACGTTGACCCGTGTCGCACCGCGATTTCCAGGTCGTTGGACATGCCCGCGGAGAGCCCCAGCCGGTGGGGGTATTGCGTTTGGACCCTGAGCAATTCAGCCTCCAGCCGCGCAAACTCCGCCTCGGCGTCGCTGGTCAGCGGCGGGATCGCCATCAGGCCCGCCAAACCCAGGCCCGGGGCCGCGTGCGCGGCCGCGCACAGATCGTCCACCAGATCGGGCCGGTCCACCGGGACGCCGCCGCGCGCCGGATCGCCGTCCAGACTGACCTGGATGTAGACCTGCAGGGGCTCGGACCTGCGGCCTTGGTCCAGCGCCTCGACCGCGCCGCGGGACAACGCCGCGATCAACGGCCCGGTATCGACCGAATGCGCCACCGCCGCCCAGCGCGCCACGGCCCGCGCCTTGTTGCGTTGAATTCGGCCGATCATGTGCCATCGAATTGCATTGTTCGACTCTATGTTCGATGACGCATCCAACAATTCGCCCGGCGCTGTGATCAATTTCTTGTCCGACAAGACGCCCGACACCTCATCGACTTTGCCTGAGGCTTCCTGCTCCCGGGATTCACCGAATGCCCGGCAGCCCAATCCGAACAGCGCAACAACATCACTCGCCGGAAAGAATTTGGTCACCGGAAGAAATTCGATGTCGGCCCGATCCCGGCCGGCGGCTGCCGCGGCAGCGTCGATCCGCTCCTGAATCCGGGCCAGCGACGCGGCCAGTTCGGCCTCGCGCGGCGTGCTGGTCATTCCATCCACACCACCGACGCCAGCCGCCCGGTCGGGGCGCCACGTCGGTGGCTGAAGAGATTCGGATCGTCGACCGTGCAGCGCGGGTCGATGTCGATGGCCTCGATACCCAAGCCGGCCAACTGCTTGGCGATGCCGGCCCGCAGGTCCAGACCCACCGTGCCGCGGGCGGTCGTGGTGATGCTGCCCGGCAGCACCGCCTCGACGTCGTCGGCCATCTCGTAGGGCACCTCATAATTGCGGCCGCTGACCGCCGGACCGAGCAGCACCGAGATGTCCTGCACCTGCGCACCGAGTTTCTGCATCGCCTCGACCGTGCGCAGCACCACGCCCTTCTGCGCGCCGACCCGTCCGGCATGCACGGCGCCCACCACACCGGCGCGCGCATCACCCAACAGGACCGGCACACAGTCGGCCGTGATCACCGCGAGCGGAAGCCGCGGTGTCGCGGTGACCAGGGCGTCGGTGTTGTCGTAGGCTCCCCCGGCTCCAGTTCCAGGGCCCTCGACAACTTCGACATGGTCACCGTGCACCTGGTTCATCCACACCAGCGGGCCGTGCCCGATGGCCTCGGCCAGCCGAGTCCGGTTGGCCGCCACGGCCTTTGGATCGTCGCCGACGTGGTCACCCAGGTTGAACGTGTCGAACGGGGCCTTCGAGACCCCGCCCGCACGCGTCGTAGTCACTCTGCGGATACGGAACGTCACGATGACAAATTTATCCGGCGTATCCGCGCCACTCGGTCACCGTCAGTGCTTCATGAACGGCGGCACGTCGACGTCGTCATCGTCGTCGCCGCGGCCGCCGACGCTCACCGTCACACCGTTGGTCGCCGCCGGGACGGTACCCGGGTCGGCGTTGAAGGCACCGACCTTGCCGGCGCTCGCCGTGCCGAAGGTCTGCGCCCGGTGCGCGCCACCGGCAGCAGCCGGCGTCGCCGTCGCACCCGGCACCGCCGAGGTGACGGGCTTACGACTCTGACCCGCGGTGTCGAACCCGGCCGCGATGACCGTGACCCGGACCTCGTCGCCCAGCGAATCGTCGATGACGGTTCCGAAGATGATGTTGGCCTCGGGGTGCGCGGCGTCCTGCACCAGCGACGCGGCCTCGTTGATCTCGAACAGACCGAGGTCGCTACCGCCGGCCACCGACATCAGCACGCCCTGGGCGCCGTCCATCGACGCCTCCAGCAGCGGCGAGTTGATGGCGATCTCGGCGGCCTTGAGCGCACGACCGTCACCGCGGGCCGAACCGATACCCATCAACGCCGTGCCGGCACTGCTCATGACGCCCTTGACGTCGGCGAAGTCGACGTTGATCAGGCCGGGCGTGGTGATCAGGTCGGTGATGCCCTGCACACCGTTGAGCAGCACCTCGTCAGCGCTGCGGAACGCGTCCATCAGCGAGACGGCGGCGTCGCCCATCTGCAGCAGGCGGTCGTTGGGGATGACGATCAGGGTGTCGCAGCTCTCGCGCAGTGCCTGGATGCCCAGCTCGGCCTGGTTCGAGCGGCGCTTGCCCTCGAACGAGAACGGGCGGGTCACCACACCGACGGTCAGCGCGCCGAGCTTGCGGGCGATGCCGGCGACGACGGGCGCGCCACCGGTGCCGGTGCCACCACCCTCGCCGGCGGTGACGAACACCATGTCGGCGCCGCGCAGCAGCTCTTCGATCTCGTCCTTGGCGTCCTCGGCGGCCTTGCGTCCCACCTCGGGGTCGGCGCCGGCACCCAGGCCACGGGTCGAGTCGCGACCGACATCGAGCTTGACGTCTGCCTCACTGAGCAGCAGCGCCTGCGCGTCGGTGTTGATCGCGATGAACTCGACGCCGCGAAGGCCCTGTTCGATCATGCGGTTGACGGCGTTGACGCCGCCGCCGCCGACACCGATCACCTTGATGACGGCGAGGTAGTTATGCGGGGGTGTCATCTGACGTCTTCCTCCCTGGCTCGGTTTGTCCTGAGCAAAACTTCTCGAATCAAAACCCTAAACCTCAACCATAGGGTTAGAGTTATGTCAAGTTGTTCCGCGCAAACAGAACGGTAGGGTGCGGCCGCGCCGCAGCCGTGCAGGCGCGCCGAGAGTTCACGCGATTTTTCTCGGCCCGGACGAGCACAGCGACGGGAAGTCGATGAGCTACTTCACAGTGGGCAGGTCGGGACTGGACACGTCATAGGTGTGCCCCGGCTGCGTGAGCAGCGCGCCCAGCTTGAGCGCCTTCTCCTCCGTGCGGTCGGTGGTCCCCCAGATGACCTCACGACCGTCGTTCAGCGTCAGCGTGACGGCGGCAACCGACGGCGCCCCAACCCGCGCGACCTGGCTGAACACCTCAGGACGCAGCGACAACAAAACCTCGAGGGCCGCCAGCGTCGCCGGATCCTTCGGCCCCGGATTGTCGGCATCGAGGTACGGCAGTCCCTGCGGCGGCGGCTCGGTCGCGAAATCCACCCCGTCGCGGTCGAACAGGTGCGGACCGTCCGGATACTCCTTGGCCGCCACCGGGACCCGCTCGGCCACCGTGATCCGCAGCGTGGACGGGTACTCCCGCTGCACCCTGGCGCTGGCCACCCGCCGGATCGTGGCGACCCGTTCGGCCACCGCGTCGGTGTTGACCTGCAGCAGCGGCGTGTCCGGTTTGACCGCGGCGGCCGCCTTCACCTCGTCTTCGGTGAGGCTCGCCAGACCGGTCACCACGGTGTGCCGGACCGCCATGATCGGCGTGAAGTACAGCACCAGACCCAGCGTGACGGCGACGACGGCCGTCACCGCCGACCACAGCAACATCTTCAGTCCACGGATGACACCGCGCGTGGGCGCCTTCGGCTGCTCGGACAGGCCCGCCGCCCGGCGCCGGGCCTCCTGACGCGCCTGCTCCAGGGCCCTGGCCCGCTCCAGCGCGATGCGGCGTTCCTCCCGCTCCCGCCGGGCACGGCGACGGGGCCCCTCGTAGTCGGGTGACGCGGGATCGGCCGACGCGGCGTCCGGCGCCGCCTCGTCCGCGGGCGCTTCTGCCGCCGCGTCCGGCGCCACCTCCGCCGCGACCTCGCCCGGCACCGTGTCGTCCTGCGCCGCAATAGGTTCGGCAGCCGGCTCCCCCGAGCCGTCCTCCACGGTCACGGCGTGGGCCGTCCCGGAGCTGCGCGGTTTGCCTTGATCTCCAGCGCGGTCAGGATCTCGCGGCCCAGCAGCGTGACATCGCCGGCGCCCATGGTGACGATGACGTCACCGGGACCGGCCTTGGCCGCCACCTGCTCGGCGACCGCGGAGAAGTCCGGCACGTAATGCACCGGGGCCGAGACGTGTTCGACGATGCTCGCGCCGCTGACGCCGGCCAGCGGGGCCTCCCGCGCGGCATACACGTCGAGGACGAACACCTCGTCGGCACGATCCAGCGCCTGGCCGAACTCCTTCGCGAAAGTCTGTGTGCGCGAATACAGGTGGGGCTGGAACACCACGATGGAGCGCGACGTGCCGGCCACCGCCCGCAACGCCTCGAGCGTCGCCCGGACCTCGGTGGGATGGTGCGCGTAGTCGTCGAAAACCCGGACGCCGTAAGCGGTTCCGACCGCCTCGAAGCGGCGCCGCACGCCTTCGAACCCGGTGAGACCGTCGAGCACGGCCTCCGGATCCGCGCCGACCTCGCGGGCCGCCAACAGCGCGGCCAGCGCGTTGAGCGCCATGTGCTTGCCCGGCACCGACAGCCGCATGCCCCGGCGGTGCGGCTCGCCCGCCAGTTGGATGGCGGCCACGCCGCCGGTGCCCTGCTGCTGCCAGGTCAGCAGCGTGGCTTCCAGATCCGTGCGCTGCGCACTACCCATGCCGTACCGCAGCACGCGAACGCCGCGCTCCACCGACCGCTGGGCCAGCGCCTCGGCGCCCGGGTCGTCGGCGCACACCACCAGCGCGCCCCCGGGACGCAGCCGGGCCACGAAGTCGTCGAACACCGCGGTGTAGGCCTCGACGCTGCCGAAGTGGTCCAGGTGGTCGGCCTCGATGTTGGTCACCACCGCCACGTCGGGCGTGTATTCGAGCAGCGAGCCGTCGCTCTCGTCGGCCTCGGCGACAAAACAGTCGCCGCTGCCGTGGTGCGCGTTGGTGCCGGCCTCACCCAGGTCGCCACCGACGGCGAACGACGGGTCAAAACCATTGTGCTGCAACGCCACAATGACCATCGACGTCGTCGTGGTCTTGCCATGCGTGCCGGTCACCAGCACCGAGCGGTAGCCGTCCATGAGCTTGGCGAGCACGACCGGGCGCATGATCACCGGGATGCCGCGCCGGTGGGCCTCCACCAGCTCAGGGTTGTCCCTGGGGATGGCGGCGTGCGTGCTGACCACGACGGTCGGACCACCCGGCAGCATGTCCAGCGACGACGCGTCGTGCCCGATCCGGATCTCGGCCCCGCGGGCCCGCAGCGCCGCGACACCACGGGATTCCTTGGCGTCCGAACCGGACACCTGGCCGCCGCGGTCCAGCAGAATCCGGGCGATGCCGGACATCCCGGCACCGCCGATACCGACCATGTGCACCCGGGCCAGCTCGGGTGGCAGCTCCCGCGCCGTCACCGGGCATCCGATCCGGCCGCGACGCCCGCGACTTCCAGGGCGATCTGCGCCACCCGCCGGGCCGCGTCACGGTGGCCGGCCAGCGCGGCCGCCGTCGTCATCTGATCCAGTGCGGCGGTGTCGCGCATCAAGTTTCCGATCCGTTCGGTGACGAAGTCCGGGGTCAGCTCGGCGTCGTCGACCAGCAGGCCGCCGCCGGCGTCGACCACCGGGAGTGCGTTGAGTCGTTGCTCGCCGTTGCCGATCGGCAGCGGCACGTAGACCGCGGGCAGACCGACGGCACTGACCTCGGCGACGGTCATGGCGCCGGACCGGCAGATGGCCAGATCGGCAGCCGCATAAGCCAAATCCATGCGGTCGAGGTACGGCACCCCGACATACGGCGGCGCGCCCGGCGCCGGCTCCGGCAGCTCGAGGGTGTTCTTGCGGCCGTAGGCGTGCAGGACCGAAACACCTTGCGCGGCGAGGCTTTTCGCCGCACCGGAAACGGCGCGGTTGAGCGACTGCGCGCCCTGGGAGCCGCCGAACACCAGCAGCACGCGGGCGTCGTCGGCGAATCCGAAGAACTCGCGGGCCTGCGCGCGCAACGCGGCCCGGTCGAGCGAGGTGATGGACTCGCGCACCGGGATGCCGACGACCTCGCCGCCCTTGAGACCCGAATCCGGTACCGCGGCCAGCACCCGGCGCGCCGAGCGGGCGCCGACCTTGTTGGCCCAGCCCGCGCTGGCGTTGGCCTCGTGCACCACGACCGGGACGGTGCGGCGCCGGCGCAGTCCCCCACCGCGGGCGGCGAGGTAGGCCGGCAGCGAGACGTAGCCGCCGAAGCCCACGACGACGTCGGCCTGGACGGCGTCGAGGACGTCGCGGGTCTCACGCACCGCGGCGCGAACCCGCAGCGGCAGCCGCGCCAGGTCGGCAGAAGGTTTGCGCGGCAACGGAACCGGCGTGATCAACTCGAGGTCGTAGCCACGTTCGGGAACCAGCCGGGTCTCCAGCCCGCGGGCCGTGCCGAGGGCGGTGATCCGGACATCGGGCCGCAGCGCCACCAGTGCGTCGGCGACCGCCATCGCGGGTTCGATGTGACCTGCGGTGCCGCCTCCGGCCAGAACCACCGAGATGCGGGGCCCTCCCCCGTCGCTCCGGCCCGAACTCACACTCACCCGTACCGCTGACCTTCCAATGTGCGGACCCGCGGGTCCGACCGGCGCGGGTCACGTCTTTGTTGACCCTTGAGGTCACCATTTTGCCTTGCACGCCGTCCGGCACCGTCGGCCGGTACGGGGTTTCGGCGGGCGCGGTCCGACCGCCGGTCCGGTTCCTCGGTGCGTCGCGTGCGCCGCGGGGCGTCGGTCCGGCGCTGCCGGCCCGGCGGCTCCTGCCGGGTGGCCTGCCGGGTGGGGCGGGCAGCCTTGGCGGGCTTTGCCGGCTTGGTGGGTTTGGCCTGCCGGGCGGCAGGCTTGCGGACCGGCTTGTCGCCGCGGCCACGCAGCCGGTCCCGGGCCGAGTCCAGCGTGGTCGGCGAATACGGCACGGGCGGCGGCAACCGCAGGATCCGGTTCATCCGGTCGTCGCGGCCGGCGCGCAACGCGGCCACCGCCTCGGGCTCGTGGCGCGCCGCATTGGCGATCAGGCCGATCAGCAGAAGCGTTGTGGCCGTTGCGGTTCCACCGGCGGAGATGAGCGGCAGCTGGATACCCGTGACCGGCAGCAGGCCGAGCACGTAGCCGACGTTGATGAACACCTGGCCGACCACCCACAGCGTGGTGGTGGCGGTCAGCAGCCGCAGGAACGGGTCGACCGACCGGCGGGCGATGCGCATACCGGTGTAGGCGAACAGGCCGAACAGCGCCAGCAGGCCCGCGGCGCCGATGAAGCCGAGTTCCTCACCGATGATGGCGAAGATGAAGTCGTTGTGCGCGTTCGGCAGGTAGTTGAACTTCGCGGTGCCCTGCCCCAGCCCGTCACCGAACATGCCGCCGTTGGCCAGCGCGTACTTGGCCTGCCGCGACTGATAACCGATGCCCTGCAGGTCGGAGTCGGGGTCCAGCCACGCCCGCACGCGGTCGGAGCGGTAGCCGGCCGAGACCGCCATGATCGCGGCCGCACCGATGCACAGGACCAGGGAGCTCAGGAAGATCCGCAGTGACAGACCGGCGTACCAGAGCAGGCCGAGCAGCACGATGCTCACCGACACCGTCTGCCCGAGGTCGGGCTCGGCCACGATCAGGCCCAGCGCCAGCACCGCCGCGGGGACCAGCGGGAACAGCAGTTCTTTCCAGCCGGCGTGCTGCATGCGGCGGGTCGCCAGCAGGTGCGAACCCCAGATCGCGAAGGCGATCTTGGTCAGCTCGGACGGCTGCATCGAGAAACCGGCGACGACGAACCAGCCGCGGGCGCCGTTGGACAGGTGGCCGATGCCCGGGATCAGCACCAGGGCGATCAGCACGAGGCTGACGATGAACGCCGGCAGCGCCATCCGGCGCATGAACGCGATGGGCAACCGCAGCGCGACGTAGAACGCGATGAGGCCGATGACGGTCCAGAGCACCTGCTTGGCGAAGATCGTCCAGGGCGAGCCGTCCTCGTCGTACGAGTGCACGCCCGAGGCCGAGAGCACCATGGTGAGACCCAGGGTGATCAGCAGTGCCGCACAGGCGATGACCAGGTGGAACGACGTCATCGGCCGGCTCAGCCAGGCCCCGAACCGGGCCCGGGGGCCCTGCCGCTTGGGTTGAGCGGCCTTCGCCGTCGACTCCGCGGCCGCGTCTTTGCCCGCGTCTTTGCCCGCGTCTTTGCCGCCGGCGTCGGAGGCGCTCGGGTTCTTCTCGTCCGGGGCCTGCGGCGTTTCCGGGCCGGCTTTGCCCCGGCGCAGCTTTGCAAGGATGTCCGGCATGTGACTACCCGACCTCGTCGTTCACATTGGTCACAGAAACCACAACTGTCCCTTGCATCCCAAAATCCTCCCCTGTCGCACCCGCAGGGCGTGGCACATCCGGCGCGTGTCGCCGGAATGGGGCGATTTGCCAGGAGTCCCTCATCACACGGCCCGCGAGGCCCCCGTGGCTCCTTGACACTGCGCCGCGGGCGCACGGTCAGCGGCGCGCCGTCACGAATGCGACGTCACGGCGAGATTCGGCGCGTTCTGCCGCCGCCTGGTTACATTCGCGGCGGCCGCGGCGTCGGAGAAATCAGCTCTTGATCGCCGCGACCGCCTTGACGAGCAACTCCTTGGCGACCTGCGGATCGACGTCGGCCTGGACGACGGCCACCGTCTTGTCCCCCAGGACGGCGGTGTAGGTGGTCTCCTCGATGGCCTTGCCATTGGCGGCGATGTGCGCCTGTACGCCCATGGTCTTGGCGCCCGCGATGTCGGGGCCGGGAACGCGGTCGACCGTTGCGGTGACGCCGTCGGTCGAGTCGACGGTGAACTGATCGCAGCCCGCGTGGCCGAGTTCGCCGACGGTGCCGGCCGCTTCCGCCGCCATCACGATGACGGTGTGGCCCTCCTGGTTGCTGCCGATGAAGCCCGCGGTCTTGGCGCCGACGCCGGCGGGCGCGAGCGGCTTGAGCAGCGACGCGCACTCGGCGGGAGTGACGATCGACGGCGGAGTTGTGGTGAGCGCGCCGACACCAGGTGCGTCCAGCTTCTCCTGCGTGACGGTGTCGGCCTCCAGATCCATCGGGTCGTAACCCGGCGGCAGGCTGCTCTTGGCACCGCCGACCTTCGAGATGTCGTACTTCGCCGCGGCCTGGCCACCACTCCCGGACTTGCCGTCCGAACCGCCGCAACCGGCGATCAGCGCCGCGCCCGCCAGCACGACAACCGGCCCGACCAGGTATTTCTCGACACTCATGGCGCGAACCCTAACAGCGGCCTCGGGCACCACCGCGCAAATGCTGAATGTCGGCTGGGAGCCGCGTGTCTAGCGGCCACCCGCCGACAGCCATTCGCTGTAGAACAGCGCCACCCCGAGCCCGCAGGCGATGGCAGTGAGCAACCAGAACCTGATGATCACCGTGGTCTCGGCCCAGCCGGCCAGCTCGAAATGATGGTGGAACGGCGCCATGCGGAACACCCGCCGTCCCGTGGTGCGGAAGGCCAGGATCTGGACCACGACCGAGGTCACCTCGGCGACGAACAGGGCGCCGAGCACGATGGCCAGCGTCTCGGTCCGGCTGGTCACCGACAGGCCGGCGATGATGCCGCCCAGTGCCAGCGAGCCGGTGTCACCCATGAAGATCTTCGCCGGTGCGGCGTTCCACCACAGGAAGCCGATGCATGCGCCCGCTGTCGCGGCGGCGACGAGCGCCAGGTCCAGCGGGTCACGAACGTTGTAGCAGCCCGGTCCCGGGCTGGTGGCGCACGCGTTGCGGTACTGCCAGAACGTGATCAGCACATACGCCGCGCTGACCATCGCCATCGCGCCGGCCGCCAGCCCGTCCAGACCGTCGGTGAAGTTGACGGCGTTGGACCACGCGCTGACCAGGATCACGATGAACAGCACGAACAGCAGCGGGCCCAGGGTGACGGTCGCGATCTCGCGCACGTAGGACAGGCCGGCGCTGGCGGGCGTCAGCCCGTAGCCGTTGCGGAACTGCAGCACCAGGACGCCGAACAGCACGGCCGACACCAGCTGGCCGACGGTCTTGGCGGTCTTGTTCAGACCCAGGTTGCGGGCCCGGCGGAGCTTGATCAGATCGTCGATGAAGCCGACGGCACCCAGCGACGTGGCCAGACCGAGCACGAGCAGGCCCGAGGCCGACGGCCCCTCGCCGTCGACCAGCAAGCCGACAAGGTGGGTACCGAGATACCCGCACCAGATGCCGGCGATGATCGCCACGCCACCCATCGACGGTGTCCCGCGCTTCTTCTGGTGGCTGGCCGGACCGTCCTCGCGGATCTCGTGACCGAAGCCGCGGCGGGTGAACAGCCGGATCAGCACGGGCGTCAGCACGATCGACACCGCGAGCGCGATACCGACGGCGAACAGGATCTGGATCATGCCTGCCCCTCCCGTGCCAGCTCCTCGGCCAGCGCGCCGAGCCCCGCGGAGTTCGAGGCCTTGACCAGCACGACGTCGCCGGGCTCCAGCTCGGCGCGCAGCAAATCAAGCGCGGCTTCGGCATCGGGGACGGGCGATACCTCGCTGCCCCACGAACCTTCCATCACCGCGCCGTGTTGCATGGCGCCCATAGTCCTCCCGGTTCCGACGACGACCAGTCGTGACACATCTAAACGCACGGCCAGTCGACCGATGCTGTCATGTTCGGCAATCGCGTCGTCACCCAGTTCGGCCATCTCGCCGAGCACCGCCCAGCTACGCACCGGCGCGCCGGATTCGGCGCGCGCCGACTTGGCCATCCAGGCCAGTGCCTTGAGGCCCGCGCGCATCGAGTCGGGGTTGGCGTTGTAGGCGTCGTTCACCACGACCACGCCGTCGGCCCGGGTGGTGACCTGCATGCGGTGCTTCGAGACGGGGCCGGCGCCGGCGAGCGCGTCGGCCACCTGCGGCAGCGTCGCGCCGCATTCCAGCGCGACGGCGGCGGCGCTGAGCGCGTTGGACACCTGGTGGTCGCCGTGCACGGCCAGAGCGACGTCAACCTGCTGCTCCCCCGCGTGCAGGGTGAAGCGCGGGCGGGCCAACTCGTCGAGGGTGACGTCACCGGCCCACAGGTCGGCGCCCGGCGAGCGGGATACCCGCACGACCCGGGCCCGGGTGACGTCCGCCATGGCGGACACGGCACCATCGTCGGCATTGAGGATGACGACACCGGATGCCGGGACAGCCTGCGGCAGTTCGGATTTCGTCGCGGCGATGACGTCGCGTGAACCGAATTCGCCGAGATGCGCGGTGCCGACGTTGAGCACCACACCGATCGACGGCGGCGCGATCTCGGCGAGCGCGGCGATGTTGCCGGGGTGCCGCGCGGACATCTCCAGCACCAGGAAGTCGGTGTCGCCGGTGGCGCGCAGCACGGTCCACGGATGGCCGAGCTCGTTGTTGAACGATCCGGGCGGCGCGATCACCTCACCCAGCGGCGCCAGTACCGCGGCCAGCAGGTCCTTGGTCGACGTCTTGCCCGACGAGCCGGTGACGCCGATGATCCGCAGACCGCCGGCGGTCAGCCGGTCGGCCACGGCACGGGCCAGCTTGCCCAGGGCCGCCAGCACCGCGGCACCCGAGCCGTCGGTGTCGTGCTCCAGCGCGCCCGAGGCCGAATCGACCTGTCCGGCAACCGGTTTCACGACGATGGCCGGCACGCCGACCGGCCGGGCCGCCAGCACCGCGACGGCACCTGCCGCCACCGCACCCGCGGCGAAGTCGTGTCCGTCGGTCCGGGCGCCCGGCAACGCCAGGAACAGCCCGCCTGCGGTGACAGCCCGCGAGTCGAATTCGACGGTGCCCGTCACACGCGTGGCGGCGGCAGCCTCCGGCGTGATGTCGGACAGTTCGCCGCCGACGATGTCGGCGATCTCTGCCAGGGTCAGGTCGATCATGCGGGTGACTCCCCAGCTTTCCCGGCCGCCGCATCGAGCGAGGCGGCCAACTCATCACGATCATCGAAGGGCCGGGTCTGGCCGGCGCGGGTCTGGCCCGACTCGTGGCCCTTGCCCGCCACCAGGACGGTGTCGCCCGCGCGCGCCCAGGCGACGGCGTGGTCGATGGCGGCCCGGCGGTCACCGATCACCACCACCTCGGCCGAACCGTCGGCGGCGCCCGCGGCGATGGTGGCCCGGATGAGGTCGGGATCCTCGTCACGCGGGTTGTCGTCGGTGATCACGACCAGGTCGGCGAGTTCCGCGGCGATGCGTCCCATCGGTTCGCGCTTTCCGGCATCCCGGTTGCCGCCGGCGCCGAACACCACCGCCAGGCGGCCCTGGGTCTGCGGGCGCAGCGTCTGCAGCACCGCCTCCAGGGCGCCGGGCTTGTGCGCGTAGTCGACGAGGGCCAGGAAGTCCTGGCCGCGGTCGATGGGCTGCAGGCGGCCGGGCACGGTGGCGGTCGCCAGTCCGGGTGCCGCCTGCTCAGGCGTGACACCGACGGCGTCGAGCAGTGCCACCGCGAGCAGCGCGTTGGCGACGTTGTAGCCGCCGGGCAGGCCGATCCGCAGCGCGTGCCGGGCGCCGTCGGGCCCGACGGCGGTGAACTGCTGGCCGCCGCGGTCCGCCTCGATGTCGGTGACGGTCCAGTCGGCGTCGCCGGTGGTGCTGACGGTCACCGGATCGGCGGCCCGCGCCGCCATCTTGCGGCCCCAGTCGTCGTCCACGCAGACGACCGACACTTCGGCATGGTTGGGCGAATCAGGTTGGAACAGCCGGGCTTTGGCGTCCAGGTAGGCGTCCATGGTGGGGTGGAAATCGAGGTGGTCGCGCGACAGGTTTGTGAAACCGCCGGCGGCGAAGCGCAGCGCGTCCACCCGGCCCAGCGACAGCGCGTGGCTCGACACCTCCATCACGACGGTGTCGACACCGCGTTCGACCATGGTGGCCAGCAGCGCCTGCAGCGCCGGCGCTTCGGGGGTGGTCAGGGAGCTCGGCAGGTCGCGCCCGTCGATCCGGATGCCGACGGTGCCGATGAGCCCGGCCACCCGTCCCGCGGCGCGCAGCCCCGCCTCCACCAGATAGGTGGTCGTGGTCTTGCCGGACGTTCCGGTGATGCCGATGACGCGCAGCCGCTCCGAGGGCCGGCCGTAAATTTCGGCGGCAACTTCCCCTAGGACCGCCCGCGGGTCGGGGTGCACGAGGACGGGCACATCCACGTCCAGGAGCTCCCGCCCCTCCGGGTCGGTCAGCACCGCGGCGGCGCCGGCCGCGACGGCGTCGGCGGCGAACCGCGCGCCGTGGGCGGCCGATCCCGGCAGCGCCGCGAACAGGTCACCGGCGACGACGTCGCGACTGCTCAGCGTGACACCGGTGACGCGCAGCTCACCGGCCTGGGCCTCGGACGGCAGCGCGGCGCCGACGTGGTCGGCCAACGAGCCCAGCGCGGCCCCGACAGGGTCAGCGGGGCGCAAGGTAGGCGAAGACATGGCCATGACACAGTACCGGGCCGGAGACGGGCGCCCCGCCCGTCAGGTCGCCTGCAGGACCAGCGGCGGACCGGGGTCCGGCGACAGCGGCACGTTCTCGCGCTGCATCAGCCAGGCCGCGATGTTGTGGAACAGCTGCGCCATCGAGTGGCCCGGCGTGCCGTCGGCATTGCGCTGCGGGTTGTTGGCCATGATCCCGACGACGTAACGCGGGTCGTCCGACGGCGCCATGCCGGCGAAGGTGATCCAGTAGTGGTCGTCGTCGTAGTAGCAGCCGCACGCCGGGTTGATCTGCTGGGCGGTACCGGTCTTGCCGGCCATCTGGTAACCCTCGACAGCGCCCGGCCAGCCGGTGCCCTGCTGGGTGCCGCGCGGGTCACGCTGGAGGGTCGCGCGGAACATGTTGCGCAGTGTCGCCGCGGTCTGCGGCGACACGACCTGCACGCCCTCGGGAGCCGCCTGGTCCTGGTGCGTGCCGTCGGCCGAGACGATCGACTTGACGATGCGCGGCGGGATGCGCAGGCCGTCGTTGGCGATGGCCTGGTACATGCCGGTCATCTGCAGCAGGGTCATCGAAAGGCCCTGTCCGATGGGCAGGTTCGCGAACGAGCTGCCCGACCACTGGTCGATCGGCGGGACCAGACCCGCGCTCTCCCCGGGCAGGCCCGAACCCGTGCGCTGGCCGAGGCCGAACTTCGTCAGCATGTCGGCGAAGCGCTCCGGGCCGACCCGCTGGGCCAGCATCAGGGTGCCGATGTTCGAGGACTTCCCGAAGATGCCGGTGGTGGTGTACGGGTCGGTGCCGTGGCCCCAGGCGTCGCGGATGGTGACACCACCCATGTTGTAGCTGCCCGGAACCTGAAGCACCTCATCGGGATTCGACAGCCCGAACTCGATGACCGACGCCGCGGTGACGATCTTGTTCACCGAGCCCGGCTCGAACGGCGACGTCGCAGGCAGGTTTCCCATCTGCTTGTCGTCCTGCCGGCTCAGCTCCTGGGCCGGATCGAAGGTGTTGTCGTTGGTCATGGCGAGGATCTCGCCGGTCTTCGAATCCAAAACCACCGCGGACACGTCGTGCGCGCCGGACATGTCCTTGGCCTGCTGCACCTGCTGCTGGACGTAGTACTGGATGTCGTTGTCGAGCGTGAGCTGGATGGTGGCGCCGTTGATCGCGTCGTGCCGGTCCCGGTAGCTGCCGGGGATCACCACGCCGTCCGAGCCGCGGTCGTAGGTGACCGAGCCGTCGGTGCCGGAAAGCTTTGCGTCGAAGGAATCTTCGAGGCCGAGCAGGCCGTGGCCGTCCCAGCCGATGTCGCCGACGACGTTCGCGGCCAGCGAGCCACCGGGGTACTGCCGGATGTCCTGCCGCTCCGCGCCGACCTCTGGGTACTTCTTGGTGATGGCGTCGGAGATCGCCGGGTCGACGGCCCGCGCCAGGTAGACGAACGAGTCGCGGCCGGTGATCTTCTTGGCCAGGGTCGCGGCATCGGGCTTGTTGTTCAGCAGGCCGGCCACGCCGACGGCGATCTCGTTGAGCCGCTTGTCGGGGTCCGGCGCCGCCGGGGTCTTGGCCTTGGCCTCGGTCAGCTGCTGACGGATCCGGTTCGGCTGGAAGGTCAGCGCGCGGGCCTCGATGGTGAACGCCAGCTTGGCGTTGTTGCGGTCGATGATGCTGCCGCGCACCGCCTTCTGCACGTCGGTGACCTTGAGCTGGCTGGCGGCCTCGGCGCGCAGACCGGCCGCCCGCGGGCCCTGCAGGAAGAACAACTGGACGGCCGCGGCCAGCAGCACCACCGCGATAACGATGTTGCCGGCCTTGTGCCGGAACCCGAACGAGCCGGTCCGCCCCTCGGGCACGACGGCCTCACGGGTCCGCCGGTCGTGCGCCGAATGCGGTTGCGCGGGACGCGGTTTGGCGGCCGGCCGCTTGCGGGGCGCGCCCGTCCGCGCGGCAGCGGTCTTGCGCGGTCGCGTGCCGCTCATGCGGGCAGACCGGGGGCGGGCTGCGCCGGCGCCGGGGCCGGGACCGGAGCGGGAGCCGGGGCCTGTGCCGGGGCTTGTGCGACCGGGGCTTGTGCGACCGGGGCTTGTGCGACGGGCGCCGGCAGCGCGGCCTCAGGCTGCAACGCCGGGCCGGGCAGCGTGCCCTGCCCAGGCACCGGGAGCGCCGGAGCCGCGGGCACGGGCGCCGCGAGGGCGGGCGCCGCGAGTACCGGAGCCGCGGGCGCCGGTGCGTGCACGACCTGCTCGCGCGGGTCGACCACGACGGGCGCCGGAGCGGCGGCCGGGGCCGGAACGCCGGCGGGGGCCGGAGCGGCACCCGGGACCGGAACAGCTGCGGGAGCCGGAACAGCTGGGACACCCGCCGGAGCGGGGGCGGGCGCGGCAGCAGGCGCCGGCTGCGGGGCGGGCGCGGCAGCCGGGGCCGGGCGCGGGGCCGCAGCCGGGGCGGGCGGGGCCGCTTCGGGCAGTGGCGTGTTCAGCGGAGGTGGCGGCACTCCCTGCGCCGGCTTCGGGCTGCCGACCAGCAGCCAGTTGCCGGTGGGGTCCTGCACCAGGTGCGCGGTGTCGCGCGACGGGATCATGCCGAGGTTGCGCGCCGCATCGGCCAGGGCCGGCGCCGCCTGCGCGACCAGCACATCCCGCTCGAGCGCCTCTTTCTGTTGCTGCAGAGCCTGATTGATCTCCTTGGCGCGGCCCAGCTCGTACGACCGTTCGGCCGCGGACGTCGACAGCCACAGCGTGACGCCCAGGCCCATGCCCAGTGCCCCGATGATCAGCACGACGAACGGCACCCGCGCGATCAGATGCCGCGGGTTGAGGTCCATCTCGGCGATGCGGATGAGCAGCCGCTCCCGCAGCGGGGTGCGAACAACCTTGGGCGCCTTGGCTTTCCGTGCCTTGGCGCGGGCCTTGGCCTGTGAGGCGCTCTTGGGTCGCGACGGCGCCGCCGTCGGCCGGGCGAACGGTGTGGTCTGCGGGCCGGCGCCGGTGGGCTTGGACCGCTGCGGCCGGACGTCGCGCTTGCCGCGCTTGACGCGCGCGTCAGTCTTGTTGTCGCGCTTGACTTCCCCCTTGCCACCCTCGCGACGCGATGCCGGGTCGCCGCCGCGGCGCGTCGTGCGGCGGCGCGGATCGGGGTCGGAGTCCCGTCGAGCATTGCCGCCGCGTACCGGTGCTGGCCGCTTTGCCATCACAGACCTCCCCTTGTGACAACTTTTTCCAGTGCGCGCAGGCGGACGGACGCGCTGCGCGGGTTCAATTCGAGTTCGTGTTCGTCGGCCCGCTCGGCGCCCCGGGTCAACGCGGTGAAGAGCGGCTCGTAGCCGGGCAGCTCCATGGGCAGGCCCTCCGGGGTACGCGATGCGATGGCATCGGTGAAGTACCCCTTGACGATTCGGTCTTCCAGCGACTGATACGCCTCGACCGCGATCCGGCCGCCGGGACGCAGCGCGTCCAGCGCGGCGGGAATCGCCGCCCGCAGGCAGTCCAGCTCACCGTTGACCTCGGTGCGCAGCGCCTGGAACGTCCGCTTGGCCGGATGCCCGCCCGTGCGACGGGCCGGGGCCGGGATCACCGCGTAGAGCAGCTCGACCAGCTCGGTCGTCGTGGTGAACGGGCGGCGGGCGCGCTCCCGGACGATCGCGCCGGCGATGCGCGAGGCGAACTTCTCCTCGCCGTACTCGCGCAGCACGCGGGTCAGTGCCTTGGCGTCGTAGGTGTTCAGGATGTCGGCCGCCGTCAGGCCCGAGGTCTGGTCCATGCGCATGTCCAGCGGCGCGTCCTGCGCGTACGCGAAACCACGCTCGGCCTGGTCGAGCTGCATCGAGGACACCCCGAGGTCGAACAGGATGGCGTCCAATTCGCCTGGCCGGTAACCGGATTGGGTCAGCGCCTCGTCGATGCCGTCGTACGGAGTGTGGACCAGGTGCACGCGGTCACCGAACGGCGCCAGGCGCTCCCCCGCGAGCCGCAGCGCGGTCTGGTCGCGGTCCAGGCCGATGAGCGTCACAGCGGGGAACCGCGTGAGGAAGGCTTCGGAGTGGCCACCGGCGCCGAGCGTCGCGTCGATCATGACGGCGCCGGCACCATCGGCGCTGACCCGGGTGAGGGCCGGGGCCAGCAGCTCGACGCAGCGGTCCAGCAGCACCGGAATGTGCGGCCGACGATCGGTCAACGCAACACCCCCAAAAGGCTTCAGCTGGTGGATTTGTGCGGCCCCTGCAGCGAGGTCTCTGTCCGAGTTCGCGAACCTGACGTTGGGGAAGTACGCCAGGGCCGGTTCGGGCAGAGGCCACGCTGCACGGGCCTGCAGGTCAAAGGGTGCTGCCGAGCGCTTCATCGCTTGCCGCGGAGAAGTTCTCTTCGTGAGTTTCTTGGTAGGTCTGCCAGGCCGCGGCGTCCCAGATTTCCAGGTAGTCGACCGCACCGATCACGACGCATTCCTTGGTCAGGCTCGCGTAGCGACGGTGGTCGGCCGACAGGGTGATGCGGCCCTGAGCGTCGGGGTGCTGCTCGTCGGCGCCTGCGGCGAAAACGCGCAGGTCGGCACGAGCGGCGGGGTCGTTCCGGGGAGTGCTCGCCACGCGGCGGGCGATCTCGGCTTCGAACTCGGCCCTGGGGTACACGGCGAGGCTGTGATCTGGACTTTTGGCGACCATCAACCCTCCTGCCAGTGCATCGCGGAACTTGGCGGGCAACGTCAGTCGCCCCTTGTCGTCGAGCTTCGGCGTGTAGGTACCCAGGAACATCAGGCACCTCCCACCACTCCGGAGTCCGGTTTCTCCGATGTCCGCCACATTACCCCACAATCCCCCACTTCTCTCCATCTCAAGTCTAAAAATCGCCTTATCTGCCCCACCTGACGCAGCAATCACGAGAGAACGGGAGCGGAGAACGGCCTCAAACGGCCAGGCTGACCGCCAAAATCCCAGTTGGCAGCCCATGTGGGAGATTGGTGGGGCATTGTGGGGAGCCGCGGAGCACAGCCCCTGAAAAATCGCGGCGCACATCGCCGCCGGCAAATTTCGCTACGGATCCGGCGTGTCGGGTGTCACACCACCCGGAACAGGCAAGAGCGCGCCGAAAACAAACCAGGCCGAGCGAAAAACAAAACAGGGGCAGCCGAATCGGCTACCCCTGCGTCACGCGTCCGCGTCTAGTCGTCGAACCTGCGACGGAACCGGTCTTCCATACGGTTGGTGAACGAGTTGCCCGCACGGGCCCGCTTGGACTTGCCACCCGCCGGGGACGACTTCTCCTTGGACAACACCCGGGGCCCGGTCACCGCGAACACGGCACCGGCAAACATCACCACGAAACCGATGACGCTCAGGATCGGCAGCTGGTTGATCCACAGAATCCGAAAGGCCACACCCAGCACCAGCAACGCCAGACCCAGGACGAACAGCCCTGCGCCCTGCACTCGCCGCCGCGCCGACGGCGCGTGCAGCGTGCCGCCCCGGACGCTCGAAGCGAACTTCGGGTCCTCGGCGTACAGCGCACTCTCGATCTGGTCGAGCATGCGCTGCTCATGATCGGAGAGTGGCATCCGCGCCTCCCAACTCACACCGCTGCCGGCAGCGGCTCCTGACGTCTGCACCCGTGGTCACGGATACCTAACAGTCATGATACGAGGTCACACAGACACGTACCACATACTTCAGACTCCCGAATTGTAAGACTGGGACGTCGGCCGGGCGACAGCGCCTGTTCAGCAACCCGACACCCGACTTCCCTGCCGCACCGAAAGGCTCACACCGTGGCGACGCTCCTGACCGATCTGTCGCCGGCTGACATGCAGTACCGCCTCGACGACGCACTGTCCGTCTACGTCGACGCGATGCGCTACCCACGGGGCACCGAACGCCAGCGGGCCGCCATGTGGCTGGAGCACACCCGCCGCGAAGGCTGGACGGGCGTCGCGGCGTTCGACGTCCCCACAGCCGACGAGGCGCCGGAGGCGGCACTGCGATCCGCCCCCATGCTCGGGGTCGCCTACGGGTACCGCGGCGCGCCCGATCAGTGGTGGTACCAACAGGTCGCGACAGGCCTGCGCCACGTCGGCACCCCCAGCGAACGCATCGACCAATTGATGAACGGGTATTTCGAGCTCACCGAACTGCACATCCACCCGCGGGCCCAGGGGCAGGGACTCGGCGAGGCGCTCACCCGCCGGCTGCTCGCCGGCGCCACGGAATCCCACGTCCTGCTGTCCACCCCGGAGATCCACGGCGAGGACAACCGGGCCTGGAAGCTGTACCGCCGGCTCGATTTCCACGACGTCATGCGCAGCTACTTCTTCCCGGGCGATCCCCGGCCGTTCGCCATTCTCGGCCGCGCCCTGCCACTGTGATCCATCCGGTGTGCCGCTGTCCCTGACGCGATCTGGCACGATAACGGCGTGAACCGCCGCCGCCACCTGCGTGCCTTGCTGCTGTTTCTGATGCTGCTCCCCCTGGCGGTCGGCTGCGTGCGCGTCCACACCTCGCTCACCATCTCGCCCGACGACCGGGTCTCCGGTCAGATCGTGGCCGCCGCGAAGGCCAAGAACGCGGACGACAAGGGTCCGCAGCTGACCAACAACCTGCCGTTCGCCCAGAAGGTCGTGGTCTCGGACTACCGCAAGGACGACTACGTCGGCTCCGAGGCGGTGTTCTCGGACCTGAACTTCTCCGAGGTGCCGCAGCTGGCCAACCTGAGCCGCGACTCGGCGGGTGCCGACATCTCCCTGCGCCGCGCCGGTGACCTGGTGATCCTCGAAGGCCGCGTCGACCTGACGACGCTGAGCGACCCGGAGTCCGACGTCACGCTGTCGGTGGCGTTTCCGGGCGATGTCACCTCGACCAACGGCGAGCGGGTGGCCAGCGACATCGTGCAGTGGAAGCTCAAGCCCGGCGTCGTGACCACCATGAAGGCCCAGGCCCGCTACACCGACCCGAGCGCGCGCTCGTTCACCACGGCCGCCATCTGGATGGCCATCCTGGCCTTCGCGGTCGCCGGCGTCATCGGCGGTCTCGCCTACTGGAGCCGCGACCGCTCACCCAAGTTCGCCGCCGTGTCCGATGAGTGACTTCGCCGCAGTGTCAGATGAGCGACTTCGCCGCAGTGTCCGACCGCCGGCCCGGCACCCTCTAATCTGAATGCACGATTTCGGGGTCAGGAGAGGGGACGCGCGCTGAGCGTCGATGCCGCAGGTCCGTCGGCTGGCGAGCTGGCGAATGCCATCACAGATCAACTGCGCGACTATCTCGCCGAGCGCCGGCGGGACAGCGCCTACATCGGCGACGCCTACGCCGATGTGACGGGGGCACTCGAAGAGTTCGTCCTACGTGGCGGCAAGCGCGTCCGTCCGGCCTTCGCGTACTGGGGCTGGCGCGCCGTCGCCCCCGATCCCGGCCACCCGGCCGACCCGGCGGTGCTGCGCCTGTTCTCCGCGCTGGAACTGCTGCAGGCGTGTGCCCTGGTCCACGACGACGTCATCGACTGTTCGGCCACGCGGCGCGGCCTGCCGACAGTGCACCGGCTGTTCGCCGACCGGCACCGCCAGCAGGGCTGGCGCGGGTCGTCCGAGCAGTTCGGGCTGTCCGCGGCGATCCTGCTCGGCGACCTGGCCCTGTCCTGGGCCGACGACATCATCGCGAACGCCGACCTGTCGGCCGACGCACGCCGCCGCGTCAACGAGGTGTGGGCGCACATCCGCACCGAGGTCCTCGGCGGGCAGTACCTCGACATCGTCGCCGAATCCAGTGGCGCCGACACCGTGGCCTCGGCCATGAACGTGAACCTCTACAAGACCGCGTCCTACACCGTCACCCGGCCGTTGCAGCTGGGCGCCGCGGCCGCCGCCGACCGGCCCGACGTGCAGAAAATCTTCCACGCGGTCGGCACCGACCTGGGCATCGCGTTCCAGCTGCGTGACGACGTGCTCGGGGTGTTCGGCGACCCGGCCGTCACGGGCAAGCCGTCGGGTGACGACCTGCGCTCGGGCAAGCGCACCGTGCTGCTGGCCGAGGCCGTGGAACTGGCCGAGACCTCCGACCCGGCCGCGGCGGCCCTGCTGCGGGACTTGATCGGCACCGATCTGACGGACGGCCAGGTCGGCGAACTCTGCGGCGTGATCGAGGCCGTGGGTGCACTGAGCGCCGTCGAGCAGCGCATCACGCTGCTCACCCAACGTGGACTGGACGCCCTCGCCGCCGCCCCCATCGACGAGGGCGCCAAGGCCGGCCTCACCGAGCTCGCCCGGCGGGCGTCCAACCGGTCCGCGTAGGCCACGATGTCGACCTCGACCACTGCTCCAGGGGCGCTGGCCCGGCTCACCGTGTTCGGGCGATCCGACGAGGGCCGCCCCGCGCTGCTCGGCTTCGCCGGCGCCATCCTGATCGCCCTGGGCGGCCTGGGCGCCGGCAGCACCCGGCAGCACGATCCCCTGCTGGAATCGATGCACCTGTCGTGGTTCCGGTTCGGCCACGGGCTGGTGCTGTCGTCGATCCTGCTGTGGACCGGCGTGGCCCTGATGCTGATCGCCTGGCTGGCGCTGGGCCGGCGCGTCGTGGACCGCACCGCCACCGACTACACCATGATCGCGACGACCGGCTTCTGGCTGGCGCCGCTGCTGCTGAGCGTGCCGGTGTTCAGCCGTGACACCTACTCCTACCTGGCGCAGGGCGCGCTGCTGCGCGACGGCCTCGATCCCTACCTCGTCGGCCCGGTCGACAACCCGAACTCGTTGCTGGACAACGTGAGTCCCATCTGGACCACCACCACCGCGCCCTATGGACCGGCCTTCATCCTGGTGGCCAAGTTCGTCACCATGATCGTCGGCGACCACGTCGTCGAGGGCACCATGCTGCTGCGGCTGTGCATGCTGCCCGGCCTGGTCATGCTGATCTGGGCGGCGCCCCGAGTGGCCCGCCACGTCGGCGCCAACAGCGCTGCCGCCCTGTGGATTTGCGTCCTCAACCCGCTGGTGATCATCCATCTCATGGGTGGCGTCCACAACGAGATGCTGATGGTCGGCCTGATGATGGCCGCCATCGCGCTGACCTTCGAACGGCATCCGATCGCCGGCGTCAGCGTGATCGCCCTCGCGGTGGCGGTGAAAGCGACCGCGGGACTGGCACTTCCGTTCATGGTGTGGGTCTGGATGCGCCAGTTGCGCGAACGGCACCCGTGGGGCCAGGTCCGCGCGTGGCTGGCGGCCACCGCGGCGTCGGGCGCGATCTTCACCGTCGTGTTCGCCGTGGTGACGGTGGCGGCCGGCGTCGGGCTCGGCTGGCTTACGGCACTGGCCGGTTCGGTCAAGATCGTCAACTGGCTGACCATCCCGACGGCCGTGGCCAACCTGATCCACGCCATCGGCGGACTGTTCACCACCGTCAGCTTCTACGCGGTGCTGGACGTCACCCGCATCATCGGTATCGCGATCATCGCGATCTCACTGCCCTTGCTGTGGTGGCGATTCCGGCACACCGACCGGGAAGCGCTGATCGGCATCGCGCTGGTGATGGCCGTCGTGGTGCTGTTCGTGCCCGCCGCGCTGCCCTGGTACTACACCTGGCCGCTGGCGATCGTCTCGGCGCTGGCGCAGAGCCGCTCGGCCGTCGCCGCGATCGCCGGGTTCTCGACCTGGATCATGGTGATCTTCAAACCCGACGGATCGCACGGCATGTACTCGTGGCTGCACGTCATCCTGGCGACGGGATGCGCTGTGGCCGCGTGGTACTCACTGGCCCACGCGCCGGAGCCGAAGACGACGGCTGCCGAGCCGGCTAGTACGCCATAGCCTGGGCGCGCCGCAGCACTTCCCTGGCCTGGTGCGAATGCAGCGCGTCGACCGGACGCGCGTTGACGACGCGCTCGGTGGTGCCGTCGCGCGTCAGCGTCAGCGACTCGTCGGCGGTGAACAGCCACCGCACGATGTCGGTTTCGTGGTAGCCACCGTCGCGCAGCACGACGAGCAGGCCCGGCAGCTGCTTGACCACGTGCCCTTTGGCGTCGAAGAAGATCTTGGGCACCACGATGGCACCGTTCCGGCGCACTCCGAGGAGGTGTCCGTCCCGCAGCTGCTGGTGCACCTTGGTCACCGGGATACCCAGCATCGATGCCACTGTGGGAAGGTCGTAGACCGCTTCATCGGGATCGATAACGTCCTCGGCGGCCGGAATGCTGCTCACCCAGGAGATTCTAGAGCCGTACGATTGCCAGGTGCAGCCATCCCGACAACCGGACCCACTTATCGGTGCGGTGCTGGACGGGCGATACCGCGTGGATGCACCGATCGCCAGTGGCGGCATGTCCACGGTGTACCGCGGCCTGGACACCCGGCTCGACCGCCTGGTGGCACTCAAGGTCATGGATTCGCGGTACTCCGGCGATCAGCAGTTCCTGACGCGCTTCCAGCGCGAGGCCCGCGCCGCCGCCGGCCTGAAAAGCCCTGGGCTGGTGGCGGTTTACGACCAGGGATTCGACGGCCGGCACCCGTTCCTGGTCATGGAACTCGTCGAGGGCGGAACGCTGCGCGAGTTGCTGCGCGAGCGTGGCCCGATGCCGCCGCACGCCGTGGCGGCCGTGCTGGCTCCGATGCTCGACGGCCTGGCAGTGGCTCACGAGGCCGGCCTGGTGCACCGCGACATCAAGCCAGAGAACGTCCTGATCTCCGACAGCGGTGAGGTCAAGATCGCCGACTTCGGGCTCGTGCGTGCCGTCGCTGAGGCCAAGATCACGTCGACGAGCGTCATCCTCGGCACCGCGGCGTACCTCTCCCCCGAACAGGTCAGCACCGGCGACGCCGATCCGCGCAGCGACGTCTACTCCGTCGGCATCCTGGCCTACGAGCTGCTGACCGGCACCACGCCGTTCACCGGCGACAATCCGCTCAGCGTCGCCTATCAGCGGCTGGACCAGGACGTGCCGCCGCCGAGTTCGGCAATCGCCGGTGTGCCAAAGCAATTCGACGACCTGGTGGCCTGCGCGACGGCCCGCCTGGCCGACGACCGCTACCTGGATGCCGGCGACATGGCGGCCGAACTCGCCGCGATCGTCACCGACCTCGGTCTGCCCGAATTCCGGGTGCCGGCACCGACGAACTCGGCGCAACACACCGCGGCGGCCGCACAGCGCGGCCGGGCCGAGCGCACCACGGTCGCGACGGGCCGGGCGGCAGCCCCGAAGCCGGCACCGCAGCACACCCTGCAGTTCACGATGGACCCCGCGATGGACCCCGCACTGCTCGAATCACCGGTGGTGACAAAACAATTCGCCGGGATCGACCTCGACGACTTCGCCTGGGCGCGGCAGCGGTCGCGGCGCGCCGTGCTGTTCTGGCTCATCGCGGTGCTGACGCTGACCGCGTTGGTCGCCGCCGGCGCGTGGACCCTCGGCACCAACATCGACGGGCTGTTCTAGAAACGCCGAATGGCCACCTGCCGCACGGGTTTCGGGTGAAAACCATGCGCCGGGTGGCCATTCGGCGGGGTGCAGCTAGTCGCGCAGCATCTCCGCGACGAGGAACGCCAACTCCAGGCTCTGCTGGGTGTTCAGGCGCGGGTCGCAGGCCGTCTCGTAGCGGCCGGCCAGGTCGTCGTCGGAGATATCCTGCGCGCCACCAAGGCATTCGGTGACGTTCTCGCCGGTGATCTCGACGTGGATGCCGCCCGGGTGGGTGCCCAGCGCGCGGTGCACCTCGAAGAAGCCCTGCACCTCGTCGACGATGCGGTCGAAGTGGCGGGTCTTGTAGCCCGTCGAGCTCTCGTGGGTGTTGCCGTGCATGGGGTCGCACTGCCAGATGACCTGGTGGCCGGAGGCCTCCACCTTCTGGATGATGCCCGGCAGCACGTCGCGCACCTTGCCGTTGCCCATTCGACTGACCAGCGTGAGCCGGCCCGGAATGTTGTGCGGGTCAAGGCGTTCCACGTACTCGACCGCCATCTCGGGCGTCGTCGTCGGGCCGATCTTGATGCCAATCGGGTTGGCGATGGTCTCGACGAACGCGATGTGCGCGTGGTCGAGCTGACGGGTGCGCTCGCCGATCCAGACGTAGTGCGCCGACAGGTCGTACAGGCGCGGCTCGTCGAACTCGGTGGACAGCCGCAGCATCGCGCGCTCGTAGTCGAGCACCAGGGCCTCGTGGCTGGCGTAGATCTCGGCGGTCTGCAGGTTGCGGTCGTTGACGCCGCAGGCCGTCATGAAGTTCAGGCCGCGGTCGATCTCGGCCGCCAGCGCCTCGTACCGGGCACCCGCCGGCGAGGTCCGCACGAACTCACGGTTCCACTCGTGCACCTGCTGCAGCGACGCCAGGCCCGACGAGGTCAGCGCCCGCACCAGGTTCATCGCGGCGCTCGCGTTGGCGTAGGCCCGCACCAGGCGCGACGCGTCGTGCACGCGCACCGCGGGATCCGGGTCGAAACCGTTGACCATGTCGCCGCGGTAGGACGTCAGGCCCAGCGAGTCGGTGTCCGACGAACGCGGCTTGGCGTACTGCCCCGCGATGCGGGCCACCTTGACCACCGGCATGCTGGCGCCGTACGTCAGCACGACGGCCATCTGCAGCAGGGTCCGGATGTTGGCCCGGATGTGCGGCTCGGTGTTGTCGACGAACGTCTCGGCGCAGTCACCGCCCTGCAGCAGGAACGCCTTGCCCTGCGCCACGTCGGCCAGCTGCAGCTTGAGCTTCTCGATCTCGGACGGCACGGTGATGGGCGGCACGCTCTCGAGCACCTTGCGCATCGCAGCAGCCTGGTCCGCAGGCCAGCTGGGCTGCTGCGCGGCCGGACGGGACAGCGCGTCGGCAAGGCGCGTGCGCAGGTCCTCGGGCAGCGGGGGCAGCTCGGGCAGCTGGTCGATGGGTACGTCGACGGTCCAGTTCACGTGTCTATGGTACCGGCGCCGACCAGCGACTATTTACCCACCAAAACGGCACCGATCTACGGATTCGGGACTGCCGGGAGAAAACCGGGCCCGGTGCGCGACTATTGACGATGTGGAGTGCGAGATTGCCCGGGAGGCGCTGTCCGCGCGGATGGACGGCGAGCACGAACCCGTCCCCGCGCGCCGCGTCGACGAGCACCTGGCGTCCTGCCCCGAGTGCCGGCAGTGGCAGGACGAGCTGGACAGCCAGATGCAGCTGCTGCGCGGGCTGATCGCCGCCGACCGCACCCGGATCACCGCCGTGGCCGACACGGTCTCGCAGACCGCGCTCCCCGAAACCCGCCCCGGCCTCGACTGGCTGCGCATCGGCCTCGCGGTGGTGGGCGCCATCCAGATCGTCCTGGCCGTGCTGCAGGCGGCGGGCGTCAGCATCGGCGTGCACGTCGGGCATGCCGCGGGCGGACATGTGGTCAACGAGTCGACGGCGTGGTCCGTCGCACTCGGCGTCGGCATGTTGGTCGCCGCCGCCCGCCCGACCGCGGCGATGGGCCTGGCGATCGTCGGCGGCGTGTTCACCCTCGTGCTCACCGGCTACGTCGTCGTCGACGGACTGACCGGAGCAGTCGGTGCGGTCCGCATGCTGAGCCATCTGCCGGCGCTGGCCGGGGTGGTGCTGACGGTGCTGGTGTGGCGCCGCCATGCCGGCGAGCCGCCGCGGCCGGACCGCGACGCGGCACCCACGCTCGACGACATCACGCTGCCGGACAACGCCTCCCGCGGCCGCCGCCGGGGCCACCTGTGGCCCACCGACGGCAATGCGGCCTAGATCATCACGGCGAACATGATCGCCATGCCGGCCGCCGCCATGACCTGGCACGCCACGGCGAACCACAGGCGGGCCGGGGCGTCGGGGGGCTCCTGCCGCACCGTGAAGTAGCGGATGGCCCACCACAACGCAGCGGCCCCGAACAACGCGGTGACCACCCAGTTCACGGCGTCGACCCACGCCGACGGGTGCCCGCAGCCGCCCATCGGGCCCGCATGCGCCGGCGTCCCGGACATGTCCATGCCCGGCATGGACGGCATCGACGACGCCGACTGCGACGCCTCGGCCGCGGTCCCGGCGCACTGACCGGGCAGCACCCGCCCGTCCATCACGGCGTACATCCACGCCATCGCCAGCATCATCACCGCGTGATAGCCGTCGGCCACCCGATGGCCGGAGCGCACCACCAAGAGGACCGCGAACCAGCCGGCCGCCAGCAGGAAGAACACCAGCGGCGGCCGGTTGGGCACGCCCATCCCGGCCGGCCACGCCATGACGAGCATCGCCACGGCCATCACCAGGTGCAGCGCGCGGCTGGTCTGGTCGGCCCACGTCCGGTTCTCGCGGGCCGTGACGAGGGCGTAGACGCACTGGGCCGCGCTGAACAGGAACAGCCCGGTGACGAGCAACCGGAGCCAGATGTCCGCGATCACCGCGTCGCCTGCCGCCGGCGGCGCCAGCCCAGTGCCACGTCGACCATGACGAACAGGGCCAGCGTGAGGCCGAACAACGGGGCGAAGCACCCGACACCGGCGAGAACCAGCACCAGCAGCGCCGCCTCGTAGGGCCGCAGCGCCGACAGCGCACCGCGCCGTTGCCCGGTCGGCAGGGTGAAACCGGCGCCGCGGGTCGGCCGCCGTCGCCACCACATCCGGTATCCCAGCACGATCCCGACGATCATGGCGAGAGCGACCGCGATCAGCGCCAGCTGATTGACCAAGCCGAACAGCACGCCCATGTGCAGGTCGATGACCCAGTCGGTCATCTTGGCCATCAGCGGCCACTCGGCGAAGTCGAGGCGCGCCGTCACGGCGTTCGTGGTGGGGTCGACGACGATCGCGTCGTACTGCGTCGGCCAGTCACGCTTGCGTTCGGCGACCTGCCAGCCCTGGCCGGCCGTCGTCGGCGGATACATCCACATCGGTGTCCGCAGGTGGGCATCGTGGGCGACCTGCAGCGCCGCGTCGGCGCCGCGCAGCGCGGTGGCCTCATCGAGCGTCGCGCCGGCGGCCTGCCCCGGCAGTGCGGTGTCGACGGACGGGCTGGTCCAGCTCAGCTGCGTCCGCAACTGGGCCACGTTCTCCCCCGCGAACCGCGACCACGTCATGCCCGACACCGCCAGCAGCGCGACCGCCGCGAGAATCCAGACCCCGAGGGTGCCGTGCCACGACAGCAGCCGACGTCGCCCGGTCGCCCGCACATCCGGGACGACGAGCCGCCGCGGCTGTCCCCGGTTGTGCCCGATCCACAGCAGCAGACCCACACCGGCGATCACCCACGACCAACTGGCCGCCAGCTCGCTGTAGTTCCGGCCGAAGGCCCCGAGGTGCAGGTTGCGGTGCAGTTCGTCGAACCAGGCCCGCACCGGCAGCCACTGGCCGTAGGTGGTCAGGGCGCCGCGGACCGCGCCCGTATACGGGTCGACGAACACCGTGCGCGCGTAGTCGGCGGGGACGTCGTCGACCGCGAGCGTCACCTGCGTCGTCTCGTCCGGCGCGGCCGGCGGCCGGATGCTGGTGACGGTGCCCTCCGGGTGCGCGGCACGGACGGCCGACAGCTGGGCGGTCAGCGGCAGCTGCCGGTCGCCGACGTGGTCGACGGTGAGCTCGTGCCGGTACACGGCACTGTCGATCTGCGGTATCACCGCGTACAGCAGCCCGGTGACGGCGGCGATCAGGATGAACGGCGCGACGAACAGGCCGGCGTAGAAGTGCAGCCGCAGCAATGCCGGGCGGAAGCGCTTCCACGCCGACGGATCGGACGCGACGGCAACGTCCGATTCGGGCAGTTGGGTGTGACTCACAACTTGTATTGGTCGGCCCGCGGCGCCAGGAGTTCCTGCGCCCGGAAAATTTCTACGACACCTGGTCGTAGACTGGGCGTGATCAGTTCTTCAGGTGGAAGGCCGGTATTTCGATGGGCTCGGACCGGGCGGGCAGGATCACGCTGCCGCTGTTGGGTTATCTGGCCGCGGTCGCCGCCTTGGTCACCTACGCACTCATCTCGAGCGACCAGCGCTTCGTCGCGACCGGCGACAGCTACCCCGGCACGTTCACCGCTGTGGCCGAACCGGTCGGCTACTTCACGGCCGTCCTCGCCGCCGCGATCTGCCTCGGCGGCCTGCTGTACATCGTGACCACCGCCCGGCCCGACTCCAAGGGCGTCATCGACCCGCCCACTTACCGCATCCACCTTGTGCTGGAACGGGTTTCGCTGGTCTGGCTGGTCGCCGCGGCGTTCATGGTGGTGGTGCAGGCAGCGACCGACGCCGGCGCGCCGGCCCTGCGGCTGGTCGAGAGCGGCCGGCTGGGTGAGGCCATCGGCGCGTCCGAGATGGCCCGTGGCTGGATCGCCGCCACCCTGTGCGCCGCCCTCGTGGCGCTGACGCTGCGGTTCAGCGTGCGGTGGATCGCCATGGTCGTGCTGTTGCTCCCGAGCGTGATCGGCGTCCTGGCGCTGCCGGTGACCGGCAATGCCAGCGAAGGGCCGGACCACGACTACACGACCAGCGCGGTCATCGTGTTCGCGGTGGCGCTGGCCGTGCTGGCCGGTACCAAGATCGCGGCCGTCATCAGCCCGCCGGCCGCCGACCTCTACCGGCGCGTGCTGATCATCCAGGTGGCCTGCGGCACCGCGGCCCTGATCTACGGCGTGCTGCTGCTGGCCGAACAACTCGGCCCGCCCGGACTGACGGGCAGCGATTACGGACGGTGGGCCATCGTCGCGGCGATCGCGCTGGCGGCGTCGTGGATCACCGATGCCGCGGCGCTGCGCCGCGCCAAGCCGTCCCGACTGGCCACCTGCCTGCCCGCGCTCACCGCGCTCGCCGCGGTGTCCGCGATGGCGGTGCAAACCGCGCCGCGCCTGCTGCACCACAAGTACACGACCTGGGACGTCTTCCTCGGCTACGAGCTGCCCGACCCGCCGAATGTGGTTCGGCTGCTGACGGTCTGGCGGTTCGACACCTTCATCGGCATCGGTGCGCTGGTGCTTGCCGGCGCCTATCTCTACGCCTACCTGAAGCTGCGGCGCCGGGGCGACGAGTGGCCGGTGGGCCGGTTGCTCGCGTGGCTGATCGGCTGCGCGGCACTGCTTTTCACCAGTAGCTCGGGTGTGCGGGCCTACGGCTCGGCGATGTTCAGCGTCCACATGGGCGAGCACATGACGCTCAACATGTTCGTGCCGGTGCTCCTGGTGCTGGGCGGCCCGGTGACCCTGGCGCTGCGCGCCCTGCCCCCGGCCGGCGAGGGCGCCCCGCCCGGACCCCGCGAATGGATCCTGTGGCTCGTGCACTCGAAAGTCACCGCCGCCCTGTCGAATCCGATCGTGGCGTTCGTGCTGTTCGTCGCGTCGCTGTACGCGGTGTACTTCACCCCGATCTTCAACACGCTCGTCCGCTACCACTGGGGCCACGAGTTGATGAGCGTGCACTTCCTGCTGGTCGGCTACCTCTTCTACTGGGGCATCATCGGCATCGACCCGGGCCCCAAGCGCCTGCCGTTCCTCGGCCGGCTCGGATTGTTGTTCGCGGTCATGCCTTTTCACGCGTTCTTCGGCATCGCGACCATGACCATGACCGACACCATCGGCGGACCGTTCTACAAGTTCGTCGGCCTGCCGTGGCTGTCGAGCATCGGCGCCGACCAGCACCTCGGCGGCGCCATCGCGTGGGGTTCGAGCGAACTGCCGGTGATCCTGGTGGTCATCGCCCTGGTGGCACAGTGGGCGCGGCAGGATCGCCGCGCCGCCTCCCGCGCCGACCGGCACGCCGACGCGGACTATGCCGACGACGACCTGGATGCCTACAACGCGATGCTGCGCGAGCTGGCCCGCCAGCGCGGCCAGCAGTAGTCCCGACGTCAACAAGTGATTCGTGCACGATTTTCCGCGTCACGCGCGGAAAATCGTGCACGAATCACTTGAAGTTGCGCAGCCGCAGGCTGTTCGACACCACGAAGAACGACGAGAAGGCCATCGCCGCGCCGGCGATCAGCGGGTTCAGCAGCCCGGCGGCGGCCACCGGGATGGCGGCGATGTTGTAGCCGAAGGCCCACACCAGGTTCAACTGGATGGTGCGCATGGTCGCCTTGGCCAGGTCCAGGGCCTGCGGCACCGAATCCAGGCTGTCGCGGACCAGGATGATGTCGGCGGCGCCGATCGCGACGTCCGTGCCGCGGCCGATGGCCAGGCCCAGATCCGAGCAGGCCAGCGCCGGGCCGTCGTTGATGCCGTCACCGACCATCGCAACCATGCGGCCGCGGTCGCGCAGCTGCTGGATGACGTCGACCTTGCCGTCCGGCAGCACATCGGCGATGACGTCGTCGATCCCCACCGCGGCCCCCACCGCGGCGGCGGCCGCCGGGTTGTCGCCGGTCAGCAGGATGGTCTTCAGCCCACGCTCGTGCAGCGCGGCGATGGCACCCGCCGCCGATTCGCGCACCGCGTCAGCGACCGCGATGGCACCGCACAGCTCGTCGTCGACGGCCACGAAAACCACTGTCTCGCCGCGGGATTCCGCGCCGCGCCGCGCTTCCGCGAGGGCCGCGGGCACCGCGGCCCGGCCGGCCGCCCAGGACGGCTTGCCGATGCGCACCTCGCGCTCCCCCACCGTGCCGACGACGCCGCGACCGGGAACAGCCTGGAAATCAACAACTTCCGCATGCTCGGGCGCCGACGTGGTGATGGCCACCGCGACCGCGTGTTCGGACGCCGACTCCACCGCCGCGGCGAGGGCCAGCACGTCGTCTGACTCCCAGCCGTCGGCAGCCGTGACCGCGGTGACGGCCAGGTGCCCGGTGGTCAGGGTGCCCGTCTTGTCGAAGACGACGGTGTCGACGGCCCGGATCGCCTCGAGCGAGCGGTGCCCCTTCAGGAAGATGCCGAGCTGGGCGCCGCGTCCGGACGCCACCATCATCGCCGTCGGCGTGGCCAGGCCCAGCGCGCACGGGCACGCGATGACCAAGACCGCCAGCGCGGACGCGAAAACCTTGTCGGGACCGGCCCCGGCCAGCGCCCAGCCCAGCGCGGTCAGCGCGGCGATGGCGAAGACGCACGGCACGAACACCGAGGCGATGCGGTCGGCGAGGCGCTGCGACTCGGCCTTCTGCGCCTGCGCTTCCTCGACCAGCCGCACCATGCCGGCGAACTGGGTGTCGGCGCCGACCGCGGCGGCCTCGACGATCAGGCGTCCGTCGAGCACGATCGTGCCGCCGATGACGCTGCTGCCGGGCGTCGCCCGCACCGGCTTGGCCTCGCCCGTCATCACGCTGGTGTCGACGGCGGCCGAGCCCTCGACCACGAGTCCGTCGGCCGCGATGGTCTGACCGGGCCGCACCACGAACTTCTGCTGCTCGGCGAGTTCCTCGGCCGGGATGACCATTTCGGTCCCGTCGGCGAGGAGGACCGTGACGTTCTTCGCGCTGAGGGCCGCGAGCGCCCGCAGCGCGCTGCCCGCCTTGGACTTGGCGCGGGCCTCGAAGTAGCGGCCCGCCAGCACGAACACCGTGACGCCGGCGGCGACCTCGAAGTAGATCGCGTCGCTGCCGACCAGCGCCTGCCAGATGCCGGTGGCCTCGGTGGCGTGGTGTCCGAAGAAGACCGTGTACAGCGACCAGACCGTGGCCGCGGACACGCCGACCGAGATCAGGGTCTCCATGGAGACCGCGCGATTGCGGGCATTGCGCAACGCGACGCGGTGGAACGGCCAGGCGGCCCACGTCACGACCGGCAGCGCCAGCGCCGTGAGCACCCACTGCCAACCGGTGAAACGGGTGCTGGGGACGACGGCGAACATCACCGATAGATCGGCGAGCGGGACGAACAGCACCGCGGCCACCAGCAGGCGGCGCAGCAGGTAGTGGGCGTGCGAAAGATCCTCGTCGTCGCGGTCGCCGGCGATCACGCCGGAGCGGGGCTCGGCTTCGTAACCGGCCTTGCGGATCGCGTCGCACAGGTCGGAATCGGCGATCTCGGGAAGGGCGTCGACCGTGGCCACGCGGGTGCCGAAGTTCACCGAGGCGCGGACACCCGGCATCTTGTTGAGCGTCCGCTCGACCCGCGCCGAGCAGGCGCCGCACGTCATGCCGGTCACGTCGAGCTGCACCCGGCGCGCGGCCGCACTGTCGTCGGCAGCTGCGGCAGCGTCGACCGCGCTGCCGACCGCTGTGCTGGCCGTCATCATCCTCCTATTGTCCCCCGGTCGTGTCCTGCGCTGTGCGGGCTACCAAATCAATGGTCGGACGTGCCCGGCTGTGAGTTCCCGGCAACCGTCGCATATGGTCGGCCTGTGAACAGCCGCGGCGACGACGACGAGGTGACCCGCCTCGCATTGGCGGCCGGCCGGGGCGATCGCGCCGCATTGGAGCAGTTCATCAAGGCTACCCAGCGCGATGTCTGGCGCACTGTCGCCTACCTCGACGAGCCCGGCAGCGCCGACGATCTGACGCAGGAGACCTACCTGCGTGCCCTCGGCTCGCTGCCGCGGTTCCGCGGCCGGTCGACGGCCCGCACCTGGCTGTTGTCGATCGCGCGCCGCGTCGTCGTCGACCACATCCGGCGCAAGCAGTGCCGGCCGCGCAGCAGCGCCGCCATCGAGCCCGAGACCGTCATCGACATGCACCAGCCGACCGCCCGGTTCGAGGACATCGTCGAGATCCGCATGCTGCTCGACGGCGTCGACGCCGACCGCCGGGAGGCGCTGCTGCTGACCCAGGTGCTGGGCCTGTCCTACGCCGAGGCCGCCGAAATCTGTGGCTGCCCCGTCGGCACCATCCGCTCCCGGGTCGCCCGGGCCCGCGACGACCTGCTGCGGGCGGGCAACCAGGACCAGAGCGCGGGCTGAGTCGCCGCGGAACCCGGGCCGCCACCTGCCCGACCAACTCTGCGAAACTGGTCAACAGACTGAACGGAGTTCGGCTTGTCCACCCGCCATGCGATCGACCTCGAGCACACCCTGAGCGCCATCGGGCGCCGGGTGTTCGACGAGGTCTGGATCGGTCCTGCCCGCCGCTACCCCACCGCTGTCGCGGTCGTCGTGCTGGTGCTGTCTGCCGGGGTCAGCTGGTCGGAATCACATCGGTGGGTACTGAAGGTCGTCGCCATCCTGTTCACGCTGGCCGCGGTTGCATCGGCAACGGCGCTGTGGCGCAAGCGGTTTCGCGTTTGTTGCGCGGCGCTGTACCTGTCGGGCGTGGCCACGGCCGCCGGGTTCGGCGCGGTCTGGTGGTGCCAGACGTCACCGGCGCGAGTCTCGGTGTGGTGGCCGCTGGCCGGTTTCGTCGCTGCCGCGGTGCTGGCCGTCTGCTGGCTGGGTGTGGTGCTGACGCCGCTGGAGCGGTCCCAGCCCGACATGCGGTTCAAGCCCGCCGGGAACTGAAGCCCCCTTTCGTACGACCAATGACAGCGTGATCGCCGACTCTGCCCTGCGCTGGGCGCTGACTGCCGTGTTCGCGGTGGCCGCGCTGCTGTTCGTGGGTGCCGGACGGCGGGTGCCCGGACAGCGTGGCGTCGGGGTGCTGCATGCGCTGGCCTCGGTGGGCATGATCGCGATGCTGTGGCCGGCCGGCATGCAGGTGTCGCCGCTGCTGTACGTGCTGGTGTTCACCGCCGGCGCGCTGTACTTCGCCTACCTCGCGCTGTTCGGCTTCGAGCTACCGCACCCCGTCTACCACTGCACGATGATGGCCGCGATGGCACTGATGGGCCTGCTGATGGCGCCGAATGCCGGCGTTCCGGTGGCTGCGGCCGGTTCGGGGGCCCAAGCCTCCGGTCACCACAACGTCCACCTCGGCCACGGCGCCGTCGCGGTGACTCCCCCCGGCTGGTTCACCGTGGTGTGCATCGTGCTCGCGATCGGATTCTGCGCCGCCGCGCTGTGGTGGTTCTACCTGCTGGTGCGCGGGCCGAAGCGCCCGTACGCCGACCTGCTCATGGCGCTCGGCATGAGCGCCGCCTTCGCCGTCATGGCCGTCTGACCCTCTCGAAAGGACAACATGCCCAAGCTGATCCGGACCATCGCCGCCATCACCGCGACGACGGCCTGCGCCGTCGCCCTGGCCGCACCGGCCGCCGCCCACGTCAAGGTGACCGGCGACGCCACCCAGGGTGGCTGGGGTGTCCTGAACTTCCGCGTGCCGACCGAGTCGGACACCGCGTCGACCACGGGCCTGCTGGTCGTACTGCCCGACGACCAGCCGATCATCTCGGTCAGCACACAGCAGAAGGCCGGCTGGACTGCCACCCTCACCAAGAAGAAGCTGCCCACCCCGCAGAAGGACGACGACGGTGCCGAGGTCACCGAGTACGTCTCGTCGGTCGAGTGGAAGGCCACCGCCCCCGACACGCCCATCCCGCCGCATCAGTTCAACGTCTTCGCGATCTCGGCAGGCCCGCTGCCCAAGGTCAACACCCTGACGCTGCCCGCTGTCCAGACCTACAGCGACGGCAAGACGGTCAACTGGAACGAGAAGGCCAACCCCGGCCAGCCCGAGCCCGAGCACCCAGCGCCCTCCCTGCACCTGAAGCCCGCCGGCGGCGGTGACCACGACCGACCCACGGCCGCCGCCCCGGCCGCTGCGACGCCCGCCTGGCCGGGCCTGACGGCGCTGGCCCTGTCGGTGGTCGCGCTGCTGCTGGGGATCGCTAACCTGGCAGCTTCCCGACGAAAGACGAGTCACGACTAGAGAACTGAAGCCGGTCGCAGCGCTGCTCGCGGCTCTGCTCGCGCTCCTGCTGCCGGCTCCCCTCGCACACGCGCACGCCGTCCTGGTCTCCAGCGATCCGGTCGACGGCGCCACGCTCGCGGCCGCGCCGCACCGGGTCACGTTGACCTTCGACGAGCCGGTTCGCATGGTTCCCGGTGCGGTCCAGGTGATTTCGAACGCCGGGGCCCGGGTCGACGGGGAGGTCCGGCAGCGCGCGGGCAACACCACCGTCGAGCTGGACCTGCCGCCGGAACTGCCGCGCGGCAGCTACTCGGCCACCTGGCGGCTGATGTCGGCCGACGGACACGAGGTGTCCGGGTCGGTGAGCTTCGGCGTGCAGCAGGCGCCGGACGCGCCGCCGGAGGTTCATCCCGTCGCCGCGTCGTCGGTGGCGTCAGATGTCTCCCGCGGTCTGACGTACACCGGCCTGGTGCTGTGCGTCGGCGTGCTCGCGGCGGCCCGGCTGGTGTGGGGGTGGGCACTGGCGCTGCGCCGCACGCGTGTCCTGGCCGGCATCGGCTGGCTGCTGCTGGCCGCGGCGACCGTCATCGAGGCCGTCACCACAGGACCCGACGTCCAGCTCTACGTGCAGGCGGCCCTGCTCGTGCTGCTCGCGGCGACCATCCGCGCCAGGACTGCCCTGTTCGTCGTGATTGCGACGGCGCTCGCAGCCGGCGTCGCCGCTTCCGGTCACGCTTCCGCCGGTCCGGACCCGTGGCTCGCCATCACCGTCACCACCGTCCACCTGCTGGCCATGGCGCTGTGGCTGGGCGGGCTGGCCGTGCTGACACTGGTGGTCCTGCCCGCCCGGCGCAGCGACGAGCTGCCGCGGTGGTCCCGGGTGGCGTTCGGGTGCGTCGCGGCGGTCCTGCTCACCGGCGAGTACCAGGCCTGGCGGCAGGTGTCGCCCATCGAGTCACTGTGGTCGACCGGCTACGGAATGGCCTTGTGCGCCAAGGTTTTCCTGGTGACGCTCATGGCCGCCCTGGCCTACCTCGGCCGGCGCCGGCTCACCCCGGAGCGGCTGCGCCGGACCGTACCGTGGGAGACCGCGCTCGCGGTGCTGGTCTTGATCATGACCACGGTGCTCACCGGCGAGCCGCCCGCCCGCACCACGTACGGCCCCGCGTTCACCGCCACCGCCGCACTCGATGAGGGTCGGCAGGCACAGGTGCATCTGGACACCACGCGGCACGGCGCCATCCCGATCGACGTCGCGGTGCCCGGTGCCACCGGGCTGCGGGGCACTCTGTCGAGCGCCGAGATCGCCTCTCTGCCGGTGCGTTTCACGGCGGGTCCCGACGGTCACTGGCACAGCACGTATGCCACCGCGCCGCGGCCGGGACTGTGGACGCTGCAGCTGACGGTCCAGTTCGGCCCGAACGACGCCACCGTCACCAGCGTGCCGTTCCGGGCCTGGTGACCTGAGCTACCGGGGCGCCGTCATCATCTCGGCGATCAGCCGGTAGCGGTGCAGGTTGTGTCGGGCGTCGACCAGCGCGTCGTGGGAATCGCGCGGCCGCGGTGGCATCCGCGGGCTGCCGCAGTCCTCCCAGAACTGCCGCAGTTCGCGGGTGAAGCGCGGCATCGCCGGCGGCAGGTCGGCCATCGGGCCCCACAGCTGGCACAGCACCACATGGTCGTACGCGCCGACCCAGGCCCACAGTTCGATCGGCTCGTCACCGTCGATGTTGAAGAAGTCCTCGAGCTCGGACCGAATCTGCCGCCGCGACCGCCACACCTGCGACGACGGTGACGGCAGCTTCGGCAGCACGTTCTTGCGCACCCAGGAGCCGGCCCGGTCGGGGTCGAACTCCGAGGAGACGGCGTAGTACTCGCGCCCGTCCTCGGCGGCCACACCGATCGAGATCAGGTCGATGGTGCGACCGTCGTCGATGAACTCGGTGTCGTAAAAAAACTTCATTCAGGCAACCTCGGTCGGCGTTCGGTCCGGCGGCGCGGGTGCCGCGTGGATCTCGCGGTCGAGCTGTTGGTCCACGTCCGCGTCGTCGGGAAACTTTGGCATACCGGCGATCGCATCCTGTAACCACAGCTTCGCCCGCACCACCGGCCGGCGCAGCCACCGCTCGCGTTCCAGCGCTTTGTGCATCTTGCGCGGCCGGCTCGTGTACCGCCAGCGGGCCCACGGCGCGTGCGGTCGCGACAGCCGGATTGCGCCGATGACCAGCAGCGGTGTGATGAACATCCCAATCAGACCGGTCCACACCTTGCCCTTGAGCAGCACGATGACGGCCATGGCGAGCGTGATGAGGGCCAGCGCGACGACCATGACGCGGGCCGCCACGTCCTGATCGTCACGCCAGACGGTGATGTCGAAGAACGACAGCGGGTTGAACCCCAGGATCAGCAGGCCGGCCACCGCGATCGCGACGAAGACCGCGTCGACCGAGGTGCGGCCGTCCTCGGCCCAATACACGTCGGACAGGTGCAGGATCAGCGCGAACTCGTCCAGGACCAGGGCTGCACCGATACCGAAAAAGATTGCCGCCACGGTGAATTCGGGGACGCCGCCGTCGACCGCCAGCGTCACCATCGTCACGCCCGACACCATCACCAGCACCACGCCGATCACCGCGTGATGGATGTGCAGGCCGCCGTGCCCGATGTTGCGCGGCTGCCACCACTTGCGCGGCGCCGGGTTGTCGGCGTGGGCCCGGATATACCGGACCACGGTGCGGGTGACGAAAAACGTCAGGATGAACGCAATCAGGCACCACAACAGTGGCAGCCGCCCACTCGATACGAACTCCGTAGGTAAGGGCGACCGCACGGGCAGAAACTTACGCCCGTGCATGCGTGTCACTGCCCCGCAGGGCGTCGACGCGCCGGTCCCCCCGATAGGCTGTCCGGCGAGATGCGTATGGGAACTTGGTCGTGGCCCTCCTCCGGTCAACGGCTGGCCTGGCTGCTGTTGCAGTTGCTGGCCATGTTGACGTTGGTATGGGGCGCCTGGCGGCTGCTGGGTCATACGCCGTACCGGATCGACATCGACGTGTACCGCATGGGCGGCCGCGCCTGGCTGAACAACACGCCGCTGTACAGCGAGAGCACCATCTTCCGCACCGAGGCCGGCATCGACCTGCCGTTCACCTACCCGCCGCTGGCCGCGATCATGTTCGCGCCGTTCGCCTGGCTCCCCCTGCCCGCGGCAAGCGTGGCCATCACGGTGACGACGTTCGTGTTGTTGCTGGTGTCCATCGTGATCGTGCTGACCCGGCTGGATGTCTGGCCGCAGTCGCGGCTCGGCGGATCGGCCCTGGCCCGCCGCTGCTGGCTTGCCGTCGCCATCGTCGGGCCGGCCGTGCTGTTCCTCGAACCGGTGCGGTCCAACTTCAACTTCGGTCAGATCAACGTCGTCCTCATGACGCTGGTGATCGCCGACTGCGTCCCCCGCCGTACGCCGTGGCCGCGCGGCGTCCTGCTCGGCGTGGCGATCGCCCTCAAGCTGACCCCGGCCGTCTTCCTGCTGTACTTCCTGCTGCGCCGCGATTTCCGCGCGCTGCTCACCACGGTGGCGTCGTCGGTCGTGGTCACGCTTGTCGCGTTCGCGCTGGCCTGGGGCGACTCGTGGGAGTACTGGACCAAGACGGTCCGCAACACCGACCGCATCGGCACCGCGACGCTGAACACCAACCAGAACATCTCCGGCACGCTGGCGCGGTTCGGGATGTCGGCGACGCCGCGATTCGTGCTCTGGGTGCTGCTGTGCTTCGCGGTGCTGGCGCTGACGGTGTGGGCGGCCCATCGGGTGCTCCGCGCGGGACAGCCGGTGCTGGCTCTCATGTGCGTGGCGATGTTCGGCCTGGTGGTGTCGCCGGTGTCGTGGTCGCATCACTGGGTGTGGGCCCTGCCGACCATGGTGACCATCACCGTGATCGCCTACCGCGAACGCAGTGCCACGCTCGCCGCGGTGAGCGCGCTCGGCGCGTTCCTGCTGATCTTCACGCCGATCCGGCTGCTGCCCGAGCACCACGAGGTCGACGCGACGGTGTGGCGTCAGGTGATCGGCAGCTCGTACGTGTGGTGGGCGCTGGCCGTCATCGCCGCGGCGGGCACCATCACCGGCCGCGGCACGCCGTCAGCCGACGCGGCCGAGCACGTCGCACCGGTCTCGGCGACGAACTGACCGCGCCGGGGGCCCGGCCGGCGCGACGGTGACGACACGGCGGTCCGAGAGCCGATTTTCCGCCACCGCGTCACGTTGGCGACGCGGCGTGCCGGCCCACGAAATCACGTAAGCCGAGGACTGCCGTTTGGTGACGGCAATCCTCGGCTCAGCGTTGTGGCGTGTTCAGCCGGCTTTGATCGCGGGCGGCGGTGTCTTGCCCTCTTTGACGTCGGCCGCGTAGAGGTCGACGTACTCCTGGCCGGACAGCCGCATCAGCTCGTACATGACCTCGTCGATGACGGCGCGCTCGATGAAGCGGTTACCGGCCAGGCCCTCGAAGCGGCGGAAGTCCATCGGCTTGCCGAACTTCACCTCGACGCGCGCGAAGTGCCACATCTTGCTTCCCGGCGGGTTCACGACGTCGGTATTGATCATGGCGACGGGAATGACGGGGATGCCGGTCTCGAGTGCGATGCGGGCCAGGCCGGTCTTGCCCTTGTAGAGCTTGCCGTCGGGCGAGCGCGTGCCCTCGGGGTACATGCCGAGCAGCTTGCCCTGGTCGAGGATCTTGGCGGCGGCGGCCAGTGCGTCGGCCGCGGAATCGGCGTTGGTGCGGTCGATCGGCACCTGGCCGGTCGACGAGTAGAAGAACTTGATCAGCTTGCCCTTGATGCCGGTACCGGTGAAGTACTCGGCCTTGGCCAGGAAGAAGATCCGGCGGCGCAGGACCAGCGGCAGATAGAAGCTGTCGACGACGGCCAGGTGGTTACTGGCCAGCAGAACGGGCCCCTCGTCGGGAACGTATTCCAGCCCCGTCACTTTCGGACGGCCCAGCAGGCGCAGCAACGGGCCCATCAAGATGTACTTGTAGAACCAGAAGAACATCGAACCTCCCGCTGAGGGCCCCCGGACGGTGCCCCCGACAACTTTACCCACCGACTGTCGGCCCGACCACAGCCCGCAGCGGACTGGTCATTCCTCCACAGATACCGGAATGGACTGGTATCGACCCGGCCCTGGTGGGCCGTCCGGATCGTCGGCCTGGCGGTGCCTGCCGCCCGGACCGGACGGGTCCGTCGGCGGCTCGGGGTGCGGGCCGACGGGCCCCTTGTCGGCGAGCGCGGCGCGCACCGCGTCGAGAAAAGTCGTGCTGTGTTCGGCAATGGCCGTCAGCATCGGGTGCTGTTCGTCGTTGGCCAGGGCGACCAGTGCGCACACCGGGCACCACACCTGGTTGCAGTCGCTCGGGTTCTCGCCGTCGGCGAGCATGGCCACGGACAGGCGGACGACGGGGTCGATCTTGTCGAGAAGCGCCTGGGCCAGCAGCCGCAGGTCCACCGGTAGGTCGCCCAGAGCGTCTGCCCCGAAATCGGTGTGCGTCACTTGGGCCACACCTCCGGGTCAGGGCGAAAACGGACGGTCAGTTCACAGCCGCGCAACGACGCGCCGATGACGATGCAGCGGCGCAGGACTGATGCCAACGGGACCCGGCGCCGTGTGCCACCCGAGCCGATGATCAGGTCGTCGTCGACGCGGCCCAGCGTCAGAGACCCCGGGTCGATTTGCGGCAATTCTATCCGCAGCCGGTAGACGGCATCCAATCCTGAGCCCGATTCGCGGTCGACGATGGGGCGCGGCGGCGCGGGCGGCGCGGCGCCGTGCCGCAGCCGTGACGCCTCGAGCAGTTCCCCCAGCGCCTTCGGCCCGATGGGTTCGCCGGCCAGGTGCGGCACCAGCACCAGGCGCACATCACCGACGGCGGCATCCAGGTCGCTGAGCATGCTGCGCTGCTCGGCGATGCGCTCGGCGTACCAGTCGAAGGCGGGGTGCGCGGGCAGGTTCACGTACTCGTACGAATCGTCTTGGATCAGAACCTGATTCACGATCAGCTCCGAGACGTGCACGCCCATCAGGGTGAGCGACGCCAGCGTCCGCACCGCTTCGGCCACCACCACCCGTTCCGGGGTGAGCACCAGGTGCGCGGTGACGTCCGGCTGGTCGAGCAACTCCCCCAGCGCCTCGGTGGCGGCGGCGAGTCGCTCGACGAGCGTGACCATGGCGACGGTCTTGGCGTCGGCCAGACCGACCGACAGGCGCCGGTGCCGCGGCCAGGCCTTCTCCAGGTACAGGGCGAACGCGGCGGGCAGCGTCAGCATCCGCATCGCGTCGGCCGTCGAGGCGCAGTCGACGATCACGTGGTCCCAGTTGCCCGACGCCGCCAGCTCGGCGAACTCGTGCAGACCCAGCACCTCCTGAATCCCGGGTAGCGCCGAAAGTTCCTCCGGTGCAACGTCTCCCACATCGGAGTCCGGGAACCGGGCGACCAGCACCGCGGCCACCTCACGCCACCTGGCCTCGAGCAGCGCCAGGGTGTCGAGCGCCAGGGCATCGAGCACGACGCCGGCGCCGTCGTCGACGGGCACCTGCGTGGGCGTCCGGAGTCCGGTCGGCGGGACGTCCGCGCCGAGCACGTCACCCGTGGAGTGGGCCTGGTCCGTCGACACGATGAGGACCCGCTGCCCGGCGCGGGCATCACGCACCGCGGTGGCCGTGGCCACCGTCGACTTGCCTACTCCACCCTTACCGACGAACAGACTGATCCTGGCACGCCCAGCAGGGTCCGCGTCACTCAGACTCGACTCGCTTCTTGAGGTCCTTGAGCGCCGTGTCGGTCAGGCGGCGCTCTGCCTTGCGTTTGAGCAATCCGATCATCGGAATCATCAGATCGACCGACAGTTCGTAGGTCACCTCGGTGCCAGAACCCTTGGGCGACAACCGGTATGTGCCTTCGAGCGCCTTGAGCAGGGTGCTGGACACCAGGGACCAGCTCACCGACTTGCGGTCGGCGGGCCACTGGTACGTGAACACCATGGTGTCCTTGAGGACCGTGGCGTCGAGGACCATCCGGGCGGTCTTCGGGTAGCCGTCGGCGTAGACGTCCAGGACCTCGGTCTCCGGGTACTCGGCGACCCAGTCGGGATATGAGCCGATGTCGGCGATGACGTCCATCACGGTCGCCGGGTCGGCGTCGATGTAGATGGTCTGCGCAGTCTTGTCAGCCACGTGTCCACTTCCCGAGTTGACGATGCCGGCGCGGGCGTCGTGCGCCCGTCTGCCGAGTTCTCAATGTACCGCCAGCGCCCGGCCCTGGCCGGGCGATGCCGGGGCTCAGGCCAACCGGGATACGCCCACCGGGCGCGACCGCTCGAGATCGGTCTTGATCTCGAAAGCCATGTTCTTGCCGGCCACCCGGCGACGATGGTTGAGGTCCGCCAGGTTCAGCTCGGCCAGCGCGGCACCGGACACGCCCGTCGGCTCGGCGTGCAGGAAGTAGTGCAGCACGACGCCGTCCATGACGGTCTCCAGCCACACCTCCATGGTCCCGGTCAGTGCACCGGTGACGGTCCACCGCTGCCCCGCCGGACCGCGGTCTTCGACGACCGTCAGCTTGAGGTCCGGCCACCAGCGCCGCCAGCTGCTCTGGTTCGCCACGGCGGCACCGACAGCGGCTGGGTCGGCGCACACGAAGGTCTCGTCGGCGATCTGGATGCTGTTCATCCCGACCAGCTTCACATACGCCTCCACAGTGTGATGAAGCACCCGACTACGCTGAGCACGGCATTGCTGTCACGGCACTGCTGCCAGTACTGCTTTGCTCTGACCCGAAAGGCCACATCCGTGCGTGAGTTCAGCGTTCCCGCATCGTTCACCATCGGCGAATACGACAACGTCGTCGCCCCGGTGTACTCCCTCGAGCGCGATGACCCCAAACACGTAGCCATCCAGCGCCTGGTCGGAGACACCTGGACCGACGTCACCAGTGCCGACGTCGCCGCCCAGGTCCGGGCCACCGCCCTCGGCCTGATCGCCAAGGGCGTCAAGCCCGGCGACCGCGTGGTGCTGCTGTCGGCGACCCGCTACGAGTGGCCGATCATCGACTTCGCGATCCTGTCGATCGGCGCGGTGACGGTGCCCATCTACGAGACCTCCGCCGCCGATCAGATCCGGCACGTGCTGGCCGACTCCGGCGCCGTGCTGGCGTTCGCCGAGGCCGACGCCCACGCCGCCAAGATCGAGTCCATCCGGTCGGAGGTGCCCGCGCTCGGTGAGGTGCTGGTCATCGACGGCGGCGCCCTCGACCAGCTGGCCACCGCCGGCGCCGGCGTCGACCGCGCCGAGCTGGACGCCCGCCTGGCCGGCATCAAGTCGAGCGATCCGGCCACCCTGATCTACACCTCCGGCACCACGGGCCGCCCCAAGGGCTGCCAGCTGACCCACGCCAACCTCCTGTCGGAGCTGCGCGGCGTCAAGGCCTGCTTCCCCGACCTGCTCGCCAAGGGTCAGAAGCTGCTGGTGTTCCTGCCGCTGGCGCACGTGCTGGCCCGCGCCGTCGCGGTGGCCGGCTTCAGCAACCAGGTGACCCTCGGCTTCACCAGCGACATCAAGAACCTGGTGCCGATCCTCGGGGTGTTCAAGCCGACGCTCGTGGTGTCGGTGCCGCGCGTGTTCGAGAAGGTCTACAACACCGCCGAGCAGAACGCCCGCAACGACGGCAAGGGCAAGATCTTCCAGATCGCCGCGGACACGGCCATCGAATGGAGCAAGGCGCAGGACACCCCCGGCGGCCCGGGCCTGCTGCTCAACCTGAAGCACACGGTGTTCGACAAGCTGGTCTACGGCAAGCTCAAGGCCGCGCTCGGCGGCAACTGCGTCGGCGCCATCTCCGGCGGCGCCCCGCTCGGCGCCCGGCTGGGCCACTTCTACCGCGGCGTCGGCGTCACCATCTACGAGGGCTACGGCCTGACCGAGTCCAGCGCCGCCATCACCGTCAACCGGGTCGGCGAGTTGAAGGTCGGCACGGTCGGCAAGCTGGTGCCCGGCAACAGCATGCGGATCGCCGAGGACGGCGAGCTGTTGCTGTCCGGCGGCGTGGTGTTCAGCGGCTACTGGAACAACCCGACCGCCACCGACGAGGCGTTCACTGACGAGTGGTTCCACACCGGTGACCTCGGCGCCATCGACGACGACGGCTACCTGTCGATCGTCGGGCGCAAGAAGGAGATCATCGTGACCGCGGGCGGCAAGAACGTCGCCCCGGCCCCGCTGGAAGACGTCATGCGGGCGCACCCGCTGATCAGCCAGGCCATGTGCGTGGGTGACCAGGAGCCGTTCATCGCCGCCCTCATCACCATCGATCCCGAGGCGTTCGAGGGCTGGAAGCAGCGCAACAACAAGGACGCCGGCGCATCGGTGGGCGATCTGGCCGAGGACGCGGCGCTGGTCGCCGAGATCCAGAAGGCCGTCGACGACGCCAACCAGACGGTGTCGAAGGCCGAGGCCATCCGGAAGTTCCGGATTCTGCCGGTCGACTTCACCGAGGACACCGGCGAGCTGACGCCGACGCTGAAGGTCAAACGCAAGGTCGTCGCCGAGAAGTTCGCGGCCGAGATCGCGGCGCTCTACAGCTGAGCAGCGCTACAAGAGCGCTACAACAGCTCGGATAGCCGCTCGCCCTTGAGCTTCCACTGCCAGTTGTCGACGACGAACTGACGGCCGGCGGCGCCCATCGCGGCGGCCAGGTCGGGGTTGGCCAGGACGTCGGTGATGGCCGCGGCGATGTCTTCGACGTCGCGGCCGTCGACCACATGGCCGGTCTTGCCTTCCACGACGGTTTCCGGTGCGCCGCCGGAGTCACCGGCGACCACCGGCACGCCGCACGCCGAGGCCTCGAGGAAGACGATGCCCAGGCCTTCGACATCGAGCCCGTTGCCCCGGGTCCGGCACGGCATGGCGAAGACGTCGGCCATCGCGTGGTGGGCCGGCAACTCGTCGCCGGGCACGCCGCCGGTGAACACCACGTGGTCGGTGACGTCGTAGCGGCGCGCGAGCTTCTGCAGATCGTCGCGGTACGGCCCGTTGCCGACGATGACCAGCGCGGCACCGTCGATCCGTTGCCGGATGACGGGCAGCGCCCGGATCAGCATGTCCTGTCCCTTGCGCGGCACCAGACGGGACAGGCAGACGATCACCGGCCGCTGCCCCAGCCCGTACCGGGCCCGCAGCTCGGCGCGGGCCACCTCATCGGGGACGAAGCGGTCGACGTCGACGCCGGGTGACAGGTATTCCAGCGCCGCGTCCGGCCCGAACGCCGCGGCGAACCGGTTCCGCGTGTAGTGGCTGACGAAGGTCACCACGTCGGTGTTGTTTCCGATGTGCCGCAACGCGTTTCGCGCGACGGGCAGCATCGACCACCCCACCTCGTGCCCGTGCGTGCTGGCCACCACCCGGGTCGCCCCGGCATCGCGGGCCAGCGGCGCCAGCAGCGCCAGCGGCGCGGCCGCACCGAACCACACGGTGTCGATGTCGTGCTCGGCGATGAGGCGGCGCATCCGCAGCGCGACGGTCGGCTCGGGCACCATCAACGTCGTCGGGTGGCGGACCACCTCGTACCCGGCGGCCGCGGCGGCCTTGTCGTATTCCGGCGCGCCCTTCCATTTCGGGGCGTACACCGTCAGCTCGTGCGACCCGCGGACGAGCAGCTCGCCGACCAGACTCTCCAGATACGACTGGATGCCACCGCGGCGGGGCGGAAAATCGTTGGTCAACAGCAGCACCCGAGACATCGCGGTCAGGCTATCGCGTCAGCCCCGGGCCGCGAGCCACCGCTGCCACGCAGCGGTCAACGCGTCGCGATCCGTGCCGAGGGTGGCGGTCAGCGCGGTGTCGAGGTCGGGATGCCCGGCGCCGCACGCCGCCAGATACAGCCGGCGCAGGACCGGATCGCCGAACTGCGCGCCGACGAACCGGGCGAACCACCAGGCGCGGTCGTAGGCCAGCGACAGCGCCGGTCCGGCCACCTGGAAGTCGGCGTTGGTGGGCAGCACCGCCATGCCGGCCGGCGCCGGTCGCGGGGTGCGCGGGCGGCTGACGTAGTCGGCGACGCCCTCGGTCAGGCACCAGGGCGCGTCGGCTGCCGTGACGGGCCGGGAGGCGTAGTGAAAAAGCTCGTGGCGCAACACGATTCGCAGCGCGCCGGGCCCCATCGCGGCGGCGCCGGGCGCGAACACGATGCGGTCGACGGTGGTGGCCGCGGCGAATTCTTCCTTCCCGCCGGCCAGTGCCCGGAACTCCTCGTCGGTGCCGGTGGTCACGATGGTGATCTGACGGCGCCAGTCGGCACCCCAGAATGCGGTGACCGCGGCGGCCGCGCCGTCGAGTTCGGCGGTGATGCGCCCCGGCAGCGTCGACCCGGGATCGAGGACCAGCAGTTCAGCGGTCCGGCCATCGGCCAGCCGGATGGTGGTCGGCGCCGTCGGCATCGGTGGCGCCGTCGGTGGCACGGACGGTGGTGCGGCGGCCGGCACGTCAGCCGCATGGCCGCGGCTCAGCACGAATGCGGCCGCAGCCGACTCTGCGGCGAGAAGGCCGAGAACTACGCGACGGGAGACGCTCAGTAGCGACGCACGTTGTAGATCGGCGCGTTGTCGACCGGCGCCACCCGCACGGGCACACCGAACGTCGAGGCGTGGACCATCATGCCGTCGCCGATGTAGATGCCCACGTGCGAGGCGTCGGAGTAGTAGCTCACGACGTCACCGGGCTGCATCTGGTCGCGCGACACCGGCTGTCCGCCGGCGGCCTGCGCGTAGCTCGAGTGCGGCAGCGAGATGCCGGCCTGCTGGAACGCCCACATCACGAGACCTGAGCAGTCGAACTGGCCGGGACCCGCGGCACCCCAGACATAGGGGTCGCCGATGCGGGTCAGCGCGGCCTGCACCGCGATGGCGCCGGCAGCAGTGCCGCTGCCATCCGACGGGGCGGGCAGACCCTCGACGGGCGGGTTGGGGCCGGCGGCGTTGATGGACGGATCCTGGCCCGGGGCCGGCGGCACCGCGTCCGGGTTCGGCGGGAGGCCGTCCGGGGCCGGGGCGGGCGGCGCAGCGGCCGGAGCCGGCGGAAGGGCGGCCAGCGCCTGCCGCTGGCTCGGCGTCAGCGCGGTGTAGCGGGACTTGACGATGGCGATCTGCACCTGCAGCTTGCTTTGCTTCGACTGCAGATCCGCACGCACGGCGGCAGCCTGCTCGGCCGCGGTCTTGGCTTCGGACGCCAGCTTGGCCGAGTCGGCCTCGGCCTTGGTGGCGGAGTCGGAGGCGCTGTGGAAGTTGGCCATCTGCACGGCCATCTCGCCGGCCATCACGCGCTGGACCGAGAGCTGGTCGATCAGCCCCTGCGGGGAATCGGCGGTGAGGATGGCGTCGATGCCGTCGGTGCGGCCACCCATGTACTGCGCTGCAGCAATCTTGTCGACCGAGTCCTGGTAGGTAGCCAGGTCGTTCTTGGCGACCTCCGCGGCGGCGGCCGCAGCCTCGTGCTTGCTGTCGGCGGCCTTGGCAGCAGCCAGCTTCTTGTCCAGATCGAGCTGCGCGGCGTGCATGGCCTCAGTGGTCTGCTCAGCCTGGCGCGAGAGCTCGTTGAGCTTTGCTACGGCGTCGTCCGCCGGATCGGCCTGGACGTTGCCCGCAAAGGCACTACCAAGTATGGTGAGCCCCGCGATCGCACCGGCTACTGGTCGTTTAAGACCGCAAATGGTGCGGTGCGTGCGGTGGAGACTCAAGATTTCGCGTCCTTCAACTGCGGGTTCGAGCCGCTTCGAACTCAGTGAGGTCTCGAATAGGTTACGAAACGGCATCGGCGTTGTCCAACGGGAATGGCCAATCTATCAGCCCGTCCCCCGATCCCGTTAACCAGCATCACAATGTGAGGGTCGTCACGCTACGCCCGTAGTGCTTGACTTTGTTCGTTTTGAGTACCCACCCCTCCCTTGGGTCGGCCGATCGGAACCAACCGCAGCCGCGGCGCCATGCCGGCATCGGCGAGCACCTCGAGCGCGCGGCGCTCGTCGTCCAGCAGTGTCTCGGGCACGCCCAGCAAAACACTGACCACGCAGTCACCGCAGCCGGGACCGCGCACCGCGCAGTCGTCGCAGTCGATCTTGACCGGCCCGTTGTCGAACTTCATCTCTGACTCCTTCATCGGTTGAGGCGCACGCTAGCGACGTCCACCGACAAAAAAGTGCGGGTGATCAGCAACCGGATAACGGAATGACATCGATGGGATTTCTTGTCGGTGCCGGCCCCTACTGTCACGTCATGGGCTCCGGCAGCGCCACCGACCAGTTGGCTTTCGACCTCGACGAGGCGTTGCTGCGCGACACCACATTCGTGGTGGTCGACCTGGAGACCACCGGTGGCCGCGCCCGGGCGGACGACACCGGAGGCGGCTGGGACGCCATCACCGAGATCGGCGCGGTCAAGGTGCGCGGCGGCGAGATCATCGGCGAACTGGCCACCCTGATCGACCCGGGTCGCGCCATCCCGCCGCAGATCGTGCAGCTGACCGGCATCACCACGGCCATGGTCTGCGACGCCCCGCGCATCGAATCGGTGCTGCCCACATTCCTGGAGTTCTGCCGCGGCGCGGTCCTGGTCGCCCACAACGCGGGCTTCGACATCGGATTCCTGCGGGCCGCGGCCGAGCGGGCGCAGCTGCCCTGGCCCAACCCGCCGGTGTTGTGCACCGTCAAGCTGGCCCGCCGGGTCCTCACGCGCGACGAGGCGCCGAGTGTTCGGCTCTCGGAGCTGGCCCGGTTGTTCCGCGCCACCACCACACCCACACACCGCGCCCTCGACGACGCCCGCGCCACCGTCGACGTCCTGCACGGACTGCTCGAGCGCATCGGCAATCAGGGCGTGCACACCGTGGCCGAGCTGCGCGGCTATCTCCCGGACGTCACCAGGGCACAGCGCCGCAACCGCAAGCTCGCCGACGCACTGCCCAACTCCCCCGGCGTCTATCTGTTCCGCGGACCGTCCGAGGAGGTGCTGTACGTGGGCACCGCGGTCGATCTGCGCCGCCGGGTGCGGCAGTACTTCACCGGCGCCGACCCCCGCGCCCGTATGAAAGAGATGGCGTCCCTTGCCATTCGCGTCGACCACGTCGAGTGCGCGCACGAGCTGGAGGCCGGGGTGCGCGAACTGCGGCTGCTCGCCGCGCACGCGCCGCCCTACAACCGGCGTTCGAAGGCACCGCACAAGTGGTGGTGGGCGGTGCTCACCGACGAGGCCTTCCCCCGGTTCAGCGTGGTGCGCGCACCGCGACACGACCGGGCGGTCGGCCCGTTCCGGGCCCATGCCGACGCCGTCGACGCCGCGCTGCTGCTGGCGCGCTTCACGGGCGTGCGGACCTGTACGACGCGGCTGGCGCGCGCCGCCCAACACGGCCCGCAGTGTCCGGAGCGGGAACTGTCGCCATGTCCGGCGCCCCGCGGCATCACCGCCGGCGCCTACGCCGAATTCGCCGACCGGGCCGCGGAAAACATTGCCGGCGTTGACGATTCCGCGCTCTGCGCGGCAGTGAAACACATCGACGAGCTGGCGGCCGAGGGCCGTTTCGAGAGCGCGGCGCGGCTCCGGGACCACGCCGCAACCGTCATCGACGGACTGTGGCGCGGCCAGCGCCTGCGCGCCCTGACGGCGCTCCCCGAACTCGTGGCCGCCCGGCCCGACGGCGCCGGCGGCTGGCATCTCGTCGTGGTCCGGTACGGCCAGTTGGCAGCCGCAGGCAATGCGCCGCGGCGAGTCCCCCCGATGCCCGTCGTCGACGCGATATCCGCTGCGGCACAGGTGATCCTGACATCGGAGCGGCCACTGGGCGGCGCGCCCGTCGAGGAGGTCGCACTGATCGTGCGCTGGCTCGCCGCGCCCGGTGTGCGCATCGTGCGCACCGATTCCGGCGCCGGGCCGGAGGTCGGCTACTGCTCGCCGATCACCGCCGCGGGCCGGTGGGCCGAGTGGGCCGCCACCGCCCGGTCGGCCCGGGCGGCAGCGCAGCAGGCAGAGCGGTCAGACCTTCTGGGTGAACCGAGCCCACCGCGCGAGCAGCTGCTCGGCCGCACCCGAATCGATCGCCTCGGTGGCTCGGGCCAGGCCCCGCTCCCACGCCGGCACCCACTGGGCGTCGCTGGATAGCCCGGCATGAGCCACCATGGCCCCTGCGGCGTTGAGCACCACGGCATCCCGGACCGGACCCTTCTGGCCCGCGAACACCGCCCGCACCGACTCCGCGTTGGCCTTGGCGTCACCGCCGCGCAACTCGCTCAGGTCGGCCCGCGCGAAACCGAATGCCTTCGGGTCCAACGTCAGCCGCTCGACGGTGCCCGCCTGCACCCGCCAGATGGTGCTCGTCGTCGTGGTGGTCAGCTCGTCGAGCCCGTCGTCGCCGTGCACGACCAGGACGCTGGAGCCGCGCGCGGCGAACACGCCGGCCATCACCTCGGCCAGCTCTGCCCACGCGCAGCCGATCAGGCCGGCGCGCGGCATGGCCGGATTCGTCAGCGGCCCCAGGAGATTGAAGACCGTCGGCACCCCGATCTCCCGGCGTACGGACGACGCGTGCCGGTACGACTGATGGAACTGCGGGGCGAAGGCGAAGCCGATACCCACCTCGGCGACCGAGCGGGCCACGTCGCCCGGCGACAGGTCGATCCGGACGCCCAGCGCCTCCAGGGTGTCCGCACCGCCCGACAACGACGACGCCGCGCGGTTCCCGTGTTTGATCACCGGCACCCCGCACGCGGCGACGACGATCGACGCCATCGTGGAGAGGTTGACGGTGTTGGAGCCGTCCCCACCGGTCCCCACGATGTCGACCACATCGCTGCCGATCGCGGCGAGCGCGTCGGCGGGCACTTTTCGGGCGTGTCGCAACATCACATCGGCGAGCTCGGACACCTCCGCGGAGGTGGGTCGCTTCATCTTCATCGCAATGGCGAATGCAGCGATCTGCGCCGGCGTGGCGGTACCCGTCATGACCTGGTCCATTGCCCACCCCGCCTGACCCGCGGCAAGGTTCTGGCCGGTGGTCAGCCGGCCCAGGATCTGGGGCCACAACGGCCCGTCGGTGGTCGGTTCCTGATGAGGATCGGTGGTTGGCACGGACCCGATTATGGCCAATGTCGGCACCCGGGTGGAGTTCAACAACTACAAAGCGTCATACTTACCGCTGTGACGAGCGCTGTAGGTACCTCCGGAACCGCGATCACGTCGCGGGTGCATTCGCTGAACCGGCCGAATATGGTCAGTGTCGGCACCATTGTGTGGCTTTCCAGTGAGCTGATGTTCTTTGCTGGACTGTTCGCAATGTATTTCACCGCGCGCGCCCAGGCAGGCGGCGTATGGCCGCCTCCCCCCACGCACCTGAACCTGGCCGAGGCCGTTCCGGTGACGTTGGTGCTGATCGCGTCGTCGTTCACCTGCCAGATGGGCGTGTTCGCCGCCGAGCGCGGTGACGTCTTCGGCCTGCGCCGGTGGTACGTCATCACGTTGCTGATGGGCGCGTTCTTCGTCGGTGGCCAGGCGTTCGAGTACTTCATGCTCGTCGAAGAGGGCACCACGATTCCGAGCAGTGCCTACGGGTCTGTGTTCTACCTGGCGACCGGTTTCCACGGTCTGCACGTCATCGGTGGTCTGGTCGCATTCGTGTACCTGCTGGCCCGCACGAAGATGAGCAAGTTCACGCCGGCCCAGGCCACCGCTGCCATCGTCGTGTCCTACTACTGGCACTTCGTCGACATCGTGTGGATCGCCCTGTTCGCCACCATCTACTTCGTTCGCTGATCGGCTCGCCGATGCTTCCTATGAGAAGGGGTTCGATGACCAGCAAGTCCCGTCGCCGGCTACACCGGCGCCTCTCGGCAGCGATGCTGCTGCTGCTCGGACTTCTAGTCGCTGGTGGCCTGGCGGCCACCCTGACTCCGCGGCCTCAGGTCGCGAAGGCAGACGAGTCGCAGCTGGCTCTGCTGCGCACCGGCAAGCAGTTGTTCGAAACGTCGTGCGTCTCCTGCCACGGCGCCAACCTGCAGGGTGTGACCGACCGCGGCCCGAGCCTCATCGGTGTCGGCGACGCGGCCGTCTACTTCCAGGTGTCCACCGGCCGCATGCCCGCCATGCGCGGTGAGGCGCAGGCGCCCCGTAAGGACGCGGCGTTCGACGAGCACCAGATCGACGCCCTCGGTGCCTACATCCAGGCCAACGGCGGCGGACCTCAGGTCCCGCGTGACGCCAACGGTCAGATCAACCAGCACTCGTTCATCGGTGAGAACGTCGCCCGTGGTGGCGACCTGTTCCGTCTGAACTGCGCGTCGTGCCACAACTTCACCGGCAAGGGCGGCGCGCTGTCGTCGGGCAAGTACGCGCCTGACCTCGGCAAGGCCGCCGAAGTGCCGGCGCAGGTGTACACCGCCATGCTCACCGGCCCGCAGAACATGCCCAAGTTCTCGGATCGTCAGCTGACCCCGGAGGAGAAGCGCGACATCGTCGCCTACGTCCACGAGTCGGCGAACGCCCGCAGCCAGGGCGGCTACGGCCTCGGTGGCTTCGGCCCCGCGCCCGAGGGCATGGCGATGTGGATTATCGGGATGGTCGCCGTGATCGGCGCGGCTATGTGGATCGGAGCTCGCGCATGAGCGAGAACGTGAACATTCCCAGTGACGACGAACTGCGCGAGATGTCGCGCGAGGAGCTCGTCGAACTGGGCGGGAAGATCGACGGCGTCACGACCGTCTTCAAGGAGCCGCGCTGGCCCGTCGAGGGCACCAAGGCGGAGAAGCGCGCCGAGCGTCAGGTCGCGGCCTGGCTGCTGCTCGGCGGCCTGTCCGGCCTGGCCCTGCTGCTGGTGTTCCTGTTCTGGCCGTGGGAGTACAAGCCGTTCGAGTCCGAGGGCGAGTTCATCTACTCGCTGGCGACCCCGCTGTACGGCCTGACCTTCGGCCTGTCGATCCTGGCGATCGGCATCGGTGCGGTGCTCTTCCAGAAGAAGTTCATCCCCGAGGAAATCTCGATCCAGGACCGCCACGACGGCGCCTCCCCCGAGGTCCACCGCGCCACCGTCGCGGCCAACCTGACCGACGCGCTCGAGGGCTCGACCCTCAAGCGCCGCAAGCTGATCGGCCTGTCGCTCGGCGTCGGCCTGGGCGCGTTCGGCCTGGGCACCGCGGTCGCCTTCATCGGCGGTCTGATCAAGAACCCGTGGAAGCCGGTCGTCCCGACCGCCGAGGGCAAGAAGGCCGTCCTGTGGACGTCCGGCTGGACCCCGCGTTTCCACGGCGAGACCATCTACCTGGCTCGGGCCACCGGCCTGCCGGGCGAGTCCCCCTTCGTGAAGATGCGCCCCGAGGACATCGACGCGGGCGGCATGGAGACGGTGTTCCCGTGGCGTGAGTCCGACGGCGACGGCACCACCCTCGAGTCGCACGAGAAGCTGTCGGAGATCGCACTCGGTGTGCGCAACCCGGTGATGCTCATCCGCATCAAGCCCGAGGACCTGTCCCGCGTGGTCAAGCGCAAGGGCCAGGAGAGCTTCAACTTCGGTGACTTCTTCGCGTACACCAAGGTGTGCTCGCACCTGGGCTGCCCCTCGTCGCTGTACGAGCAGCAGACCTACCGCATCCTGTGCCCCTGCCATCAGTCGCAGTTCGACGCGCTGCACTTCGCGCGGCCGATCTTCGGTCCGGCGGCCCGCGCCCTGGCGCAGCTGCCGATCACGATTGACAAAGAGGGCTACCTGGTCGCCAACGGCGACTTCATCGAACCCGTCGGACCGGCATTCTGGGAGCGCAAATCATGAGTCCCAAGCTCGCTGACATCGCTGCCGCACAAGGCGATGCGATCGACTCGCGGTACCACCCGTCGGCCGCCGTACGCCGGCAGCTGAACAAGGTCTTCCCGACGCACTGGTCCTTCATGCTCGGTGAGATCGCGCTGTACAGCTTCCTCGTGCTGCTGCTCACCGGCGTGTACCTGACGCTGTTCTTCGACCCGTCGATGACCGAGGTCATCTACAACGGCGTCTACCAGCCGCTGCGTGGCGTCCAGATGTCGCGCGCCTACGAATCGGCCCTCGAAATCTCCTTCGAGGTCCGCGGTGGCCTGTTCGTCCGCCAGATTCACCACTGGGCCGCGCTGATGTTCGCCGCGTCGATCATGGTCCACCTGGCCCGCATCTTCTTCACCGGTGCGTTCCGCCGCCCGCGTGAGGCCAACTGGATGATCGGCTCGGTGCTGCTGATCCTCGCGATGTTCGAGGGCTACTTCGGCTACTCGCTGCCCGACGACCTGCTCTCGGGTATCGGTCTGCGCGCCGCGCTGTCGTCGATCACCCTGGGCATCCCGGTCATCGGCACCTGGATGCACTGGGCCCTGTTCGGTGGCGACTTCCCGGGCAACATCATCATCCCGCGGATGTACGCCCTGCACATCCTGCTGATCCCGGGCATCATCCTGGCCCTCATCGGCGCTCACGTGGCGCTGGTGTGGTTCCAGAAGCACACCCAGTTCCCCGGCCCCGGCCGCACCGAGAAGAACGTCGTCGGCGTGCGCGTCATGCCGGTGTTCGCGATCAAGGGTGGCGCGTTCTTCGCCATGGTCACCGGCATCCTGGGCATCATGGGTGGTCTGCTGCAGATCAACCCGATCTGGGAGCTGGGCCCCTACAAGCCCTCGCAGGTGTCCGCCGGTAGCCAGCCCGACTTCTACATGATGTGGACCGAAGGCCTGGCGCGTATCTGGCCGGCCTGGGAGTTCTACCCGTTCGGCCACACCATCCCGGCCGTCATGGGTGTCGCCGTGATCATGGGTCTGGTGTTCGGTCTGCTGATCGCCTGGCCGTTCCTGGAGAAGAAGTTCACCGGCGACGATGCGCACCACAACCTGCTGCAGCGTCCGCGTGACGTGCCGGTCCGCACCGCCATCGGTGCCATGGCCATCGCGTTCTACATGGTGCTGACCCTGGCCGCGATGAACGACATCATCGCGCTCAAGTTCGACATCTCCCTGAACGCCACCACCTGGATCGGCCGCATCGGCATGGTCGTCCTGCCCGCAGTGGTCTACTACCTGACCTACCGCTGGTGTGTCGGCCTGCAGCGCAGCGACCGCGCCGTCCTCGAGCACGGTATCGAGACCGGCATCATCAAGCGACTGCCGCACGGCGCCTACGTCGAACTGCACCAGCCCCTGGGACCGGTCGACGACCACGGCCACCCGATCCCGCTGGAGTACCAGGGTGCCGCACTGCCCAAGCGCATGAACAAGCTCGGCTCTGCCGGCTCGCCCGGTACCGGCAGCTTCCTGTTCGCCGACTCCGCCGTCGAGCAGGCTGCCCTGGCCGACGCCGAACACGCCGCCGAGCACAAGGCACTCACCGCCCTCAAGGAATACCAGGACGAGATTTCGCCCAACGGTTCCAACGGGCATCACTAGTTCGATCTACGGTTTCGGCCCGGTCTGGTTTTTCACCAGACCGGGCCGAAGTCGTTTTCGGGTCCACTCCCCTACCCCGGTGACCCACGCCTATCCGGTTGCCGCGAACGCCGCCTCGATCCAGTTGCTGAACTCGCACGCCAGGTGCCAGCGATGCTGTGCGATCAGGTACGGCGCGGTGAGCCAAGGGAATTCGACGCACAGCCGGGCATGGAAGCCGCCCGCTTCGTCGCGGAATTCATGCCGGACGCCGCCGATCGCCAAGCCGCCCTCGGTACGCGCGACCCCCGCCGCCTCGACGGGGAACGCGGGGTCACGGGGCGTCACGAGCGGTGACGTGTCGTCGTAGTCGACGAAGAACCGCGTCGCCAATGGACTTCCGCCGGTCGTCTCGATGACCTCCTGCCGGCCGTCCGGGGCGGTGTCGATGAGGAAGTGGTCGGGGTTGGCGGCGATCATGCTGCGCGCGTAGTCGGCTCGGCCGTCGTCGGTGAACCAGTCCACGAACGCGCGGGCGCTGCCGCCGGTCACGTACAGGTCGCACACACTCGTCGCACGACGTCCGAACGACAACCGCGTCGTACCACGGGCCACCACGCCGGCCGCCCGGATGTCACGCGCCAAGCGACAACGGATGTCGTCGGCGCCCAGAGCCAGTTTGGCGTCGGCGAAAGCTGTTCGCTGCCGGGCGATATCCCCGGCGGGCACCGGCAGACCGATCTTGCCGGCGGCCTTCGGCAGGCGCCTGGCCTCCCAGGCGAGCACCTCGTCGCGAGCTACCGCACGCCCCCCGATCACGGCGTCGATGGTGAGCGTCTGGTCCGGCATGCGAACACCTCCTACACTAAAAGCATCTGTAGTTGCTTTTATATGATGGAGTGCGATGCCCAGTCAAGACTCCGCAGTCCCCCGGCCGCGACCAGGTGGCCGGTCCGCGCGTGTTGTTGCCGCCGTCCACGCGGCGACCCTCGAACTCCTGACCGAGATCGGGTACGACAACCTGCAACTGTCCGATGTGGCCAAGCGGGCGCAGGTGAACAAGACGACCGTCTACCGCCGGTGGCCGACGAAGGCCGCCCTGGTCGCCGACCTGCTGGCGCGCTTCACGGAGAGCAATGTCGCGACGCCGGACACCGGGTCACTGCAGGCAGACCTCGAGCAGCTGCTCTCGGACATCGTCACCGCACTGTCCGACCGGGCCATCCGCGCCGTCCTCTACGCCGCGCTGACGGGCGCCGACGACAGCGACGACGTGCGAACCACGCAGACCAGGTTCTGGGAGGAACGCTTCCGGCGCAGCGGCGCTGTCGTCGACCGCGCGATCACCCGCGGCGAAATCCCGCCGGGCACCGACCCGCGCGCGGTGCTGGAGATGGCTGCGGGTCCGGTCTATTTCCGCGCACTCTTCACCGCGGACGCGATCACGCCCGACCACCTGAGTGAGACCGCGCGGCGCACCATCCGTGCGTTCGCGGAACGCTAAGCCGCGCGGGCGTCCTCGGCCGACGCCTCCAACACGGCGTGCAGGCTGCGCAGGCAGTACCACGGAATGGCCACCATGGCAGCCGTGATGATCAGGGCCAGGCCGTACAGGATCCAGGCCAACTCGTCGTGGCGGTCGGCCAGCATGTACGCGCCCAGGAAGACGAACAGTGTCGCGCCACCCATGGCCGCGGCGATCCCGAGCGTGCAGCGCAGCCACAGCTGATCCACCGCCGCCACCGGAAAGCCCAGCATGCTCGTCGCCGGCGACGCCGAGTAGCGGCGCACGACCGGATCGTCGAAGGAGCGCAGGGCACTCTGCGGGAGCTCACCGGCGGGACGACGGTCGTCGGCCTCGGACGGCCCGCCGCCGAGCAGCGGCAGCGGCGCTGCCCCACCGCGACGGGCGCGCAACAACAGCGGAATGGCGCCCACGATCACCGCCGCGGATACCGCGATGACCGAGTACAGCAGCCACGGCGTGTGCGACGACCCGGCACCCGACGGGTGCCGGGTGCCGAGGTCGACCATCGCGACGACGGCGGCCACGCCGGCGCCCAGGGCCGCGAGCCACACGGCCACCGAGCCGCCGAGCAGAAGACGGTCCAACTGGTCGGGGCTACCGCCGGTCACTCGCGACCGGGTTGAAGTCTCAGCGTTGTACGGCATTTAACAGCTCGTCTGCCAATCATCGTTGGTCTGCGAGGCCAGTGTCTGGCCGTCGCTCGTCACAATCGAACAGTTCAGGTGGCTCAACCGCAGCAGGCTGGAGGCCTGCACCGAGCCCACGTCGGACATCGAGATCGGTGTCAGAGTGATCATCCACGGGATGTAGACGTTCTGCTGGGTGCGCTGGCGTCCCGCGGCGTCGGTGTACGTCACCGAAATGCGGTCCAGCGGCGCTTTCGTGCCCCAAATCCGGTACGTGACATAGCGCGGCCCGGTCGGCGGCGCGGACGTCGTCGCCGGCGGCGCGGCCGCGGCGGAGCTGGGCGGCGGAGGCGGCGGCTCTTCCGACGGCGGAGGTGGCGGCGGCTGCGTCACGGTCACCGTCGACGGGGGCGGCGGAGGTGGTGGCGGCGGGGGCGCCTCGGTTGTCGTGGGCGGAGGCGGCGGCGTGGTCGTGGTGGTGAACTCGTCCTGGAACGGCGGCGCCGAGGTGGTGCTGGTCGACGGCGTCGCCACATTCTCGGAATCGGTGTTGCGGGTCACCAGGATGGCGACGGACGCCACCAGCGAGATGGCCGCGATGATCGCCACGACGCCGACAACCCACGGCCACCGCGGCGGCGGGGTGTCGTCGGCTTCGGACTTGGCCTCGTAGCTGTCGTAGTCGTACAGCGCGGGCTCCGGCGGCACGTACGGCGCGATGGTGAAGTGCTCGGACTCGGGCGCAGAGTAGGCCTGCGAATAGATCTCGGTTTCGCCGGTGCCTTCACCGACTCCCGATGACTCCCGGGCCGCATCATCCGAGCCCGGGGAATGTGACCCGCTCACGTACGCCTATCCCTCTCGACCACTGTGTCGCTGTAGCTGGTGAACGCCGCTTGCGGCGACAGTCCAGCCTTTGGCAGACATTACCCAACATGGGCCCGGCATGGCCGTACCGGACGGTGCCAGAGGACCATCTGACATACGGTTGTGACCTGACCGCAGAGCGATCAGGTCACAGGGGCCGTAGGTGTCTAGTGCTTCTCGGGACCGGTGTAGTACTCGAAAACCAGGCCGGCGACGGTGGCCAGCACGAAGCAGACGCCGGCGACGATCAGCCAGGGCAGCCACAGGCCGATACCGACCGCGGTGGTCGAGGCCGACAGGGCGATCAGCAGCGGCCACCAGCTGTGCGGGCTGAAGAAGCCCAGCTCGCCGGCACCGTCGGAGACCTCGGCGTCTTCGTAGTCCTCGGGCCGGGTGTCGAGGCGACGGGCCACGAACCGGAAGAACGTGCCGATGATCAGCGACAGACCGGTGGTCAGCACCAGCGCGGTGGTGCCGGCCCACTCGATGCCACCGTTGGCGTACAGCGCGGTCAGCGCGCCGTAGCCGACGGTCGCCAAGGCGAAGAAGGCAGTCAGAATCTCGAAAAGTCGGGCTTCGATATGCATGGCGTATCCCCTACTTGCTCGCCTGAGCCGGCGAACCGACCTGCTCGCCGCGGCGAGAGTCGAACGGATGGGTCGTCTGGGCCACCGGCGGCAGGCCGATCGACACCAGGGCGTCGGCGTTGGTCGCCTTCGGGTGGTCGATGCGGTACTGCAGGTAAGCCTTGAACTGCTCCGGCTCCACGACGCGCACCTCGAAGTTCATCATCGAGTGGTACGTGCCGCACATCTCGGTGCAGCGGCCCACGAACGGACCGGTCTTCTCGATCTCGCTGACCTGGAAGATGTTGTCCGAGTGGTTGGCCTCGGGGTTCGGGATGACGTCCCGCTTGAACAGGAACTCCGGCACCCAGAAGCCGTGGATGACGTCAGCCGAGGCGATCTGGAACTCGATGCGCTTGCCCTTCGGCAGGACCAGGATCGGAATCTCGGTGCTGGTGCCGATGGTCTCGACCTTGTCGAAGTTCAGGTAGCTGCGGTCCTCGGGGTTCTCGCCGCGGATCGCGCCGACCTTCTCCTCGCCGTGCTCGTCCTTGCCCTCGGGCTTGGACTTCATGGCTTCCTTACGGGCCGCGTCGGCGCCGTCGTAAGAGAAGGTGTTGTCCTTGAAGGCGACCTTCTGGTAGCCGAACTTCCAGTTCCACTGGAACGCGGTGACGTCGATGGTGACCTCAGCGGGCTTGCTGTGGTCCATCATCTTCTCCTGCACCACGACGGTGAAGTAGAAGAGCACCGAGATGATGAGGAACGGCACGACGGTCAGCACCAGTTCCAGCGGCATGTTGTAGCCGAACTGGCGCGGCAGCTCGGTGTCCGTCTTCTTCTTGCGGTGGAACGCCATCGCCCAGAAGATCAGCGCCCAAACGATGGCGCCGACGACGAACGAAGCGATAACCGACCACACCCAGAGGTCACGGTTTGCGTGCGCTTCTGGCGTGATGCCGGTCGGCCAACCCAGGCCGAAGACTTCTTGCCAGCTGCATCCGCTGAGCAGCAGCGTCGACGCGCCGAGAATGGCGGACAACGCCACCAAACGGAGCCCGCGAGCGGTCACGTTGAGGCCCTCCTAGGAGTCGGTCAAGCCGGTCGAATACTACGCAGCGTAGACCACGCCCGCAGCGCCGAGCGAAGCGACCGGCCAATCGGCAACGTCGGTTCTGAGTTCACCTGCCTGAACAGGCATACTGGCGCCGTGTGCGGACTGCTGGCCTACCTGGCCGACCCTGTTGCCGACCATTCCACTGACCTGGTGAACGCGGTCTCGGATGCCACGCATCCGATGCGCCACCGGGGTCCGGACGAGTCGGGCGCCTGGGCCGACGACAGCGATCCGAGCGACGGTCATCACACCGTCGTGTTCGGCTTCAACCGACTGTCGATCATCGACATCGCGCACAGCCACCAGCCGCTGCGCTGGGGTCCGCCCGAGGCGCCGAATCGCTACGCGCTGGTGTTCAACGGCGAGATCTACAACTACCTCGAGCTGCGCGAGGAACTGCGCGCCGAGTTCGGTGCCGAGTTCGCCACCGAGGGCGACAGCGAGGCGATCGTCGCTGCCTACCACTACTGGGGCACCGCGGCGCTGAACCGCTTGCGCGGGATGTTCGCCTTCGCGCTGTGGGACACCGAGACCCGCGAGTTGTTCTGCGCGCGGGACCCGTTCGGTATCAAACCGCTGTATCTGGCGACGGGCCCGGGCGGCACCATCGTGGGCAGCGAGAAGAAGTGCATTCTCGACCTGGCGGCCCGTGCCGGCGTCGACCTGAGCATCGACGAACGTGCCGTCCAGCACTACACGGTGCTGCAGTACGTGCCCGAACCCGAGACCCTGCAGCGCGGGATCCGGCGGCTGGAGTCGGGCAGCTATGCCCGGATTCGCCCGGGCCAGCAGCCCGAGGTGACGCGCTACTTCAAGCCGAAGTTCGCCGCTGTGCCATTTGTCACAGGGCAGGAGCAGGCCCGGTACGACGAGATCACCGCCGTCCTGGAGGATTCCGTCGCCAAGCACATGCGGGCCGACGTCACCGTCGGCGCGTTCCTGTCCGGCGGCATCGACTCGACCGCGATCGCCGCGCTGGCGATGCGGCACAACCCCAAGCTGATCACCTTCACGACGGGCTTTGAGCGCGAAGGCTTTTCGGAGGTCGACGTCGCCGTCGCCTCCGCCGAGGCCATCGGGGCGCGGCACGTGACCAAGGTCGTCAGCCAGGCCGAGTTCGTCGCGGCGCTGCCCGAGATCGTCTGGTACCTGGACGAGCCGGTGGCCGACCCGGCGCTGGTGCCCTTGTTCTTCATCGCCCGCGAGGCCCGCAAGCACGTCAAGGTGGTGCTCTCCGGTGAGGGCGCCGACGAGCTGTTCGGCGGCTACACCATCTACCGGGAACCGTTGTCGCTCAAGGCCTTCGACCGTGTCCCGCGGGGACTGCGGCGCGGGCTCGGCAAGGCCTCGAAGTCACTGCCCGACGGCATGCGCGGCAAGAGCCTGCTGCACCGCGGGTCGCTGACGCTCGAGGAGCGCTACTACGGCAACGCCCGCAGCTTCTCCGACGAGCAACTGCAGGCAACCCTGGCGCAGTTCAACCCGGAGTGGACCCACACCGACGTGACGGCGCCGATCTACGCCGAGTCCGCGGGCTGGGACCCCGTGGCGCGCATGCAGCATCTGGACCTGTTCACCTGGCTGCGCGGCGACATCCTGGTCAAGGCCGACAAGATGACCATGGCCAATTCCCTGGAACTGCGGGTGCCGTTCCTGGATCCCGAGGTGTTCGCGGTCGCGTCCAAGCTGCCGTACGACCAGAAGATCACCCGCACCACGACCAAGTACGCACTGCGGCGGGCCCTCGAGCCCATCGTCCCGGCGCATGTGCTGCACCGCGCGAAGCTGGGGTTCCCGGTGCCGATCCGGCACTGGCTGCGCTCGGGCGAACTGCTGGAGTGGGCCTACGCGACGGTCGACGCGTCGCAGGCCGGGCATCTCATCGACCTCGACGCCGTCCGCCAGATGCTCGAGGAGCACCGGGGCGGCGTCAGCGATCACAGCCGCCGGCTGTGGACGGTGCTGATCTTCATGCTGTGGCACGCCATCTTCATCGAGGGCAGCGTCACGCCGCAGATCAGCGAGCCCGTCTACCCCGTCGAACTCTGACCACTACGCCGAAAGTGCGGGAAACGACCGCGAATTCGCACTGAATTCGGTCGTTTCCCGCACTTTCGGCGTAGTGCTTATGCGAGCGCTGCGGCGATCTCGTCGGCCGCTTCGGCGCCGAACGCGGCCGACAGCCGCGGCAGCGCAGTCGTCTTGTCCCAGGTCCACTCCTGCGGACCCGGGGCCTCGAGCACCAGGGTGGCCACGAGCGAGGCCAGCTGAGCGGCCCGCTCGAGGCTCAGGCCGGCGCCGCGGCCGGTGAGGAAGCCGGCGCGGAACGCGTCACCGATACCGGTCGGGTCGACCTTCTCGTTCTCGGGCACGACGTCGACGTGGACGAACGAGCCGTCACGGCCGACGATGTCGACGCCCTTCTCCCCCAGCGTGGTGACGCGCAGCTCGATCTGGCTCATCACCTCGGCCTCGGACCAGCCGGACTTCTGCAGCAGCAGGTCCCACTCGTAGTCGTTGGTGAACAGGTAGGCGGCGCCGTCGATGAGGCGACGGATCTCCTCGCCCGACAGGCGGGCCAGCTGCTGGCTGGGGTCCGCGGCGAACGGCAGACCCAGCTTCCGGCATTCCTCGGTGTGCAGGAACATGGCCTCGGGGTCGTTGGCCCCGATGATCACGAGCTCGGGCTCACCCTGAGCGGCGACGAGATCGGCAAGCTTGATGTTGCGCGCCTCCGACATGGCACCCGGATAGAACGACGCCAGCTGCGCCATGTCCTCGTCGGTGGTGCAAACGAATCGTGCGGTGTAGGCGGAGTCGGACACCAGCACCTGCGAGCAGTCGACGCCGTGCGACGTCAGCCAGCCGCGGTAATCGTCGAAGTCCTTGCCCACCGCGCCGACCAGCGTCGGGCTGCCGCCCAGGATGCCGATGGCGTAGGCGATGTTGCCGGCGACGCCGCCGCGGTGCACCACCAGGTCGTCGACCAGGAAGCTCAGCGACACCTTCTGCAGGTGTTCGGCCAGCAACTGCTCGGCGAATCGGCCGGGGAAGCGCATCAAATGGTCGGTCGCGATCGATCCGGTCACGGCAATGGTCATTCGGCGAGCTTACCCAGGCTGAGGTCCGGGCTGCCCTGCCCGGGTGCGCTAGCCTGTGGACAACATGGACGGCGCATATCCGTACCCGGAATCGATCCCCCCGCAGCCGGGTCCGGGGAACTCCACCTACGGTGCCCCTTACAGCGGCCCGCCGACGTCGTACCCGACGACTCTCCCACCGGCCGTGGAATACCCGTCGGGCGGCGGTAACAACACCAAGCGAATCCTGCTGGTCGTCGGCGCTGTGCTTGCGGTCGTCGCCGTCATCGGCGGCATCATCTTCGCGGTGCGCAGCACCAGCGATCGCGGCCTGACCGACGCCTCCGCGAAGTCCGCCATCCAGGGCTATCTCAACGCGCTGTTACAGCAGGACAAGCAGACCGTGGCACGCCATGCCCTGTGCGGCCTGTATGACGGCATCAAGGATCACGCCACGGATTTCACGGTGGCGAATCTGGCCAGTGATGCGTTCCGCAAGCAGTTCGGTCAGGCGGATGTGACGTCGATCGACAAGATCGTGATGCTGTCACCGAATCAGGCGCAGGTGCTGTTCACCATGAAGGTGGCGCCGTCGGGCCGGCTGCCGCGCGGTTCGGGACCGAAGAACAACGAATTGCAGGCTGTCGCACAGCTGCTGGTGCAGCCGCGCGAGACCCTGGTCTGCTCGTACCTGCCGCGTCCGGCGGACTCCCTGTAGGAGACCGCCGGACCAGCACGGTCGGCTATCTCAGTTGAACGAATCGCCGCAGGCGCAGGAGCCGGTGGCGTTCGGGTTGTCGATGGTGAAGCCCTGCTTCTCGATGGTGTCGACGAAGTCGATGGTGGCGCCCTGGACGTACGGGGCACTCATCCGGTCGACGGTCAGGTTGACGCCGCCCACGTTGGTGGTGAGGTCACCATCGAGCGTGCGGTCATCGAAGAAGAGGTTGTAACGCAGGCCGGCGCAGCCGCCCGGTTGCACGGCGATACGCAGCGCGAGGTCGTCACGGCCTTCCTGGTCCAGCAGAGCCTTGGCCTTGGCGGCCGCCGCGTCCGACAAGATCACGCCGTGGGTCTCGGTCGAGGTACCGGTGCTGGTCGCGTCCTCAACAGTCATTGCATCTCCCTGGTGCATCGATTGCCTGGCACTATCCAGGCACCATCAACGGTACCTTGTCGGGCCGGTATTCCCGAGTTCAGCGGCTACGCCCGTAGCTAATCCGGTCAGCTGGTTGGCCGCATCGCTCATGGCCAGTTCCACCGAGCCGGCGTGGTCGGTGATCGAATACGCGGCCGCGATCCCGGCGGCGGCCAGCGCCGAAGGGTCCAGCGTCACCTGCCCGGCCAGCACCAGCACAGGCGTGCCGGCGGCCTGGCCCACCAGCGCGCTGATCACCTTGCCGTGCAGCGACTGGTCGTCGAACCGGCCCTCACCGGTGATGACGAGGTCGGCGGCAGCCAGGTCCGCAGCCAGCCCGGTGTGTGTGGCGATGACCGTCGCGCCCGACTCGCGCCGTCCGCCCAGCGCCAGCAGCGCCGCGCCCAGGCCGCCGGCAGCGCCGGCTCCCGGTTCGACGGCGACGTCCCGGCCGGCCACCGATTCGAGTTCGCGGGCCCACGCCGTGAGCCGCTGCTCCAGCAGCTCCACCGTGGCGGGATCGGCCCCCTTCTGCGGACCGAACACCGCCGCCGCACCCATCGGCCCCAAAAGTGGGTGCTCGACGTCGGACGCGACGATGAGCTCAACACCGGCCAGTCGCTGACATGCCGGCGTCAGCCCGCCCAGCGCCGCGACGAGACCGAGACCGCCGTCGGTGCACGAACTGCCGCCGAGGCCCACGACCACCTTCTGCGCGCCCGCCGTCAGCGCCGCGTCGACAAGCTGGCCCACGCCGAAGCTGGTGGCATCCAGCGCGGTCCGCACCGTCGGCGGCCCGCCGAGCTGTGCCAATCCGCAGGCCTGCGCGCACTCGATGTAGGCGGTGTCCTGGTGCAACACCCAGTGCGCGGTGACGTCGCGATCCAGCGGGCCGCGCACCGTCGCGGTCTGCAGCCCGCCCAACCGTTCGGCCAGGACGTCGACGAAGCCCGGGCCGCCATCGGACTGCGGGGCGAGCACCAGCGCGTCGGCCGGCCGCGCGGCGGCCCAGCCCGCGGCGATCGCCGCCGCGGCCTCGACCGCGGTGAGGCTGTCGCCGTAACAGTCGGGGGCGACCAGAACTCTCATCGGAGCAGGTTAAGCCGCCCACAGCTCGGGTGCATGACGGCCGAGCCCGGCCACCGAAGTAACCTGACACCGTGAATCTGCTGGGCCGCAAGAAGGACAACGCCGACTCCGGAGACGAGAGCGGCAATGCTGACGACGTCGACGTGACCGTCGACTCGGGCGACGACGCCGGGGCCCGCACCACGGCGCCCAAGGGCCGCCCGACCCCCAAGCAGAGCGCGAACCGCAAGCGCGGCCCGGTCGCACCGGCGCCGATGACGACGGCCGAGGCACGTAAGCGCCGCAAGGAACTGCGCAACTCGAAGACCAAGGAAGAGCGCAAGGCCGACCGAGTGGCCCGCCGCGCCGACATGGATGCGCGCCGCGCCAAGATGATGGCCGGCGACGAGGCCTACCTGCTGCCCCGCGACAAGGGTCCGGTCAAGCGCTACGTCCGCGATCTCGTCGATTCCCGGCGCAACGTGCTGGGGCTGTTCATGCCGTCGGCGCTGGTGCTGGTGTTCTTCATGATGGCGCTGCCGCCCGTGCAGACCCAGGGCCTGCTGTCGGTCGCGATGCTGGGTCTGATGGTGATCATGGCCATCGACGGTGTGCTGCTGAGCCGGCGCATCAACAAGCGGGTCGACGCGAAGTTCCCGGGCAACACCGAAAGTGGTTGGAAGCTGGGCTTCTACGCGTCCAGCCGGGCCTCGCAGCTGCGCCGGATGCGCGTGCCGAAGCCGCAGGTCAACCGCGGAGACAAGGTCGACTGAACCCGGTGCGCACCCTGGTGCTCGGCGGCATCCGGTCGGGCAAGTCGCAGTGGGCCGAGGATTGGGTCGCCGGTGCGGCGGGTCCGAACGGATCGGTGCGCTATGTCGCGACCGGGTCCGTCGACGGCGACGCCGACTTCGCGGCCCGGGTTTCGGCTCACCGGAACCGCCGGCCGGCACACTGGTCGACCATCGAATCCGCTGACGTGGCAACGACTTTGCGTGCCGCCGGCGCCGCCACCATGGTGGACGACATCGGCGGCTGGCTGGTCGCCGCCATGGACCGGCGCGGCGCATGGGAAGGGGCTCGGTCCGGCGCCTCCCTTCGGACCGATATCGACGAATTGACCTCTGCGGTCCACGAATTCACCGCGCCACTGGCCCTGGTCAGCCCGGAGGTCGGCCTGACCGTCGTCCCCGCCACGGAGTCGGGCCGCCGGTTCGCCGACGAGCTGGGCTCGCTCAACCAGCGCCTGGCCGCCGTCTGCGACCGCGTGGTGCTGGTGGTGGCCGGCCAGCCTCTCACCGTCAAGGAGCCCCGATGAGCGATCCCCGCGCCCAGTTCCCCGACCTCACCAAACCGGACGCCGATGTGCGGGAGGCCGCCCTCGCGCGCCAGCTGACCCTGACCAAGCCGCCGGGCTCCCTGGGACGCCTCGAGGATCTGTCGGTCTGGGTGTCGGCGTGCCAAGGCGTCTGTCCCCCAAAGCAATTCGAGCGCGCCCGCATCGTGGTGTTCGCCGGCGACCACGGGGTGACGGCGTCCGGCGTCTCGGCGTTCCCGTCCGAGGTCACCGCGCAGATGGTGGCGAACTTCGACGCCGGCGGCGCCGCCATCAACGTGCTGGCCGAGGTGGCCGGCGCGACCGTGCGCGTGGCCGACATCGCCGTCGACGGCGAGGCCCACTCCCCCGCGATCGGCGCCCACAAGGTGCGACGCAGCAGCGGCAACATCGCCGTCGAGGACGCGCTGTCGACCGAGGAGGCCATCGCGGCGATCGCGGCGGGCCGCACCATTGCCGATCAGGAGGTCGACGCCGGCGCCGACCTGCTCATCGCCGGCGACATGGGCATCGGAAACACCACTCCGGCAACGACTCTGGTCGCTGCCCTGACGGCGACCGAACCCGTCGCCGTGGTGGGCCGCGGCACCGGCGTCGACGACGAGGGCTGGGCCCGCAAGACCGCGGCCATCCGCGACGCGCTGTTCCGCGCGCGCCAGGTGAAGGCCGATCCCGTTGCGCTGCTTGCCGTTTGCGGCGGTGCGGACCTGGGCGCCATGGCGGGCTTCCTGGCCCAGGCCGCCCTCCGGCGCACCCCGGTGCTGCTCGACGGCATGGTGGTGACCGCCGCGGCGCTCGTCGCCGACCGGCTGGCCCCCGGCGCGAAGGCATGGTGGCAGGCCGGCCACCTGTCGACCGAACCCGCTCACGCGGTGGCGCTGCAGCGCCTGCAGTTGACCCCGATCCTGGACCTCGGCATGCGCCTCGGCGAAGGCAGCGGCGCGGCGGTGGCGCTGCCCGTGCTGCGGGCCGCGGTCGCGACGCTGGCGTCGATGGCCACGTTCGGCGAGGCGAACGTCACCGACAAACCCGCACACTGACTGTGATCGGTTCCCTCGCTTCGGCTTTCGCGTTCAGCACCGTCCTGCCGGTGCGCAGTGACCGGCCGTTCGGGCGGGGCACACTGACCGCACTGCCAGCGGTCGGCATCGTTCTCGGTGGTATCGCCGCGGCCGTCGTGTGGGGCGCCGGGCAGGTGTACGTGACCGGCCCACTCGCCGGGCTGCTCGCGGTGGCGGTACTACTTCTACTGACCCGGGGCCTGCACATCGACGGGCTGTCCGACACCGTCGACGGCCTCGGCTGTTACGGACCGCCCGAACGGGCGCTGGCCGTCATGCGCGGTGGCACCGCGGGTCCGTTCGGGGTGGCCGCGATCGTGGTGGCGATCGGCGCGCAGAGCATGACGTTCGCCGCGCTGAGCCCGGTGGCGGTCGTCGTCGCTGTCACCGCAGGCCGTGTCGCCGCGCTGGCGGCCTGCCGCACGTCGGTACCGGCCGCGCCGGGCAGCACGTTGGGCGCGATGGTCGCCGGCAGTCAGCCGGTGGGGGTGGTCGCGGCGTGGACGGTGGCGGTGGCCGCGGCGTCCGCGTGGGCGACGCCGCGGCTGTGGCAGGGTCCGGTGGCCGTGCTGGTCGCGCTGGGAATCACCGCACTACTGGTGGCGCACTGCGTCCGCCGGTTCGGTGGGATCACCGGCGACGTACTGGGTGCGGCCGTCGAAGTCACGACCACGTTGACTGCCCTCGGGCTGGCCGTCCACTAGCCGCCGAATGTGAAGAAGATCGCGAGATTTCTCGCGATCTTCTTCACGTTGGCCGTGATCAGCCCAGGCGGGTCATCCAGTTGTGGGTGTCGGCGAAGGTGCCGCGCTGAATGCCGGTCAGGGTGTCGCGCAGCGCCATGGTGACCTCACCGGGCTGGCCGTCGCCGATGGTGAACTCGCCGGCCGATTCGCCGTGCCCGTACTTCACATGCGCGACGGGCGTGATGACGGCGGCGGTACCGCAGGCGAACACCTCGGTGATCTCCCCCGCGGCGGCCTTCTTCTGCCACTCGTCGATGTCGATCTTGCGTTCCTCGACGGCGAAGCCGGCGTCAACCGCCAACTGCAGCAACGAGTCCCGCGTGATGCCGGGCAGGAGCGAGCCGGACAGCTCGGGGGTGACCAGTCGTGCCGAACCACCACTGCCGAACACGAAGAACAGGTTCATGCCACCCATTTCTTCGACGTACCGGCGCTCGATGGCGTCCAGCCAGACCACCTGGTCGCAGCCCATCTCGGCGGCCTGCGCCTGCGCCAGCAGCGACGCGGCGTAGTTGCCGCCGAACTTGGCCGCGCCGGTGCCGCCCGGGCTGGCCCGCACGTACTCGGTGGACAGGTAGACCGACACCGGCTTGATGCCGCCCTTGAAGTACGCGCCGGCGGGCGAACCGATCACCAGATAGCGGTACTCGTTGGCGGGGCGCACACCCAGGCCGGGCTCGGTGGCGATGATGAACGGGCGCAGGTACAGCGACGCCTCACCACCGGCGGCCGGCACCCATTCGTTGTCGACGGCGATCAGCTGGCGCAGTGACTCGACGAAGACGTCGCCGGGCAGCTCCGGGATGGCCAGGCGCCGGCACGACGACTGCAGCCGGGCGGCGTTGGCCTCCGGACGGAACGACACGATCGAGCCGTCATTCCAGCGGTACGCCTTCAGACCCTCGAAGACCTCCTGCGCGTAGTGCAGGACGATCGCCGACGGATCGAGCTCGATGGGCCCGTATTCGGTGACCCGTGCGTCGTGCCAGCCACGGTCGACGGTGTAGTCGATGGCCACCATGTGGTCGGTGTGGAACCGCCCGAATCCGGGGTCGGCCAGAACCTGAGCCCTTACCTCATCGCTCGCCGGGTTGCTCGCGCGCGAAACGGTGAATTCGAGGGGGCCATCGGTCATATGCCGATTGTATCGCCCGTGGCTAGCGCGTTTTCGCCGCGGCTAACGCGTCTTGGCCGCCACGAACGGCGGCGCCACGACCTCGCATTCGAGCGCCCGGCCGCGGACGTCGACGGTCACCCGCGCGCCGTCGGCGATGTCGGCCGCGGTGTCGAGCAGTGCCAGCGCGATGCCGACCTTGAGGCTCGGCGAGAAGGTGCCCGACGTGGTGATGCCCACCGGCTTGGCAGGTACCTCCCCCGTCGCTTCGCTCGCCCCGGCGTCCAACACTGTCAAACCGGCCCGCAGCACGCCACGTCCGACAGCCTTCAGGCCGCGCAGCGTCCGCTTCGGCCCGGCTTCCTTCTCCGCGAGCAGCGCGTCGCGGCCCCAGAAGGCGTCCTTCTTCCAGCCGATGGCCCAGCCGCAGCGGGCCTGCAGCGGCGAAATGTCCAGCGACAGTTCATGTCCGTGCAGCGGGTAGCCCATCTCGGTGCGCAGGGTGTCGCGCGAGCCCAGCCCGGCGAGTTCACCGCCGGCATCCTTGACCGCGGCGACGAGCGCGTCGAAGACCACGCCCGCGCGGTCCCACTCGGGCAGCAGTTCGTAGCCGTGCTCACCGGTGTAGCCGGTGCGGCACACCCGAACCGGGACGCCGTTGTACTCGGCGTCGGCGTAGCCCATGTAGTCCATGTCGGTCGGCAGCCCGAGCGCGGTGAGCACGTCGGTGGATTTCGGCCCCTGCACCGCGAGCACGGCGTAGGAGCGGTGCTCGTCGGTGATGGTCAGTTCGGGCGGGGCGACGCGCTGCAGCTCGGCGACGACGGCGGCGGTGTTGGCCGCGTTGGGCACCAGGAAGATCTCGTCGGCGGAGACGTAGTAGGCGATCAGATCGTCGATCACGCCGCCGGACTCGTTGCAGCACAACGTGTATTGCGCCTTGCCCGGACCGATGCGGCGCAGGTCGTTGGTGAAGGCGGAGTTGACGAACTCGGCGGCGCCGGGGCCACGCACGAGCGCCTTGCCGAGGTGGCTGACGTCGAAGAGCCCGACGGTCTCGCGGGTGGCGTTGTGCTCGGCCACGGTGCCGGCGTACGACACCGGCATCAACCAGCCCCCGAATTCGGCGAAACTCGCCCCGAGTTCGCGGTGACGGTCTTCCAGCGGGCCCTGCAACAGTTCGCTCACGGCCAGTCAGCCTAGTGCTTGCGCCTCGGATCGCAGTCGGTATGTGGCTGTGATCCGAGGCGTTATCGATGGTCAGATCGCCCCGCCGGTCCCCCGGTAGCTGGCAGACTCGTTTCGTGGTCGATTTCGACGCCCTGGAAGCCGCGGGCATCGCCGATGCCCGCCGGCGCGCACCGCTCATCGAGTATCTGGACGGCCTGGGCTTCACCGCGGAGCAGATGGTCACGGCCGAGCGCCAGGGGCGGTTGTTCGGCTTGGCCGGCGACGTCGTGCAGTGGTCGGGGCAGCCCAGCCACAGCCTGACCGCCGCCGCTGAGGCGCTCGGATTACCGCTGGCCGACGTCGAGCAGGCCTGGGCGGTGCTGGGCCTGACGGTCGCCGACCCGAACACACCGACGCTCACCGACAACGACATCGAGGCGCTGCGCACCTGGGCCGACCTGCGGACGGCGATCGGCGACGACGCCGCGACGGGCTTCCTCCGGGTGATCGGCGCCAGTGTGGCGCGGGTGGCCGAGGCGCTGGCGTCGATGAGCCGCGCCGGTCTGCCGGAACTCGACCTGGCCCACAGCCACGACGAACTCGTGACGGCGCAGGCCTACCGATCGGCGGCCGCCTTCATTCCGCGCATCGGCGGCATGATCGACTCCTTTCACCGCCACCACTTGTTCGCTGCCCGAACGTATTTCGATGCCGTCGCCCGCCGCGAGCCATTGACGGTGGACTGCGGTGTCGGGTTTGCCGACCTGTCCAATTTCACGCAGCTCACGCAACGGCTCACGCCGGCCGACCTGACCAGCCTGCTCAACGAGTTCAACGCCATCACGAACGACGTGGTGCACGCCGACGGCGGCCGGGTGGTCAAGTTCATCGGCGATGCGGTGATGTGGGTCAGTGCCACACCCGAGTCGCTGGCGCGGGTCGCCATGGACCTGGTGCACCATCCGCGGCCGAAGATGGCCCACATCAGCGTGCGGGCCGGTCTGAGTTTCGGCTCGGTGGTGGCCACCGGTGGTGATTACTTCGGCAATCCGGTGAATCTGGCGGCCCGCCTGGTGGCCGCAGCCGAGCCGGGGCAGATTCTGGTGGCCGCACCGTGGTACGACATGCCGGGCAAATGGCCGGTGGCGCCGCGGGAGCCTTTGGTACTCAAGGGCTTCAACGACCCGGTGACCGCGTTCGAGCTGTGCCCGGAGGCTGAGCGGGCGGCCCGGCAGGCGTGATGACTAGGGTGGGACCGGTGAGCAGCGCACCCGGTTACCAGTCCCCCGCCGTCACCGTCGCATCCGCCCTGCCGTCCGATCTGGACGCCGCGGTGCTGATCGTGCCGGTCATCACCGGCGAGAACGACGAGGCCACGGTTCTGGCCAACCCGTTCCTGGACGCCGAAGCCACCGGCGAGATCGAGGTGGCATTGAAGACCCTTGGCGCGAAGGGTTCGACCGAGCAGGTGACGCGCGTGCTCGTGCCGTCGCTGCCGGTGGCCAGCGTGCTGGCCGTCGGCCTCGGCAAGGACCGCGACGAGTGGCCGGCCGACGTCATCCGCCGCGCCGCCGGCGTGGCGGCCCGCGCCCTCAACGGCACCGAGACCGTCGTGACCACCCTGTCCGAAGTGGACGTGGCCGCTGCCGTCGAAGGCCTGATCCTCGGCGCCTACCGCTTCTCCGAATTCCGCAGCGCGAAGACCGCCCCGAAGGAGGCGGGCCTCACGGCGCTGACGGTGCTGTCCACCGCCGACGACGCCGAGACCGCAGCGGCCCGCGGCGTCGATGTCGCGACTGCCGTGGCGACGGCCCGCGACTTCGTCAACACCCCGCCGAGCCACCTGTACCCGGGCGAATTCGCCAAGCGCGCAAAGGCTTTGGGTAAGTCGGCGGGCCTCGAGGTCGAGGTGCTGGGCAAGAAGGAACTGGAGGACGCCGGATACGGCGGCATCGTGGGTGTCGGCAAGGGCTCGTCCCGCGGGCCGCGCCTGGTGCGGCTGACCTACCGTTCCGGCAAGAAGAACGCCAAGAAGGTGGCGCTGGTGGGCAAGGGCATCACCTTCGACACCGGCGGCATCTCGATCAAGCCGGCCGCCAACATGCACCACATGACCTCCGACATGGGCGGTGCCGCGGCCGTCATCGCGACCGTCGTGCTGGCGGCGCGTCAGAAGCTGGCGGTCGACGTCACCGCGACCGTCCCCATGGCCGAGAACATGCCGTCGTCGACGGCGCAGCGGCCCGGCGATGTCCTGACGCAGTACGGCGGCACCACCATCGAGGTGCTCAACACCGATGCCGAGGGCCGGCTCATCCTGGCCGACGCCATCGTCCGCGCCTGCGAGGACAACCCCGACTACCTCATCGAGACGTCGACGCTGACCGGCGCGCAACTGGTCGCGCTCGGCACGCGCACCCCCGGCGTGATGGGTAGCGACGAGTTCCGCGACCGGGTCGCGAAGCTGTCGCAGCAGGTCGGCGAGAACGCGTGGGCGATGCCACTGCCCGAGGAGTTGAAGGACGACCTGAAGTCGACGGTCGCCGACCTGGCGAATGTCAGCGGCGCGCGCAACGCGGGCATGCTGGTGGCCGGGGTGTACCTGCGCGAGTTCGTCGCCGACGGTGTGCAGTGGGCACACCTCGACGTCGCCGGCCCGGCGTACAACACCGGCGGCCCGTGGGGCTACACCGGCAAGGGTGGCACCGGCGTCCCGACCCGCACGATGTTCGCCGTGCTGGAGGACATCGCCGCCAACGGCTGACCACGCACACAACGACAGCTCGGCGGTAGCTGAGACGACGGCAGTTGCCGAATTTTTCTACCGCCGAGCTTGTCCGAGGCGTACCGTTCCTGCATGAATAAGTACATTCAGCTGGCTGCCGTCACAGCCACTGTTATCGGCATGGAATTAGCCGGGATGAGCGGTGCCGCACAGGCGCTTGCCGATCCCGAAGACGAGGACATCATCGCCGACCAGTTGTGTCCCTTCCGGAATGTGATCGACCGGCTGGGCGGCGACGATCAGTGCGACCCCGGATACAACAACGGCGACAACAACGGCGGCGGGCTGTTCTACAACAACGGCATGCCGTGCGACAGCGTCGCGTTCCAGAACCCGGCCTGCAATCCCACGGTCAACGTGAACGTGAACCACGAGGGCGAAGTCACGCACAACGTCAACGTCAACGGCGAGCCGCCCCGATAGGCCGCCCTAGCCGGCTTTGCTGCCGACCTGAGCCAGTTGCAGCTCTGGCGTGGGCGCGGCGCCGGCGACATGCTCGGCGAGTTCGCGGGCGGCGGTGGCGAGCAGCTCCGGATGTGACATCGGCGACCAGTGTCCCGACTCGATGTCCCGGCGCCACAACTGCGAGACCCATTGGGGCGTCTCGTTGTACAGGTACGGGCGCACGAACTGGTCGCCGCGGTTGACGATCACCTGCACAGGCACCGTGACGTAGTGGTCGCGCCGGCCCTTGAAAAGGGTGCGCCAGTAGTTGGCCGGGTACACCTTGAGGCTGTTCGCGGCGTCGGTCGCGAAGGTGTCCGAATGCCGAATCTGGTTGTCGGACATGCCATCCAGCCACTTCAGCAGGAGCGGAATGATGGTCGGCACGCTGGCGCGCACCAGCACTCGCGCCACGAGCGGGATCGAGAAGAAGCCCTGGTATGTCAGCCGCAGGAACTGCGACACCGATTGCAGGAACCGCGCCGGCTGATACGGCCGCTTGAGACCCTCCATGATGAAGCGCCGGGTGTGGTCGGCGCTCGGCCCCGAGGTCGAGGTGAACGACGCGACGCGGTCCACCGACTCCGGTCGCGACAGGTACTCCCAGATACCGACCGAGCCCCAGTCATGGGCCAGCACGTGGACCTTCTGACCGGGCGCCAGCGCGGCGATGACGGCCGCGAAGTCGTCGGCGTAGTGCGCCATGGTGTACGACGAAACCTTCTTGGGCACACCGGAATTGCGCGAGCCACGGTTGTCGTAGCGGATCACCCGGTAGGTGTCGGCGAGGTGCGGCACCGTGGCGTCCCACATGTCGTGCGAGTCGGGCCAGCCGTGCACCAGCACCATCACCGGGCCGTCGGGGTTGCCCTCGTCGTAGGTCGCGATCCGCGTCCCGTCGGCACTGTCCACAAACTGCATCGCCACACCCGCCTGACCTCAAAGTATCCCGTACCGCCGGTACTGGTTCGATTGCGACAGTAGCCTGCTCAGCGAGGGTGTCAACACAGCGGGACAAAGTCCCGACCCGCCCCTCCTCGACTGCGCGAGCATGACAGGATGGGCCCTGTAGACATTCGAAGTGACGAGCGACTTTTCGAGGAGTCAACGTAATGGCCATCTCCGTCCAGATGCCCGCACTCGGTGAGAGCGTTACCGAGGGGACCGTCACTCGATGGCTCAAGCAGGAGGGCGACACCGTCGCGGTCGACGAGCCCCTGCTCGAGGTGTCCACCGACAAGGTCGACACCGAAATCCCGTCGCCGGCAGCCGGTGTCCTGACCAAGATCGTCGCGCAGGAAGACGACGTGGTCGAGATCGGCGGCGAGCTCGCCGTCATCGGTGAGGCCGGCGAGTCCCCGGCTCCGTCCGCCCCCGAGCCCGCAGCGGCACCCGAGCCGGAGCCCACCCCGGCTCCCGAGCCCGCCGCCGAAGCCCCGGCTCCGGCCGCCGAAACTCCCGCGCCGGCACCCGCATCGGCCCCCGCCCCGGCCGCCTCCGACGCGACCGACGCCACCTCGATCGTGATGCCGACGCTCGGCGAGTCCGTCACCGAGGGCACCGTGACCCGCTGGCTCAAGAAGGTCGGCGACTCCGTGGAGGTCGACGAGCCCCTGGTCGAGGTGTCCACCGACAAGGTCGACACCGAAATCCCGTCGCCGATCGCCGGCGTGCTGCTGTCCATCACCGCCGACGAGGACGACGTCGTGTCCATCGGTGGCGAGCTCGCCAAGATCGGTGCCGCCGGTTCGGCCCCGGCCGCCGCCCCGGCCCCCGAAGCCCCGGCACCGGCACCCGCCCCCGAGCCTGCCGCCGCGCCGACGCCACCGCCGGCTCCCCCGGCTCCGGCCGCACCGACCCCGCCGCCGGCCCCCGCGCCCGCTCCCGCCCCGGCCGCTCCGGCGCCCGCCGCTCCGGCTGCTGCGGCCCCGGCCGCGTCGTCGTCGGACGACGCCAGCCCGTACGTCACCCCGCTGGTGCGAAAGTTGGCTGCCGAGAACAACGTTGACCTCGCATCGGTGCAGGGCACCGGTGTCGGTGGTCGCATCCGCAAGCAGGACGTGCTCGCCGCGGCGGAGGCCGCCAAGGCCCCGGCCGCACCTGCCGCCGCTTCGTCCGCCCCGGCCCCCGCAGCTCCGGCGGCGAAGGCCCCGGCCGCCGCACCGGCTCCGGCCCTGGCGCACCTGCGTGGCACCACGCAGAAGGCCACCCGGATCCGGCAGATCACGGCCAAGAAGACGCGCGAGTCGCTGCAGACCACGGCGCAGCTGACGCAGACCCACGAGGTCGACATGACCCGCATCGTCTCGCTGCGGGCGCGCGCCAAGAACTCGTTCGCCGAGCGCGAGGGTGTGAACCTGACCTACCTGCCGTTCATCGCCCGCGCGGTGATCGACGCGTTGAAGATCCACCCGAACGTCAACGCCAGCTACAACGAGGAAACCAAGGAGATCACCTACTACGACGCCGAGCACCTCGGCTTCGCGGTGGACACCGAGCAGGGCCTGCTGTCGCCGGTCGTGCACAACGCCGGTGACCTGTCCCTCGGTGGCCTCGCGCGGGCGATCGTCGACATCGCCGACCGCGCCCGCTCGGGCAATCTGCGGCCCGACGAGCTGGCCGGTGGCACCTTCACGATCACCAACATCGGCAGCCAGGGCGCCCTGTTCGACACCCCGATCTTGGTCCCGCCGCAGGCGGCCATGCTCGGCACCGGCGCCATCGTCAAGCGGCCGCGCGTCGTCGTGGACGAGAGCGGCAACGAGTCGATCGGTGTCCGGTCGGTCTGCTACCTGCCGCTGACCTACGACCACCGCCTGATCGACGGCGCCGACGCCGGACGGTTCGTGACCACCATCAAACGTCGTCTCGAAGAGGGTGCGTTCGAGGCCGACCTGGGGCTGTAATCCCATGGCGCACGCGGTCATTGCCATCGCGGGCTCGTCGGGACTCATCGGTTCCGCACTGGTGTCGGCGCTGCGCGCGACCGACCACCGGGTGGTGCGCATCGTGCGCCGGCAGCCGGCCAACGCCGACGAGGTGTACTGGAACCCCGACGCCGGCGACTTCGACTGGCGCACGCTGCGTGACGTCGATGCCGTGGTCAACCTGTGCGGCGTGAGCATCGGGGCGCGCCGCTGGTCGGGAGCGTTCAAGCAGAGCCTGCGTGACAGCCGGATCGTCCCGACCGAGGTGCTGACCGACGCCGTCGTCGACGCCGGGGTGCCCGTGCTCATCAACGCCAGTGCCGTTGGCTTCTATGGCGATACGCGCGACCGCATCGCCGATGAGCGATCCCCCGCCGGCACCGGCTTCCTGGCCCGGCTCTGTCTGGACTGGGAGGCCGCCACCCGGCCGGCCGCCGACGCCGGCGTCCGCGTCGTGCTCGCGCGCACCGGCCTCGTGCTGGCACCGGCCGGCGGCATGCTGGCTCGGCTCCGCCCGGTCTTCGGGCTCGGCCTCGGTGCCCGGCTGGGCAGTGGGCGCCAGTACATGCCGTGGATCACGCTCGAGGACGAGGTGCGGGCCCTGCTGTTCGCGCTCAATCACGACGACCTGTCCGGCCCGCTGAATCTGACGGGCCCGGCGCCGGTGACCAATGGCGAGTTCACCGAGGCGCTGGGGCGGGCACTGCACCGCCCCACCCCGCTGCTGATGCCCGGTTTCGCGCTGCGGGCCGCGCTCGGCGAGTTCGCCGAGGAGGGACTGCTCGGCGGCCAGCGGGCCATCCCGGCCGCGCTCGAGGACGCCGGCTTCGAGTTCCACCAGCGGACCATCGGCGAGGCGCTGTCGTACGTCACCGCCCCCAACGCGGCCTGACTCCGGCAGGCGTAGCGTCAGTTCAGTGACGATCCGATCTGCCTGCGGCCCGATCGACGTGCGCCGCCTCGGCACCATCGACTACAACGACGCCTGGGAGCTGCAGCGCGAGCTCGCCGCCGCCCGCTCCGACGAGCGCGGCAACGACACGCTGCTGCTGCTCGAGCATCCGCCCGTCTACACCGCCGGCCGCCGCACCGAACCGCACGAGCGGCCGGTCGACGGCACCCCCGTCATCGACACCGACCGCGGCGGCAAGATCACCTGGCACGGCCCCGGGCAGCTGGTGGGCTACCCGATCATCGGCCTGGCACAGCCGCTCGACGTCGTGAGATTCGTTCGGCTGCTCGAGGATGCGCTGATGACGGTGTGCGGCGACCTGGGCCTGCAGACCATCCGGGTGGACGGCCGGTCCGGTGTCTGGCTGCCGGCCGACGACCTGCGGCCCGAACGCAAGATCGCCGCCATCGGCATCCGCGTCGCCCGCGGCACGACGCTGCACGGCTTCTCGCTGAACTGCAACTGCGACCTGACGGCGTTCGGCGGCATCGTCCCGTGCGGCATCGCCGATGCGGGCGTCACGTCGCTGACGAAGGAGTTGGGCCGCGAGATCACGCCCGAGGACGTCATCGACCGGGTGGCCGAGGCAGTGTGCGAGGTACTCGGCGCTCCGTCCGTCAAGGCGCTCGGCGCCGCGGCACTAACATCGACACCATGAGCGTTGATCCCGGTAACCGCAAGCTGCTCCGCCTGGAGGTCCGCAACGCGGAGACGCCCATCGAGCGCAAGCCGCCGTGGATCAAGACCAAGCTCAAGATGGGCCCGGAGTACAAGGACCTCAAGAGCCTGGTCAAGCGCGAGGGCCTGCACACCGTCTGCGAAGAGGCCGGCTGCCCCAACATCTACGAATGCTGGGAGGACCGCGAGGCCACCTTCCTGATCGGTGGCGAGCAGTGCACCCGCCGCTGCGACTTCTGCCAGATCGACACCGGCAAGCCCGCCGACCTGGACCGGGACGAGCCGCGCCGGGTGGCCGAGAGCGTGCACACTATGGGCCTGCGGTACTCCACCATCACCGGCGTGGCCCGCGACGACCTGCCCGACGGCGGCGCCTGGCTGTACGCCGAGACCGTCCGCCAGATCCACGCGCTCAACCCGAACACCGGTGTCGAGCTGCTGGCGCCCGACTTCAACGGTGTGCCCGCACTGCTCGAAGAGGTCTTCGACTCACGTCCAGAAGTGTTCGCGCACAACGTCGAAACCGTGCCGCGCATCTTCAAGCGCATCCGCCCGGCGTTCCGCTACGAGCGCAGCCTCGGCGTCATCACCGCCGCCCGCGACTACGGCCTGGTGACCAAGAGCAACCTGATCCTGGGTATGGGTGAGACGCCCGAGGAGATCCGGGTGGCCCTGCAGGACCTGTACGACGCGGGCTGCGACATCGTCACCATCACGCAGTACCTGCGTCCGTCGCCGCGGCACCACCCCGTCGAGCGGTGGGTGCGACCGGAGGAATTCGTCGAGCACCAGCAGTTCGCCGAGGGTCTCGGGTTCGCCGGTGTCCTGGCCGGACCGCTGGTCCGGTCGTCCTACCGAGCCGGCAAGCTGTACGCCCAGGCTGCCCGGTTACGGCCACCGGTTTCCTGAATCTATCCTGGTGGCATGGCGAAGACCACCAATCCTGCCGCTGTGAAGGCCGCGAAGGCCGAGGCGAAGGCGGCGCGCAAGGCCGCTTCGAAGCAGCGCCGAGCCCAGCTCTGGCAGGCGTTCCAGATTCAGCGCAAAGAGGACAAGCGGCTGCTGCCGTACATGATCGGCGCGTTCGTCCTGATCGTGGGGCTCGCCGTCGCGATGGCCGCGTACTCCGGCGGCATCTTCAGCTGGATCACGCTGCCCATCCTGGGTGTGCTGCTCGGCGCGCTGGTCGCGTTCATCATCTTCGGCCGACGCGCGCAGAAGTCGGTCTACAGCAAGGCTGACGGCCAGACCGGCGCGGCGGCCTGGGCGCTGGACAACATGCGCGGCCAGTGGCGCGTCACGCAGGGCGTCGCCGCCACCGGCAGCTTCGATGCCGTGCACCGCGTGGTCGGCCGGCCGGGTGTGATCTTCGTCGGCGAGGGTTCGCCGCAGCGCCTGAAACCGCTTCTGGCGCAGGAGAAGAAGCGCACCGCACGACTGGTCGGCGAGGTGCCGATCTACACCATCGTGGTCGGCAACGAAGAGGACCAGGTGCCGCTGGCCAAGCTGGAACGGCACCTGACCAAGCTGCCCGCCAACATCACCACCAAGCAGATGGACGCCCTCGAGTCGCGCCTGGCCGCCCTCGGTACCAAGCTGGGCCCCGGCGGCCTGCCCAAGGGCCCGCTGCCCGCGGGCGCCAAGATGAAGGGCATGCAGCGCACCGCGCGTCGCAAGTAGCCCGCCGCCTGCGATTTGTGCACGATTTTCCGCGCTGACCGCGGAAAATCGTGCACAAATCGCTTCGGTCAGCGGCGCAGGACGGCGGTGTTGGTCAGCCGGTCCTGCAGCCCGCGGCCGTCGGCGTCGGTGAACAGCGCCGGCACGGCCAGCAACACCAGCAGCATGCGGACGAAGGCGCGGCCGAGGCCGACGTACTGGCTCCGGCCGACGGACACGACGCGCAATCCCAGTGCGAACTGGCCCGGCGTGAAGGTGAAGAGCCGCACCGACACCGTGCCGACGACGACCCAGGCGATCACCGCGGGTGTGCCGTGCCAGACGTATTGGTATTCGTATTCGCTCAATCCGCCGAACACCACACTCAGGGTGCCGAGGCCGTAGCAGATCAGCCAGTCCACCAACAACGCGGCGAAGCGGCGCCCGAATCGGGCGAGGGAACCCGGGCCGGTTTCCGGCAGGCCGAGGGCTTTACCCGGGTACGTGGAGTCATCAACGGGGCGCTGCGATTCGGGCCCGGACAGCCACGAACCGAGCCGGAATTCATCAGCACCTGCCATGGTGTCAGGATAGGCGTGCGCGCTCATGCAACCGAACCGCGCGGCGGGTGGCCCACGGTTCCAGGAACCACCGATCGCGTAACGTCCGCGAAACATACGGTTGATTGGCGTGCAACATCGTGTCCCTAGGTTCAACCGCGGGTAACACCAGTAAAGGAGATCACTTACGTGGCAGAAAAGACGTCTGACGACATTTTCAAGCTGATCAAGGACGAGAACGTCGAGTACGTCGACATCCGTTTCTGCGATCTGCCTGGTGTTGTCCAGCACTTCTCGATCCCGGCTTCGGCTTTCGACGAGAGCGTTTTCGAAGACGGCCTCGCGTTCGACGGTTCGTCCGTGCGCGGCTTCCAGTCCATCCACGAGTCCGACATGATGCTGCTGCCGGACGCCAACACCGCGCGCATCGACCCGTTCCGCGCCGCCAAGACGCTGAACCTGAACTTCTTCGTGCACGACCCGTTCACGCGTGAGGCCTACTCCCGTGACCCGCGCAACGTCGCACGCAAGGCCGAGAACTACCTGAAGAGCACCGGCATCGCCGACACCGCGTACTTCGGTGCCGAGGCCGAGTTCTACATCTTCGACTCCGTGGCCTTCGACTCGAAGATCAACGGCACGTTCTACGAAGTCGACTCCGAGTCGGGCTGGTGGAACAGCGGCGAGCCCTACGAGGCCGACGGCTCCCCCAACCGCGGCTACAAGGTCCGCCCCAAGGGTGGCTACTTCCCCGTCGCGCCGTACGACCACTATGTCGACCTGCGTGACGAGATGTCGACCAATCTGATCAACGCCGGGTTCACCCTGGAGCGCGGCCACCACGAGGTCGGCACCGCCGGCCAGGCCGAGATCAACTACAAGTTCGACACGCTGCTCGCCGCGGCCGATGACGTGCTGCTGTTCAAGTACATCATCAAGAACACCGCGTGGGCGAACGGCAAGACCGTCACCTTCATGCCGAAGCCGCTGTTCGGTGACAACGGCTCGGGCATGCACGCCCACCAGTCGCTGTGGAAGGACGGCAAGCCGCTGTTCCACGACGAGTCCGGCTACGCGGGCCTGTCCGACATGGCGCGCCACTACATCGGCGGCATCCTGCACCACGCCCCGTCGCTGCTGGCGTTCACCAACCCGACGGTGAACTCCTACAAGCGTCTGGTGCCGGGCTACGAGGCCCCGATCAACCTGGTGTACAGCCAGCGCAACCGCTCGGCGTGTGTGCGTATCCCGATCACCGGCAACAACCCGAAGGCCAAGCGCCTCGAGTTCCGTTGCCCGGACAGCTCGGGCAACCCGTACCTGGCCTTCTCGGCGATGCTCATGGCCGGTATCGACGGCATCAAGAAGAAGATCGAGCCGCTGGCCCCGGTCGACAAGGACCTCTACGAGCTGCCGCCGGACGAGGCCGCCAACATCCCGCAGGCCCCGACCTCGCTGGCCAGCGTCATCGACAAGCTCGAGGAAGACCACGACTACCTCACCGAGGGTGGCGTGTTCACCGAGGACCTGATCGAGACCTGGATCTCGTACAAGCGCGAGAACGAGATCCTGCCGGTGCAGATTCGCCCTCACCCGTACGAGTTCTCGCTCTACTACGACTGCTGAGTCGCGAGCACACGAACTGCCCCTCTCCTCCGGGAGAGGGGCAGTTCTGTATCGGGGTGACGACGTCGGGGGTGCCCGCTTGCCCACCGCGAACAAGTACGGTAGCCTAACCATCGCGAGCGTCACTGCTCGCGGTGCTGACAACCTCACAGGTCAACGGAGAGATTCGTTGGCCTTTTTCGTTTCTCTCCAGCCCTATTCACAAGCGAGAGAATGAGGTTCGCCCATGTTCACGGTTTTCCTGTTGGTCAAGACCAACCCCGAGTGGCTCGGTTTCCCGGTCGCTAAACGGTTCGACGAACTCACGCTGCATCTGCAGCCGATCCTCGATCGCCACAAGGCGGTCAACTTCACGTGGTACGACACGGAGTTCTACACCGCCCGGGTCACCGATGTCTGGATGCTGACGGCCGCAGACCCGCACGAGTATGAGCTGGCGGTCGAAGAGCTGCGCGAAACACCGCTGTGGGACCGGTATTTCGCCATCGTCGAAATCCTGCCCGGAGTCGCGAATGCCTACGCGGACAACTACGGCCGGGCCGCTATCGGATGACCGGTAGCCGGGTTGCCTCTCCCTCCGGGGAGGGGCAGCCCGGTGGCTCAGCACCCGTCGCCGCGGCGCTGTGAGGCAAATCGCGAGAATTTGCTCCCATTCCGCAATCTCGCAGCACCTGGCGCGTCACAGGAACCTCATATGATGTCGCCATGGCTCAGACTGACATCGAATCCCGGCTCGACGCTGTAGCTCCCATCGTGCTCTCCGTGTTCCGGATGGTCATCGGCTTCCTGTTCACGCTCCACGGCGCCACCACGCTGTTCAAGTGGCCCGTCGACACCAATCCCGGCATGGCCGCACCGGATTTCGGCAGTTTCCCGGGCTGGTACGCCGGCGCCATCGAGCTCATCGTCGGCATCCTGATCTTCACGGGCCTGGCCACCCGCATCGCCGCCTTCATCGGTTCCGGCGAGATGGCTTTCGCGTATTTCATGGCGCACCAGCCGAAAGGCCTGCTGCCCATCGCCAACGGCGGCGAGCCCGCGGTGCTCTACTGCTTCGCGTTGTTCCTGCTGGTCTTCACCGGCGGCGGTGCCATCGCCCTGGACGCGCTGCGGAAACGCTAGTCACAGACCGAGGTCGACGCGAAAGCGCTTGAGTCCGTCGATCTTCTCGGCCAGTGTGGCCGTGGGGCCGCTGTAGAACATCCAGGGCATCGTGACGTTGCCGGTGATGCCGGCCTGCGCGGCGCGCTCGAAATGCTCCGGCAGATACGCATCGGCCAGCGGCGTCAGGATCTCGAAACCCTCGAGCGGTAAGCCGTTTTCGACGCGCAGTTCGCGCACCCGGGTCGCCGCGGCGATGGCCTGGTCGGTGGTGATCAGGTCGCCGATCCAGCCGTCGTTGCGCGCGGCCCGCCGCAGGGCGATCTCGCTGAGCCCGCCGACGTAGATGGGCACCGGAGGCGGCGTCGGCTCCATCTCGAGCCGCGGCACCTGGTAGAACTCCCCGTCGAACGACGTCCACCCCGGCTGCCACAGCTGCCGGATCAGGTCAAGCATCTCGTCGGTGCGCTTGCCGCGGCGCTCGAAAGCCTGCCCCATCAAGGCGAATTCATCGGCGCACCAGCCCACGCCGACGCCGAACTCCACCCGGCCACCGGACAGGCAGGCCGCGGTCCCGACCGATTTCGCGACCGAGAACGGGTCGCGCATCCCCGGGATGTACACCGTCGTCACGAATTTCACGCGGCTGGTCACCTGCGCCAGGGCGCCGACCAGCACCCACGGGTCGGGCCAGTGCGTGAACGGCTGCCAGCGCCGCTGCCCGTCGGGCGTGTACGGGTACGGCGTGCTCAGCGTCTCCAGGTTCACCACATGGTCCGGGATCGCGATGCCGTCGTAGCCGAGTTCGTCTGCGGCCCGGGCGATCTCGGTCAGTTCACTGATGTCCAGGAACGCCAGGGAGACGTAGAACTTCACTCGCGCGCCCAGGAGGGCTTGATGAAGATGCCGTCGGCCTCCACGCTGACACCCTCGGCATCGGACAGCGTGCCGCGGGCGAACGTCTTGATGCCGTCGACTCGGTCGATCCAGGCCTCGGCCCGGACGGGCCCCTGCTTGGTCCCCCGCACGTATCGCAGCGTGATGGTTCCGGTGAAATGTGGTTTGGTCAGCCCGTCACTGGCGGCTTCCCCGAGAATGTGGTCGAGCATCAGCGCGCAGATACCGCCGTGTACCAGGCCGGGCGGTCCCTCGTAGGGCAGCCCGAGTTCGAACTCGGCCCAGCACCGGCCGCCCTCCCCCGCCCCGCCCTCGTGGTGGATCTCCATCGGCGGGGCGATCGCGTTGCGCACGCCCACAGCCGGATTCGTGTATGCCAGCGGCCGTCCGGTGTCGGCATTGCGCAGCGTCGAGGTGCTGCTGTGTTGCACCTCGGCCAGCCGCTCGGTGACCGCTTCGATCGCGGCCTGCGCCTCGGCGATGGTGGCGTCGTCGACACCGGTCCGGATGCCGGCGTCGATCAGCCGGCGCACCGCATCGGTGAACGGCCGGTACACCGCCAGCTGACGCTCGTATTCGGCATCGCTGATCACGTCGAACGGAAAATCACTCACGCTGCCTACTCCCCGAACACCTTGCGCACCACGGTTTTGGCACGACGAGTCACGCGCAGATAGTTGTCGAGGAAGGCGCCGCCGTCGCCGCTCGGCCATCCGGCCGCCACCGCGACCGCGTTGAGCTGACGGCCCGGTCCGGGCAGTTGGTCGGTCGGCTTGCCGCGGACCAGCACCAGAGCGTTGCGCGCGCGGGTCGCGGTCAGCCAGGCCTGCCGCAGCGTGTCCGCCTCGTCACCCTCGATCAGCTGGGCCGCCTCGATGGCGTCCAGCGCCTGCAGCGTCGAGGTGTTGTGCAGCGCGGGAACCTGGTGCGCATAACGCAATTGGAGCAGCTGCACGGTCCATTCCACGTCGGCCAGGCCACCGCGGCCCAACTTGGTGTGGGTGTTGGGGTCGGCGCCGCGGGGCAACCGCTCGGCGTCGACCCGCGCCTTGATCCGCCGGATTTCCCGTACCGCATCCGCCGAGACGCCACCGGGCGGGTAGCGGGTCTTGTCCGCCATCAGGAGGAAGCGCTCGCCCAGTTCCAGGTCGCCGGCGACCCGGTGCGCCCGCAGCAGGGCCTGAATCTCCCACGGCTGCGCCCACTGCGCGTAGTACGACTCGTACGACGCCAGCGTCCGCACCAGTGAGCCGTTTCGGCCCTCCGGCCGCAGTCCGGCGTCGACCTCCAGCGGCGGGTCGCTGGAGGGCTGCCCCAACAGCGTCCGCACCTGTTCGGCGACGCCGATCGCCCAGCGCACGGCGGTCGAATCCTCCACGCCCGCAACCGGTTCGCAGACGAACATCACGTCCGCGTCCGATCCGTAGCCCAGCTCACCGCCGCCGAGCCGGCCCATGCCGATGACGGCGATGCGCGCCAGCGGGCCGTCGGCGCCGGAGCGCGCCCGGATCACCGCATCGAGCGCGGCCTGCAGCACCGCGACCCACACGGACGTCAGCGCCTTGCAGACATCGACCACCTCGAGCAGCCCCAGCAGGTCGGCCGACGCCACCCGGGCCAGTTCGCGGCGACGCAGGGTGCGCGCCGCGGCGATGGCCCGCACCGGGTCGGCGTGCCGACCGGCCGAGGCGACCAGCGCGCGGAACACCGCATCTGGTTCCACCTCGAGCAGTTTCGGCCCCTGCGGACCGTCGGCGTACTGCTGCAGGACTTCGGGCGCCCGCATCAGCAGCTCCGGCACATAGGCCGAGGTGCCGAGCACCCGCATCAGCCGCTTGGCGACGGCGCCCTCGTCACGCAGTGTGGACAGGAACCACCGCTGGTCCCCCAGTTCCTCGCTGATCCGCCGGTACGCCAGCAGGCCGGCGTCCGGATCCGGGGTGTCCGACAGCCAGTCCAGCAGCGTCGGCAGCAGCACCTGCTGCACCGTGCCGCGGCGGCCGCTGGCACTGGTCAGCGCGGCCAGGTGCGTCAGCGCGCTCTGCGGGCCTTCGTAACCCAGTGCGGCCAACTGCCTTTCGGCCGCCGCGGTCGTCAGGCTCGGACCGAACTGGTTCCCCACTTCGAGCAGTGGCTGATAGAAGAGCTTGGCGTGCAGGCGGGACACCCGCATGTTCTGCCGCTTCAGATCCTCGCGCAGGACCCCGAGCGCGTCGTGCTGGCCGTCGGGCCGGATGTGCGCCGCCCGCGCCAGCCAGCGCCACGCCTCGTCGTCGCCGTCCTCGGGCAGCAGGTGGGTCCGCTTGAGTCGCTGCAGTTGCAGCCGGTGCTCCAGCAGCCGCAGAAACTCGTAGGACGCCGTGAGATTCGCGGTGTCGTCGCGGCCGATGTAACCGCCGGAGCCGAGTGCGGCCAATGCGTCGACCGTGGAGGCGACATGCAGCGAATCGTCATTGCGGCCGTGTACGAGCTGCAACAGCTGGACCGCGAACTCGACGTCCCGGAGGCCGCCCTTGCCCAGTTTCAGTTCCCGCGTGCGTACCCCGGCCGGCACCAGTTCCTCGACGCGGCGGCGCATGGCCTGCACGTCGGGCACGAAATCCTCACGGTCACAGGCGGTCCAGACCATCGGCATCAGCGCGTCGATGTACTGCTCGCCCAGCTCGGCATCGCCGACGGCCGCGCGGGCCTTCAAAAGCGCCTGGAATTCCCAGGTTTTGGCCCAGCGCTGGTAGTACGCGACATGCGACTCCAGGGTGCGGACCAGTTGCCCGGCCTTGCCCTCGGGCCGCAGCGCGGCGTCGACCTCGAAGAAGGTCTCGCCGGCGAACCGCATCATCTCGCCGGCCACCCGCGTGGTCACCGAGTCCGCCGCCTCGGCCACGAAGATGACGTCGACGTCGCTGACGTAATTCAGTTCGCGCGCACCGCATTTGCCCATCGCGATGACCGCGAGCCGGGGACCGGGTTCGTCGCCGCACACCGTCCGGGTCGCGACGACAAGTGCCGCCCCGAGTGCCGCATCGGCCAGATCGGACAGGTGCTCCCCGACGGTGACGTACGGCAGCACCGGCTCGTTCTCGACCGTCGGCGCGACGTCCAGCGCGGCCAGCACCAGGATGCGGTCGCGGTAGTAGGTCTGCAATACCGCGGAAGCCGTTGGGGTACCGGCGACTTCGGCCGCCAACCGCTCGAAGTCGTCGAGCAGCTCGGCGCGGGACGGCAGCGTGATGTCGCCGCGCAGCAGTCGCCAGGACAGCGGGTGCGCCACCAGGTGATCGCCCAGGGCCAGCGACGAGCCCAGCACGGCGAACAGCCGACCGCGCAGGGCCGTGTCGGTCACCAGCAGTGCGCTGAGTTCGGCCCAGTCGCCTTCGAGGGCGTCCGCGATCCGCACCATGGCGCGCAACGCGCTGTCGGCGTCAGGGGCGCGCGACAGCGACCACAAGAGCGCAACATGCGCGTCGGTGTTCCAGCCGAGCCGGTCCAGATCCGCCCGCGCCGTGGGCGCAACCAACCCGAGCCGGCCGACGCTGGGCTGCTTGGGGCGCTGCGTCGCGGGGGTGGGCACCACCCGACGTTAGCGCACCACTAGGCCATTACAGCGACAGGTATTCCTTGAGCTCGAACGGTGTCACGTGGCTGCGGTAGTTCTCCCACTCGGTGCGCTTGTTACGCAGGAAGTAGTCGAAGACGTGCTCCCCCAACGCCTCGGCGACGAGTTCGGACTTCTCCATCTCGCCGAGCGCCACACCCAGGCTCGACGGCAGCTCCTTGTAACCCATCGCGAGCCGTTCCTCGGGCGTCAGGTTCCAGACGTTGTCCTCGGCCTGCGGCCCCAGCTCGTAGCCCTTCTCGATGCCGCGCAGGCCGGCGGCCAGCAGCACCGCGAACGCCAGGTACGGGTTGCATGCCGAGTCGGGGCTGCGCACCTCGATACGGCGCGACGACGCCTTGCGCGGCGTGTACATCGGGACCCGGACCAGGGCGGAGCGGTTGGCCGCACCCCACGACGCGGCGGTCGGCGCCTCGCCGCCGTGCACCAGCCGCTTGTAGGAGTTCACCCACTGGTTGGTGACGGCGCTGATCTCGCTGGCGTGCGTCAGGATGCCGGCGATGAAGGACTTGGCGACGTCCGACAGCTGCAGCGGATCGTCGGCGCTGTGGAAGGCGTTGGTCTCGCCCTCGAACAGGCTCATGTGGGTGTGCATCGCCGAGCCCGGGTACTGGCTGAAGGGCTTGGGCATGAACGTGGCGCGCACGCCTTCGTTGATCGCGACTTCCTTGACCAGGTACCGGAACGTCATGACGTTGTCGGCCATCGACAGGGCGTCGGCGTAACGCAGGTCGATCTCCTGCTGACCGGGCGCACCCTCGTGGTGGCTGAACTCCACCGAGATGCCCATCGACTCGAGGGCCTCGATGGCGTGCCGGCGGAAGTTCGGCGCCGAGTCGTGCACGGCCTGGTCGAAGTAGCCGTTGTTGTCGGCCGGCACCGGCACCGAGCCGTCGTTGGGGCCGGGCTCCAGCAGGAAGAACTCGATCTCCGGGTGCACGTAGCAGGAGAAGCCCAGATCGCTGGCCTTGGCCAGCTGGCGGCGCAGCACGTGCCGCGAGTCGGCCCACGACGGCGAGCCGTCGGGCATGGTGATGTCGCAGAACATGCGGGCCGAGTAATGCTTGCCGGTGCTCTTGGTGGTCCACGGCAGCACCTGGAAAGTGGACGGATCCGGCCGGGCCACCATGTCGGCCTCGGAGACGCGGGCGAAGCCCTCGATGGCGGATCCGTCGAAGCCGATGCCCTCTTCGAAGGCGCCTTCCAGCTCGGCCGGCGCGATCGCCACGGACTTGAGGTATCCGAGCACGTCGGTGAACCACAACCGGACAAAGCGAATGTCGCGTTCTTCCAGCGTGCGCAGCACGAATTCCTTCTGGCGATCCATGTCCGCAGCGTAGGCAGCAGCTGTTAAATCCGTGTTACCAAGTGGACTCTGTTCGGCATGTTTCGCTGGTGAGACGCTCAGGTCAGCACCGCAATCCCGCCGCAGGCAGCACAGACTGGAGCAGGAACGCCACCACAGCCGTGTCGACGCACCTGTCGCCGTTGAACACGACGGTGTGCTGGGTGCCCTCGTAGCTGATCAGTGAGGCGCCGAGTTCGCGCGCCAGATTCACCCCGGCTTGGTACGGCGTGGCCGGGTCGTGCGTGGTGGAGACGACGACGACCTTGCCCGGGCCGGGCGACGCCGGTGCGTGCGGACGGGAGGTCGCGGGCACCGGCCACATGGCGCAGACGTCGCGCGGCGCGTAGCCGGTGTACTGGCCGTAGCTCATGAACGGCGCCAGCTGGCGCGCCCGCTGGTCGGCGGCCGCCCAGGTCGCGGGATCGGTCGGGAACGGCGCGTCGACGCACCGGATCGCGGTGAACGCGTCCTGCAGGGGCGCGTAGCGACCGTTCTGATCACGGTGCTGGTAATCGTCGGCCAGCAGCAGCAGATCGCCGGCGTCACCGCCGCGCTGCAGTCCGATCAGCCCGCTGGTCAGGAACTTCCAGTACTTCTTCGTATAGAGCGCGTTGATGGTGCCGGTGATCGCGTCGGAGTAGCTCAGGCCACGCGGATCGGACGTCAGGCCCGGACGCACGGCGAGCGGATTGACCAACTGCTGGTACCGCGCCACGAACTGCGTCGGGTCGGTCCCCAGCAGGCAGCCGACCGACTGCGCGCAGTCCGCCGCATAGTCGTTGAAAGCCGTTTGGAATCCGGCCAATTGGAGCAGGTTCTCGGTGACCGGATCGGCATTGGGGTCGACGGCACCGTCGAGCACCATGGCGCGCACCCGGTCCGGGAACCGTTCGGCATAGGCCGCACCGAGTTCGGTGCCGTAGGAGAAGCCCAGATAGTTGATCTGCGACTCCCCGAGTGCGGCCCGCACCACGTCCATATCCCTTGCCGCCGAGGCGGTTCCGACGTTGGCCAGGAAGCTGCTGCCCATCTGTTGCAGGCAGTCCTGCGCCGTACGGCGGCTGACGGCTTCGATGTGCGCCACCCCGGCCGGGCTGTAGTCGACCATCGGGTCGCGGCGGTTCGCGTCGAATTCGGCGTCGCTGCGGCACCGCAACTGCGGCGTCGAATGCCCCACGCCACGCGGATCGAAGCCGACGAGATCGAAGCTGCGGCCGATCTCGGTGTCGGACAGGACGGCGCCCATGCCCGCGACGGTGTTGACGGCCGACGCGCCCGGACCACCCGGGTTGACCAGCAGCACGCCGAGTCGCTGGCCCGAGGCCGGGACCCGGATGACGGCCAGCTTCGCTTGCGGCCCTTGCGGATCCGCGTAGTCGACGGGGACGCTGATGTTGGCGCACCGCGCCGTCGGCAAGTCCGTCGTGTCACCGATGAAGGGTTCGCAGCCGCCCCAGTCCGGTGCCTGTTCGTAGTAGGACTGCAGAGATTCGGGAGCCGCGTGCGCGACCGATCCCGGTGCGGCGCTGATGGCCACCAGCAATCCGACGACCCCTACCGCACACCGTCGTCCTCGACTGCCCGCCCGCCACATGGCACACATGGTCGCACGGCGCACAGCCGAGCCGAAGCCTGGTTCCGGAGGGAGACAACCCGGCAATCAGACGGTGACCGAACGGTTATCTCCCGGCGGCACCGCGTTTTTCGCGCTGCCGCTATTCGCGACTCAGCATTTCGCGCCGGCCTCGGGCACGGTCCCGTTGACCAGATAGCCGGCAGCGTGGTCGTCGACGCAGCTGTTGCCCTGGAACACCACGGTGTGCTGCGTGCCGTCGAACGTCAGCAGACTGCCACCGAGTTCCTTGGCCAGGTCCACGCCGGCCTGATACGGCGTGGCCGGGTCGTGGACCGTCGACACCACCAGCGTCGGAGCCAGGCCCTTGACCGAAATCTCGTGCGGCTTCGACGTCGGCGGCACCGGCCAGAACGCGCAGGTGCCCAGCGGGGCGTCGCCGGTGAACTGGCCGTAGCTCATGAACGGCGCCACCTCGCGGGTGCGCTTGTCCTCGGCAATCACCTTGGCGCGGTCGGTGATCGGCGGTTCGTCGACACAGTTGACCGCCACCCGGGCATCGGTCGAGTTGTCGTAGTGGCCGTCGGGGTCGCGACCCATGTAGGCGTCGGCGAGCCGCAGCATGATGTCGCCGTGGCCGCCCGCGAGCTCGGTGAGGCCTGCGGTGAGGTCCTTCCACATCGCCGGCGAGTACAGCGGCAGGATGGTGCCGACCAGCGCGTCGCTGTAGCTCAGACCACGCGGATCCTTTGTGGGAGCGGGCTTTTGGACCAGCGGGTCGACCAGGCTGTGGTAGACGTCGTTGACCTTGGCCGGGTCGGTCCCCAGCGGGCAGTCCGGGCTGGTGGCGCAGTCGGCGGCGTAGTTGTTGAACGCGGTCTGGAACGCGGCGGCCTGGTTGATGTCGGCTTCGATCGGATCGGCGTTGGGGTCGACGGCGCCGTCGAGGATCATCGAGCGCACCTTGTCCGGGTAGTCCTCGGCGTACTGCGCGCCGATCCGGGTGCCGTACGAGTAACCCAGGTAGGTCAGCTTGTCGTCGCCGAGGGCGGCCCGGATGGCATCCAAATCCTTGGCGACGTTGGCGGTTCCGACGTTCTCCAGGAACTCCTTGCCCATCTTGTCGACGCAGCGCTGCACGAACTCCTTGGTCTGGGCCTCGATGTGCGCGACACCGGCCGGCGAGTAGTCGACCTGTGGGTCGGCGCGCTGGCGGTCGTTGTCGGCGTCGGAGTTGCACCACACCGCGGGCTTGGAGGACCCGACGCCGCGGGGGTCGAAGCCGACAAGGTCGAAGCGCTGCCGTACCGAGTCGGGAATGTTGTTGAGCAACGACACCGCGGCGCTGACGCCGGACTCCCCCGGACCGCCGGGGTTGATCACCAGCGAACCGATCTTGTCGCCGGTCGCCTTGATCCGCAGCAGCGCCAATTGGGCGACGTCGCCGTCGGGCTTGCTGTAGTCGACGGGCACCGACAGCATCGCGCACTCGGCGCCCTTGGGGATGCGCGACTGCGAGTCCGGGGATGTGGTCTGGCACGGCGACCACTGCAGGGGCGCGCCCGGCTTCGGCACCGCGCGGGTGGCGCGTCCGTCGATCACCTGGCTGCAGCCTGTCGCCAGCACGAGCACCATTGCTGCGGCGAGACTCCCCCGTCTGAGGTTCATGGTCGACCATGGTGCCATGTGCGCTGGTCTGACCTGATGAGGGCGTTGCCGCGCGCCGTCAGACGGTGGCGGCGGCAACCAGTTCGTCCAACGCGGCGGCGAACTCGTCGGCCATGTCCCACAGGTCCGGAACCAGTTCCGGGCAGGAGATCAGGCCGACGTCGAGCGTGCCGTTGAGCGACATCACGGTGATGTTGAGCCCGGAGCCGTGGAACAGCGGGCCCAGCGGGTACATCGCCTTGACCTCGGCGCCCAGCATGTACAGCGGATCCTGCGGACCGGGCACGTTCGAAACGACGAGGTTGTGCACGGGCTTGGCCTCGGCCAGGCCCGTCGATGCGAACACCCGCATCGCGGCGCCGAACACCGACGGCGCGGCGAACTGCGACCAGTCCTGTAGCAACGTCGCGCTGATGGCCGAACTGTGTTGTTTGGCAACGGTGCTCGAGTCGGCGATGGCCCGCAGGCGCTCGGCCGGGTCTTCGATGGTGGTTTCGAGTTTGGCGAACATGCCGGATACCTGATTGCGGCCCGGGCGGTCGGATTTGTCGCGCACGGACACCGGGCACATGGCCACGAGGGTCGATTCCGGCAGCGCGTCGCGCTCGGCCAGGTAGCGCCGCAGCGCGCCCGACACCAGCGCCAGCACCACGTCGTTGACCTTGACGTGGAAGTGGTTCTTGACGGTCTTGATGTCCGCCAGGTCCAGCTGCGCGAAGGCGACGTTGCGGTGCGCGGTGACGTTGACGTTGAAGGCCGTCTTGGGTGCGGCGAACGGCGCCGCCATGGTGAGTCCCTTGGCGGCGCGGCGAACGGTGTCGATGACGGTCGTCGCCGTCGAGGGCAGCACGTTGGCCAGCTTCAGCGGCCGGGTGAAGTACTTGACCGCGCCGCCCACCGCGATCTCGAGTTCGGAGGCGGTGCCGGCGGCCGGGACGGGCTCCGGCGCCGGCGCGTCCGGCTCGAGGGTGCACAGCTGTGACATCAGGTTGGCGCCGGTGACGCCGTCGATGCCGGCGTGGTGCATCTTGGTCATCACCGCCAGCCGGCCGCCGTCGTGGGCGTCGGTGCCGGCGATGTTCTCGATCACCCACATCTCCCACAGCGGGCGGCTGCGGTCCAGCTGCAGCGCGGCGATGTGGCCGCAGATCTCGGACAGCTCGACACGGCCGCCCGGGGCCGGCAGCCCGATCCGGTGGACGTGCCGGTCGATGTCGAAATCCGGGTCCTCGACCCACACGGGGTGGTCGAGGTTCAGCGGCGAGTCGGCCAGCTTCTCGCGAAACTGCGGCATGGCCGCGATGCGCTCACTGAGCATCTGGCGCATCTTGTCGAACGTGTAACCGCCCGGAATGGTGGCGGCGTCGAGTTCCAGCACCGCGCACACGTGCAGCGGCTGCACGGCGGTCTCCAGATAGAGGAAGCTGGCGTCGAGTCCGCTGAGCCGTTGGTATCCGGGCATGGGCGTGATCGTAGGCGGCCCGGATTACCCAATGTGAGGCATTCCACTTCATGTGTCGTTCACCTTGGGGGTGCGGTGGTGGCAGACTTGACAGCGTCAAACGTCCCGGGGACCCGATCTGGGCCTCGAGGTTCGTACCGACCAACACATTTGAGGACGACGATGTCTGATCAGGTTTACGGCGCTGCCCCGGAGTCTGTCTGTACGACCCCGCGCACCAAGATTCGTACCCACCACCTGGCGAAATGGAAGGCCGAAGGCCACAAGTGGGCGATGCTCACGGCCTACGACTACTCCTCTGCCCGCATTTTCGATGACGCCGAGATTCCCGTCCTGCTGGTCGGCGATTCGGCGGCCAACGTGGTCTACGGCTACGACACCACGCTGCCCATCACCATCGACGAGCTGATCCCCCTGGCCCGCGCGGTCGTCAAGGGTGCCCCGCACGCGCTGGTGGTCGCCGATCTGCCGTTCGGGAGCTACGAGGCGAGCCCGCAGCAGGCTCTCGCGACGGCGACCCGCTTCATGAAGGAGACCGGCGCCCACGCGGTCAAGCTGGAGGGCGGTGAGCGGATGGTCGAGCAGATCGCCGCACTGACCCAGGCCGGCATCCCCGTCGTGGCCCACATCGGTTTCACCCCGCAGAGCGTCAACGGGCTCGGCGGCTTCCGGGTCCAGGGCCGCGGTGAGGCCGGCGACCAGACCATCCACGACGCCATCGCCGTCGCCGAGGCCGGTGCCATCGCCGTCGTACTCGAGATGGTGCCGGCGGAGCTGGCCACCCAGATCACCGGCAAACTGACCATCCCGACCGTCGGCATCGGCGCCGGCGCCAACTGCGACGCACAGGTGCTGGTGTGGCAGGACATGGCGGGCATGACGGCGGGCAAGACCGCCAAGTTCGTCAAGCGCTTCGGCGACGTCGGGGCCGAATTGGGCCGCGCCGCACGGCAATACGCCGCCGAGGTGGCGTCCAGCGTGTTCCCGGCCGAGGAACACTCCTACTGAGTTAGTTGCACGAGCTGGGGTACGTCCCCCTCGCGACAAGACGCAATACTGTCGCATTTCCCGGGAAATGCGACAGTTTTGCGTCTTCTCGGCAGAGCAGTTACGCGAATTCCGGCTTGCGCTTGCCGACGAAGGCGCCGACGCCCTCTTTGCCGTCCGGTGACCCGGCGCACTTGGCGATCAGCCGGCCCTCGCGTTCCAGCTGGGTCTCGTAGTCTGCGCCGTAGGTCGTCAGCAGCAGCTGCTTGACGGCGGCGTTCGAGCCGCGCGCCTGCGTGGCGACGTCGGCGGCCAGGGCGTCGAGCGCGGCGGGCAGCTCGGCGTCGGGCACGACGCGCGTGACCAGGCCCCAGTCGGCGGCCTCGGCGGCGGTGAGCACGCGGTTGGTGATCATGAGTTCCTGGGTGCGGCGCAGCCCGATCAGCCGCGGCAGGACGTACGACGATCCGCCGTCGGGGCTCAGACCGGCCTTGGTGTACGCCATGGTGAACGACGCGGACTCGGCGGCGAGCACCAGATCGCCCGAGACGCCCAGCGGGAAGCCCGCACCGGCGGCGACGCCGTTGACGGCGGTGATCAACACGGCGTCCATGCGGGCGAACGTCGACATGGCGCGGTGCAGGTCGTCGGCGATGCCCTTGACGAACGCGCCCGGGTCCGCGGCGGCGGCCATCGCCTTGAGGTCGCCACCGGCGCAGAAGAATCGGCCGGCACCGGTCAGGGTGACGACCTTCACCGAGGCGGTGTCGCACAGCGCGGCAGCGGCCGCGAGGTCGCGGGTGAGCGCGTCGTTCATGCCGTTGGCCGCCTCGGGCCGGTCGAGGACGATATTCACGATGGCACCGGACTGGGCGAACTTCAGGGTCTCGAATTCGGTCATGGGTCAAGACGTTATCGGCAGCCGGTCACGCGCAGCGATATGGCAGGCTGATGGCAGCGTTGGTACTGCCCGTCCCGGGTCGCAAATGAAGGTGAACATGGCCGCTGGCAAGCGTAAACCGTCCCGCCACACCGAGATTGAACGCAAGTTCGCGGTGGTCGACAGCACGGTGTCCCCGTCGTTCGACGGATTGTCCGCCGTCGGCAGGGTCGAGCAACTGCCCGTCGCGCATCTCGACGCGGTGTACTTCGACACCCCGGATCACGATCTGGCGGCACACAAGATCACCCTGCGCCGGCGCACCGGCGGCACCGACGCGGGCTGGCATCTCAAGCTGCCCGCCGGCGCCGACGCGCGCACCGAGGTTCGGCTGCCGATCACCGCCGCGCGCGAGAGCGTGCCCGACGAACTGCGCGACATCGTGCTGGCCATCGTTCGCGACCGCACGCTGCAGCCGGTCGCCCGGATCGAGACCGAGCGCACCGTCTCGATGCTGTACGCGCCCGACGACACCGAGCTGGCCGAGTTCTGCGACGACCGGGTTACCGCCACGGCGGGCGAGTCGCTGCAGACCTGGCGCGAGTGGGAGCTGGAGCTGGTCGGCGACGGCGCGGAGGGTGCCGAGTCGGGCCCCGAGCTGCTCGACCGGCTGGCCAACCGGCTCTTCGACGCGGGCGCCAAGCCCGCCGGGCACGGGTCCAAGCTCGCCAAGGTGCTCGCCGCGGCGCGCGGCGCGGATGCGCCACCGCCATCGCCCGAGCCGACGGATAAGGTGCACCGCGCCATCGCGGCGCACGTGTCCGAGTTGATCGACTGGGACCGCGCGGTGCGCGCCGACACCTTCGATTCCGTGCACCAGATGCGCGTCACCATCCGCAAGATCCGCAGCCTGCTGCAGGAGAGCGGCAATCTGGGCGACCGCGAGTGGGTGCTCGAAGAGCTCAAGCTGCTGGCCGCCGTGCTGGGCACGGCGCGCGACGCCGAGGTGCTCGCCCAGCGGTACGACGATGCGTTGAAGGGCCTGGCGCCGGAGCTGGTGCGCGGACAGGTGCGCGAGCGCCTGGTCGACGGTTCGCAGCGGCGCTACCAGTCCGGGCTGCGGCGATCGCTCGCGGCCATGCGGTCGGAGCGGTACTTCCGGCTGCTCGACGCGCTCGATGCGATCGTCGTCGACAACACCCAACCGGCCACCGCCGACGAGGACGCCCAGCCGGTGACCGTCGGCGGCGCCTACCGCCGCATCCGCAAGTCGGTGCGGCGGGCCGAGGCCGCGGAGGCTGCCGGCGCCGAGGACAGCGAGGAGGCGCTGCACCGAATCCGCAAGGGCGCCAAGCGTCTTCGCTACACGGCCGCCGCCATGGGCGAGTCGAAGGTGGCCGACTGCGCCAAGGACATCCAGACGCTCCTGGGTGACCACCAGGACAGCTACGTCAGCCGCGGGCATCTGGTGCAGCAGGCCGAGGCCGCCCACGCCGCGGGCGAGGACACCTTCACCTACGGCATCCTGTACCAGCAGGAGGCCGAGGTCGCCGAGTACGCCCGGCTGCAATTGGATGCCTCGCTCAAGGCCCTCGCGCGGGCGATGCGCAAGGTGAAGAAGTAGCGGGGCGGACGAGCTGGCCTGTAAGCCGGATTCTGTTCCCCGCCACCATTACTGGTGGCGGGGCGGCGACCATCCATCTGGGTACACCGTCGCCGGGTACCTCAAGCGGCCTACCCGCAGGCTCGGGCGAGCAGCCCTCGGGCACCTGCGCAACCGCAACCAGGTTGCGGCCTTCTTGGCCTTGCTTCGGGTGGGGTTTACCTAGCCACTCCGGTCACCCGGAATGCTGGTGCGCTCTTACCGCACCGTTTCACCCTTACCGTCTTCGCACCAGGCTCAGACGGCGGTCTGTTTTCTGTGGCACTGTCCCGCGAGTCACCTCGGATTGCCGTTAGCAATCACCCTGCTCTGTGAAGTCCGGACTTTCCTCGAAACCTTCCGGTCCCGCGGCCGCCCGGCCAACTCGTCCGCGCGGACCACCATATCAGCTGGTCAGAGCGCCGCGACCAGCGAGTCCAGCACAACGACCGCGCCGTACACCAGGAGCACCTGCTTGAGCCAGCGCGGCCCGTCCCTACGGGTGCGGACCGCGGCCAGGCCGAGCCCGAACACCACGATCACCGGCACCGTGATCGCCCAGGCCGACCACACCTTCTGCGGGCCGTACACCAGCAGCGCGGCGGCCGGCCCCAGCGACCAGTCGCCGGAGGTGGCCAGTGAGTTGCCCATGGCGTCGGTCAGGACCTGGACCGCTTCGACGCTGCCCCACAGCAGGCACAGACAGGCGGTCACCAACAGCATCGACTCCGCGGCCAGCCGGATGTCGAGCCGGTGTTTGACCACCTGGTGCCCTCCGATCAGTGCGTGCGGCGCAGGACGATCAGGTTGTCCCGCAAGACGGCGGCTTCGCCGGTAGGGCCGATCGCCTCGCGTTCCACAGTACCGACGTGCTGCGGCTGCCAGCCTTTGTCGGGCAGGTCGAGCTCGGCGACGACCTCGTCCGCGGACTGAAAGCGGTGGTCATGGATGTGTTGGGACGCCCAGGGCGGCGCCTCGCCGTGGTCGACGATCAGCAGCGTGCCGCCCGGAGCGACAGCCGCTGCCGCCTGCTGCAGTATTTGCCGGCGCTCCAGGTGGACCGTGGAATGCAGGAACTGCGCCGACACCAGATCGAAGCTGCCCGTCGGGAAGCTGTGTGACAGGTCGTGGTGCTGGAAGTCGATGCGCCCGGCCACTCCCCTCGCCTCGGCCGCACTGCGCGCCCGGTCGAGGGCGTTGGTGGCGATGTCGACCGCCACCACCTCCCAGCCCTCGGTGGCCAGCCAGATCGCGTCGGCGCCCTCGCCGCACCCCAGATCCAGTGCGCGGCCCGGGGGCAGCTCGCCGGCGATCTTCGCGAAGTTGGCGTTGACCCGGCCGCTCCACATCTGCGGCTTCTCGGCGTACCGGCCTTCCCAGTGCTCTTGCGGCGTTTCAGTTGTGGACATCGGACTCCTCCTGCGGATCGAAGTGGGGCCAGGGCATGACGGGAAGGCCGAACTGGTCGTGCAGCAGACTCTGCACGATCCCGGCGGCCGCGGCGGAACCGGCGGCGATCGCCGAGGCCACCTGAGGCATCTGCGCGCAGACGTCGCCCGCGGCGAAGACGCCGGAGACCGAGGTCCGGCCGAACTGATCGACCACGAGGGCATCGACGACGACCGGCCCGGGCGGCGCGGTCCGCACACCGAGTTGTGCCGCCAGGTCGGTCCGCTGCCGCAGCGCGCTGGCCACGAGTGCGCCCTCGCGCTTCAGTTCGTCGCCGTCGGCGAACACGATGGACGCCAATTCGCCGTCGCGCGATGCGAATTCGACGATCTTGCGCTCGTCGACCTGTACACCGGCGTCGGCCAGCGCGCGGTACTGGTCGTCGTCGAGCCCGGACGGACCGTTCGTCACGACGACGACGTCGTCGGTCCAGCCGCGCAGCATCAGCGCCATGTGCACGGCCCGGTCGCCGTCGGCGAGGACGGCCAGCGCCTGATCACGCGCTTCCCAGCCGTGGCAGAACGGGCAGTGGAACACCGACCGCCCCCAGTGCTCGGTCAGCCCCGGGATGTCGGGTGCCTCGTAGTGCATGCCGCCGGCCAGGAGTATCCGCTGGGCATGGTGCACAGATCCGTCGGCGAGTTCGAGCCGGAACGTGGGACCGTCGTGCGCCGTTGCGCCGGTCACCAGCCCGTCGACAACCTGGACCGACGGGTACTGGGCGAGCTCGCGGCGGCCGTCGGCGTACAGGTCCGCAGGCGGTCGTCCGTCCTGGCCCAGCAGTCCCCCGATGCCGTGTGCCGCGCGATTGCTCTGCTCGCCGGCGTCGATGACCAGCGTTCGTCGTCGGGCGCGGCCGAGCACCAACGCGGCGCTCAGCCCCGCCGCGCCGCCCCCGACGACGGCGCATTCCCATTCGTTGTTCATGACACCGACCTTGCCGGGCGATGCCGAAAATGCCAAGCTGATTTGCCATGCAGGCAAACCCGGAGGACGATGACATCGAAGCGCGCGTCCGGCGGCGGCTGCGGGAACTGCGCACGCAACGCGGCATGACGCTGGAAGACGTTGCGCGCGCGGCCGATATCGACATCTCGACGTTGAGCCGGCTGGAATCGGGCAAGCGCCGGTTCGCGCTCGACCATCTGCCCCGGCTCGCCGCGGCGCTCTCGATCAGCACCGACGAACTCATGCGCGCACCCGAGGCCGAGGATCCGCGGGTGCGTGGGTCCTCACACACCCGCGGCGGCATCACGTACTGGCCACTGACCCGCGGCGGGCCGGCCGGTGGTCTGCACACGTTCAAGATCCGCGTGAGCGCGCGGCGGCGCACGCCACCGACCGAGCTGCCGGTGCACGATGGCCAGGAGTGGCTCTACGTGTTGTCGGGGAACCTTCGCCTGCTACTCGGCGACCGCGACTTCACCATCAAACCCGGTGAGGCCGTGGAGTTCTCGACCTGGACACCGCACTGGTTCGGCACCGTCGACGGCCCGGTCGAGGCGATCGCCATCTTCGGGCCGCACGGCGAGAAGCTGCACGTGCGCAACTGAGCAGGATTCGCCCCGCGAATGTGCACTCAGATCGCTAGTTCGGCGATTTTCTCGCTCTGCGCGCACACTCGCGATACAAGAGCCCTAGTTCGCCGGGTACGCCGGCGCCGGGAAGACACCGCGCAGGATCCAGGGGAACCAGGTGAGGCCGTGCTCCAGCTCGTCGCTGCCGTCGTAGTCGGGACTCGGGTCGAAGCCGTTGTTGCCGCCGCCCCCCTTCTCGTCGCGGTGCGGCGGTTCGGGCAACTGGCCATACACGGCGACGACGACGGTGCGGTCGAGGCTGTTCTCGGACCACACGCCCATCTGGTTGTTGGCGCAGTTGGACATGATCTGCTTGATCACCGGGTCGTAGTACCACTGGTTGATCAACTCGACTCCGCTGATCGCGAGCGCCGGGTTGGTGGCCACCGTCTGCGCGACCGGACCGCCGCGGTAACCCGCCTGCTCGGCCCGCATCTGGGGCGTGGAGCCGTCAGATCCGATGTCGCCGTCCAGGTTCCGGTTGGCCATCATGTCCTTGGCCTGCCGTTCGGCGGCCTGCTGCAGCTGCGCATTCACCGCGATGTCGTTGGTGCAACCCGCCTGATGCTGCACGGTGTAGACGTTCGACACGACAGAGTCGTTGAGCCGCTTGTTGTTCGGGATGAGGGTGTTGCCGTTGTCAGCGTGCGCGAGCGGTACGCAGAGCGCGGTGCCCAACGGCACGACCGTCAACACCGACAGCACCCATTGCCGACACCTCATGTTGGATTCCTTCGCATCAGGGATGGACGCCCGGCGGCGACTGGTAGTGCGCTGCGGAGTTTCGCAGCTGCCAGATTCGTGCGGGGCACAGTTCGTTGACGGCCTGCGAGATGAGGTAGGACGCCTGGTAGTCGTCGTCGGTGTTGAAATCGCCTCGTACGTCGCCCATTACGTCAGCGAAGGTCCGGCCGGCCGCCACCTTTTCGCAGATGCCGTAGCCATAGCCCAGAGCCGCATCGGCATTGGGAAAGTTGTAGCCGGGCCGCACGGTGACGCCGATCAGGTACGCAGTCGCATCTGCGGATGCCATTCCCGGTGGCACAGCGACATTCAGCGCGACCGCGCCGAGCACCGCACCGGTCAACAGTTTTGCGAACACGCGGGGGCTCACATCGGATCGAATTGCGAGATGAGCCAACGCCCCTCGACCTTGTCGAGGGTGACGCGAACACTCGAGGCGGTGCTGGTCGGGGCGCTGTCGCCGATGATCATCGTCTGGTCCACGAACAGCATGACCACGGCATGGTCGGGGGTCGCCTTGGTCCATACGGCTGCGGGCACGGTGGCGACAGCGGAGATCTTCTTCTGTTTGGAGCCCGGGATGACCACGTCGCGGGTGAGCGAAGTGTAGGAGTTCAGGAAGTTGCCGGTCATGTATTTCTTGGCGGCTTCCAGATCCTTGTCGACGGTCTCGGGCTTGTAGGACAGCAGCGCGATGGTGCCGTCGGTGGCGGCCTTGGTGGATTCCCTTTTGGCCGTGTCGGCTCGGCTCAGAGAAACGTCTTTCCACTGCAGGTAACCGGCGGCGCTACCGAGCGCGAGGACGAGCGCGGGCAGCAGGCCGTAGACGGCCACGTTCGCCCAGGCGACGCGGCGCCGCGGCGTTGCAGGCGCCGCGTCGGTGGTCTGCGCGGCGCAGGTTTCTGTGGCACCGGCCTCCACCGCGTCGTCAAGCTCATCGGCTGCGACCTCATCGGCCGAAACGGTTGCCTCGTCGGATTTTTCGGCGGCGCCTTCGCCCCGGGACCTGGTCAATTTCACGGCACAAACTCCACGTTGGACACCTTCATCACATCACCGACTTTCTGCACTGCGATGCGCATTCGCCATTCGCGTGGTTGTTGATCCGGCGCACCGACATTGGAGGTTTTGACGGCCACGGCGACCAGCACCTGGGCCGCATCGCCCGACTCTGATTCCAGCCCGGCTTCGGTGATCGAGCCGGTGGACGTCGACTTCGCTTCCTTGACGACCTTGATGAAAGGTGCTGAGCGTTTGGCGAAGTCGTCGTAGAACTCCCCCGTGGCGCTGTCGAGGATGCGCTGGACGTCCGCGTCGGCGCGTTGCCAGTCGATGGTCGTCAGGTTCAGCGCGCCCTGCCGGGCGGCCTGGACGATCTGGCTCTGCCGCTCATCGGTCTGGGTTGCGCGGTGCGCCCGCACCGCCAACCAGCCGACCAGTGCGCTGAGCGCGACCACCAGGACCAGGCCGATCACCGCCGCGATCCGGCGCACCGGCTTCGGCTTCGCGGGCTCCGGCGCATCCGCGACGTCGGCCTCATCAACCTCGTCGATGTCGTCGATGTCGGGGTCGAGGACGGCGACCCCGCCGCCGTCGGTCAGCTCCCCGGCTGCGGTGTCATCATGCTTTGCCATGTCTTCTCCTTCGGAGCCGTGTGGGCCAGATCGGCTTGGGTGTAGGTCTTTCCGTCAGGGCCGATGTACGACCCGCTGGCCGGGTCGTACTCGGCCACGGCGACCGGCGGGGGCGGCGCACCGGCTGGCGGGGGCGAGCCTGGCCGCAGTTGTGGCACGTCCTGCCCGGTCCAGGTGGCGTTGGGATCGCCCTTCCAGTTGTAACCGTCGTTGAGTGGCACGTACGGTTCGTTGCTCTCGCACTGCTTGACGGTGGCGGCACGCTTGCCGGGCACCGTCTCGCACGGCAGGTTCTTGGCGCCACGCACGTTGAACATGCCGTCCTGCGGGGTCCGGCAGTACAGCTCACCGGCCGGCAGCTCGGGGTAATCCTCCAGCGCCGGGTTGCGCATCTGCTGCGCCGGCAGATATCCGGTGGTGCACGGCGGCGGCAGGTTGATGTTGAGATTGAAGCTCAGGTACGCGCCCTTGTACGCCTGCTTGGTGTCGCGGTTCGCCAACGTAACGCCTTGCGCTGCTTCCGTTGTCCGCGGCAGCAGGACCAGGAGCTGTTCGAGGTTCGGCTGGTAGGTGATCGCCACCTTGTTGATGGACACCAGATTCTGCAACACGATCGGCAAGGTCGGCCGCAGCCGGTTGAACAACTGCCCCATCTCGCCGAATGCCGGGCCGCCCTTGTCGAGCAGCGTGCCCACGGCTTTGTCCTGCGCCTGCAGTTCACCCGTCACCGTGGCAAGGTTCGCCGCCCACGCCTGGATGGCACCCGAGGTGTTGTTCTGCGAGTCGAGCACGGGTTTGACCTGATCGATCAGGCTCAGCAGCGGGTCCAGGTTCGCGCGTGCGTCGATGGCCAGCTGGCTGCCGCCTTTGACGATGTGCGAGAGCTCCGGTCCCAAACCACCGACCGCCGTGGCGGATTCGTCGACGACCGTCTTGAGGTTCTCCTTGGGCACTGCCTGCAGGCCCTTGGTCAGCGAGTCGATCACCGTGTTGATGTCCGGCGGCACCGACGTGTGCGCCAGCGGGATGACGTCACCGTCCTTGAGCGGCCGCGAGCCGGTACCACGGGGCGTCAGCGACACGAACTGCTCACCGATCGCCATCTGGCTGTGCACGTCGGCCTGCACATCAGACGGAATATCGGTACCGGAGTCGAGCGACAGCTCCGCCTGTACCCCGGTGGGTGTGAGCCCGACGGACTGCACCCGGCCCACCACGGTGCCGCGGTAGGTGACGTTGCCGGTGGCATACAGGCCGCCGGTCTCGGGCAGTTCCATCTTGACCACGTAGCGCCCGATGCCGAACAGCTTGGCGGGCAACTGCATATAGATCAGGCTCATCATCGTCACCGCGATCAGGGCGACGAGGGCGAAGATCGCGAGCTGAATTCTCACGCGTTTGTCGAGATGCATTTACGGCCCCTGATCCCAGCGGTACGGAATGGTCAGCGGATTGCCCGGGTTGTTCGGCCCGCCGGCGGTGCACGGGCTGGGGAACTGGCCGATGGTGCGGCCCCACTGCAGTTCCAGCTCCGTCAGGTCGCACTCCCAGCGGGTGCCGGTGAAGAAGGCCTGGTCGATACGGCTGAGGGTGAGGTCGACGATCGCGGTGAGGTTCGCGTAGTCGCCGCGCTGCCACTTCTCGATGGTGTCGCTCGGGAACGGCACCGTGGGGATGAAGCTCAATGCCCGCGTCATGGCCGGCCCGGCGTTGGCGAGCTGCTCGAGCGTCGGCCCCAGATCACGTAATTCCTTGATCACGTTCTCTTTTGAGCGGTCCACGGTATCCGCCGCGAGCGCGGCGAACTTGCTCAACTTGTCGGCGGCCTTGACGAGGTTCTCGCGCTCACCGTTGAGTACGGCCAGCGCCTCCGGGACGGTGTCGATGGCCTTGTCCAGGACGGACTGGCTCGCGGCCAGCTTGCCGACGACGACGTTCAGGCTCTCCGACGCCGCGATGATGTCAGGGGTCTGGTCCTTGACGTTGGCGGTGAACGTGTCGAGCTGTTTGATGAGGCTGCGCAGGTCCTCGGCACGCCCGTGGAACGCCGTGCTGAAGGCCTCGGTGATGTCCTGGACGTTGCCGATGCCACCACCGCCCAGCACCATCGATACCGCCGACAGCGTCTGCTCGACCGACGGGAAGCTGCCGCTGCTCGCCAGCGGAATGACCGACCCCTGGTGCAGCTGTCCTTGTGGCCGGCCATCTTTGGGCGGTCCGAGCTCGATGTGCAGCGTGCCCAGCAGACTGGTCAGCCCCAGTTTGATGGTCGAGTTGGCCGGTACCTTCACATCGCCGTTGAGCCGCATGGTGACCAGCGCGTGCCAGCCCTGCCGCTCGATCTTGGTGACCGTGCCGACCGTGACGTCGGAAACCCGGACCCGCGAATTCTCCTGCAGATTGGTGACATCGGTCATCTGCGCCTGGATCTCGAACGCCCCGGGTCCCCCGCCTTCGGTGCCGGGCAGCGGCAGGCTGTTGGCACCGCGCCACCCCGAACAGCCGGCAGAGGCCACCAACGCCAGGGCCGCCAGCACGCAGCCTCCGGCCGTACGCAGGCGGTTCACGACCCACCTCCGGCCGGCGGCGTCATCATCCCGGCCAGCCCGGCGTTGGCGTCGGTGCTCACTGTCTGCGCAGCCGGTACATCCGCGGAGGCAGCCTGCTGCGGAGCCAGCGGCTGGGGTGCGGCGGCCGCTTGCTGCGCCACCGGAGCTGCCGGCCGCGATGGTGGGACGTAGTCGGGCCGCATCCAATCCTCGCTGTAGGTAACCTCATTGGGCCGGGCCTGGGCGCCCACCATCAAGTTCTCGCCCAGCGGCAGGAAGTTGTACTGCCGGTTCTTGACGATGGGCGCCAGGTACTGCGCACACAGCTTCGACGACTGGTCCGCACCGAGGCGCGACGCGGCCTGGATGGCACCGCAGATGAAACTGACCGGGTTGGCGAAGTTGTTGGCCGCCAGGATGCCGGTCAGGGAACCCACCGCCGGCTCATAGATGTTGTTCAGATCCGCTACTGAATTGGGTGCCACGTGGAGCACCTGCTTGATGTCATCGAGGCTGCCCACGATCGCGGTGCTGACCGACGCCAGCTTGTCCGACGCCGTCCCGACGGCTTCCTTGTTGTCCGCGACGAAGGACCGCAGGTCGTCGGCGACGGCACTCATGTCGTGCAGTGCCTGACCGACTTTGTTGGGGTCGTCGGCGACCAGTCCGCTCACCTCGGCCAGGTTGGTGTTGAGCCGTTCCAGCAGTCCGGTGCTGTCCTGCAGCGCCGAGACCAGGATCGAGAGGTTCTTGAACGTCGAGAACAGGTCATTGCTGTGGTCGCCGAGGATCGAGACCGCCTGCGACAGCCGGATCACCGATTCCCTGATGCTGGCGCCCTGTCCGCGCAGGTTGTCGGCAGCGGTGTTGATGAAGCCGCCGAGGGTGCTGACGCCGCCGGGCTGGTCGGGTTTGAGCAGATCGGCCACCCGCTGCAGCTGGGTCCGCACCTGATCCCACTCCACCGGCACCGCGGTCCGATCGAGCGGGATGACGGCGCCGCCACGCAGCGTCGGCCCGCCCCGGTAGGGCGGGATCAGCTGAATTGCCCTGCCCGTCACCAGCTGTGGCGATAGGATCACGGCCTTGGCGTCCGCCGGCACCTTGTACTTGTCGTCGATCCAGAAGGTCACCTTGACCTTTTCTGGCCCCGGTTCGATGTTCTCGACCTTGCCGACCGGCACGCCTTGGATCAGGACGTCGTCGCCCTTGAACAACTGATTGGTGTTCTGGAAGTAGCCCACCACTTCGTTGCGCGACGCGCGCTGGAACGCCGTCACGGCGAAGTAGCCGCCACCCACGACGAGGGTCACCGCGGCGGCGACGACGAGCAGGCGTGTGGACAGCTTGCTCATTGCTGTCCTCCTGGCTGCTCAACGGGATCCGACACGTGCACGGGCGGGGTTTTCGGTGGTTCCGGCATGGCGGTCTGCCCGGGTGCGAGCGCCGGCGGCCCGGGTGGCGGCCCGCCAGGCGGCGGCGCCGGCTGCGGCTCGCGGACCGGGTAGCAGCCGGGGCCGGGCAACGGGATTCCCGCTGGGCCACAAGCGGTATCGCCGGGCTTGCCGGTGATCGCATCCGGAATCGTCAGACGCGGGTCGCCGGCCTGGCCGGTGCGCGGGAACGGCACGGGTAGCGGCGGGGTGCCGGGCTGACCCACCTGGGGATCCTGAAGCTGGGACGGCAGTTTGGTGTTCGGGTCCACTCCGAGGTCGGAGAACGCGGCATCGACGAACGGCTGCACGAACTGACCGGGCAGCAGGTTGACGATGTACGCCTTGAAGAACGGCCCTGAACTCACGGCGTCGCCTAGCGCCAGGACGTACTGGCTGAGCCCCTTGACGGCCTGTTGCAGCCGTTCCTTGCGGTTGTCGAGCATCGCGACGACACCGTTGAGCTTGTCCAGCGCCGGCCGCAATTGCGACCGGTTCTCGGCGATCAGTCCCTTGAGTTGCTGCGAGACCGCAGACAGGCTGTTCCACAGCCGGCTCACCGCGGCACTCTGCGAACGCAGTTGCACCAGAAGGACATTGGTGTCCTTGACCAGGCTCACCACCTGATCGCTGCGCTTGGCCAGCACCGTCGTCGCCTTCGACGCGTTGTCCAGCAGACTACGCAGCTGCGCGTCACGGTCGTTGAGCGTCTTGGAGAACCGCGCGATGCCGTTCACCGCATCCCGCAGATCCGGTGCGGTGTTCGCGAAAGCCTCTGACACCGTGGCCAGCGAGTCCGACAGCTGATGGGTGTCCAGGCCGCTGATCGCGTTGGTCACATCACCGAGGGCATCCGGAAGCTGGTACGCCGACACTGTCCGCTCCAGCGGGATGGTGCCCTTGAGGTCGCCGTCGCCCTTGGGAACGACTTCGAGCATCTTGCTGCCCAGCAGCCCCTTGGTCTTGATCGCGGCCTCGGTGCGCTCCCCGAGGTGCACGTCGTCGTCCACGGTGAACTTGATCAGCACGCGCGGACCGTCAAGGTCGATGCTGGCGACCCGACCGGCCGGAAAGCCCGAGATGTCCACGGGCGCACCGGTGTGCAGTCCACTAGCATCCTCGAAATAGCCGGAGTACGTGCTCGTCCCGCTGACGAACGGAATCTTCTGGAACAGGAGCGCCACGGTGGCGATCACGACCACGGCGCCGATACCGATGGCGCCAAGGGCGAAATGGCTTCGCTCGGCAAAAGGTTTCATCTCGGGGTGCACCGTCCTGAGGTCTGCCCGGCCACCTTGACGTAAACCGGTTGTCCCCCTTTACCGTTGAGCTTGAGCACCGCGTCGCAGAGGTAGAAGCTGAAGAAGTCGCCGTAGATCCCCTGCCGGGACAACGCCTTGTACTTGTCCGGCAGGGTGTTGAGGAAGTTGTCAAAGTAGTCGTGGTCGGCGAGCACGATGCCCGCGGTCCGGTCCACCTCGTGCACCGTCTTGGCCAGCGGCGGCCGGGCCTCGGTCAGCAGGCCGGCAATCGAGTTGGCCGCTGCGTCCGTGTAGGCCACGGCATTCGAGACGTCGGTCTTGCGTTGCGCCAGGCGGCCGACCAACTCCGACAGCGACACCACGGCCTTGTCGAGCTTGTCGCTCCTACCGCCGAAAGACGTCAGCACCGTGTTCAGGTTGGTGACGACCTGCCCGATCAGCTGATCGCGGTCGGCCAGCGTGTTGGTCACCACCGCGGCCTGCGCCAGGAACGACCCGATCGACGGACCCTGCCCCTGCAGCGCCTCGATCAGCTGCCCGCTCAGGTCGTTGATCTTGTCGGGGCTCAGGGCCGAGAACAACGGACGGAAACCACCAATGACGGCATCGAGGTCCAGCGCGGGTTGCGTGTGGTCGACGGGGATGGTGTCCCCTGGATTGAGCTTCTTGGTGCCGCCGGCACCTTCCTCCAGCGCCAGAAAACGATCGCCGACGACGTTGTCGTACCGGATCACCGCACGGCTGCCCTCGGTCAGTACGACCGAACTGTCCGCGGTGAACTCGACCGTCACCGTCGAATCGCGGTTGATCGACACGTTCTTGACCTGGCCGACCTCCACGCCCGCGATGCGAACGTGACTGTCCTTCTTCATGTTCGAGACGTTGACGAACCGGGCGAAGTAGGTGTGTCCCTCGCCGAATCGCAGGTCGGCGAAGACCAACCACAGGGCGACCGTGCCCAGCAGACAGACCGCAAGGAAGACGGCGAGACGCAGCAGCGTGCCTTTGAAGTTATCCATGGCGTCCCTCCTGCCTCAGTTGTGGGTTGATGGTCATGGTCAGTTCGCGCCTGCCGATTCGGGCGGCGCGGGCGCCACAGGCGCTTCCGCCGGCAATGGTGCCGCCTGCGCGGGCGCCGGTGCCGACTGCGGTTGAGCGTCAGCGGGATTCGGCGCGGCGGGCGGCACACCCGGCCACAGCGGCACCCCGCCGGGCCCGTACAACGCCGCGCCATAGGGCGGCGCCCCGGCATACGGGATCGGACCGGGCGCGGGTCCGGGCAGGCACTGCCGGATGCTCGGCGCCGCCGGCACCGCGCGGGTGCTCTGGAACCACTGGCCCCAGCACGGGCTGCCGATCCCCGGGTTCGGCCGGATATCGAGCCCGGTACCCCACCCGGTGTTGGTGATCAGTTGCCGCACCGGGAAGTTCTTGGCCACGTCGGGTAGCGAGCCACAGCCTGGCTGCCCACCGGGTCCGCCCTTCGCTGCGACGATCGGCAGATTGTCGGGGAACACGTACGGGTTCTTGCCCGGCAGCAGCGTCGCATCGAGGATCAGCGAGCGGCCGTCGGCCCCGCCGAACACGCCCCAGGCACCGGTGTCGAGGAACTTCTTGTTCCCTTCCAGCCAGCACGTGTACCCGGGGCTGTACTTCAGCAACAGACTCGTCGTGGGTTCCAGCCCGTTGATCGCGTCAACCAGGTTGTTCCCGCTCGCGCCGAGCAGGTCGGTTCCCGCCTCGGAGAATCCGATGACGTTCATCAGCAGACTGTCGAGCGCCTTGGCCTTGCCGGTGACGGTGCCGCTGGTGGTACTGGCGGCATTGAGGATTTTCACGATGTTGTCGGCCGCCGCACCGTAGGTGTCACTGAACTGCTTGAACGACCGCCAGTCGTCACGAATCTTGTCCGAGCGCGAGTTGAGCGCCGTCAGTACCTCGTTGAGATCCGTTGTGGCCTGGCCCATTCGCTCACCCTGACCGCGGACGCCTTCGGCGACGGCGCTGAGCACCGAGTTCAGCTTCGCCGGGTCCACCATGTCGAGCAGGTTGACGATGTTCTCGAAGACCGTGTCGACCTCGGTCGTCGTGTGTTCGGCATGCAGTACCGTGCCCGCGGTCACGCGGGCACTGCTGGGCGACGACGGATAAACCAGATCGACGAACTTGGCGCCGAATGCCGTCGTAACGCTCACCTGCGCACCGACATTGGCGGGGATGTACTTCACCTGGTCCGGGTCGAGCTTGAGTTGCAGGGTCGCCCCCGACTGGCCCACGTCGATCTGGCTGACACGGCCCACCAGCACGCCGCGCATCTTGACCTTGGCGTTGGTCTCCAGCACCAGACCCGCCCGGTCCGCCATGACCGTCACGGGCACATAGGGTTTCGCGGCACCGGTGAAGGTCACCGTGGTCACCACCATGAACAGCACCACGGCCGTGATCAGGATCAGGGCCCACCATGAGTTCGAGATCCGGCGATCTCCCTTGCGCGCTTCCACCGGCTAACCCGCCATGTTGAAGTTGCCGGACTGGCCGTAGATGGCCAGTGAGATGAACACGATCTCGACGGCCGCGATCACCATCGACAGGCGCACCGCACGGCCGACCGCCTCACCCACGCCGGCGGGACCGCCGGAAGCGGCGAAGCCGAAGTACGTGTGCACCAACATGATCACGACGGTGATGGCGACGCATTGCACGAACGACCAGATGAGGTCGGTCGGGTTGAGGAACGTGTTGAAGTAGTGGTCGTACACACCCGCGCCCTGCCCGTAGACCGTCGTGGTGCCCAGGCGCGCGGCGAAGAACGCCATCATGACAGCGACGCAGTACAGCGGGATCACCACGACCACCGCGGCCAGGACCCGGGTCGACGCGAGGTAGGTGATGCTGCGGATACCGATCACCTCGAGGGCGTCGATCTCTTCGTTGATCCGCATGGCACCGATCTGCGCGGTCGCACCGGCGCCGATGGTGGCCGACAGCGCCACGGCAGTGGTCGCCGGCACGATCATCCGCACATTGAGGAACGCCGAAGCAAAACCGGTGAGCGCCTCGAAACCGACGGACGAGAACTGGTTGTAGCCCTGGATCGCCACGAGGGCACCCGTCGTCATCGTCAGAAAGCCGACGATCGCGACCGTGCCACCGACGACGACGAGCGCGCCGGTGCCCAAACCTGTTGCGGCGATGAGCCGTAGCAGCTCGGCGCGGTAGTTGACGACGGCATCGGGAATCGACCCGATGGTGTGCGAATAGAAGGCACCCTGCTCACCGATGCGATTCCAGCGCGCCACGGAGGTCTTGGCCAGTTTGTCGAGCCGCGGGAATCTGCGGCTGGGGACGTCGACAGTCATCTCTCCCTCACGACACCGTGTACTGGATCGCGACCGCGGTCACGATGACGTTGATCGCGAACAGCACCATGAAGGTGAAGACCACGGTCTCGTTGACGGCGTTCCCCACACCCGCGGGGCCGCCGCGCACGGAAGTGCCCTTGTAACAAGCGATCAGGCCGGCCGCCATGCCGAACAGCGTCGCCTTGATGAGCGCGACGATGATGTCGCCCGGTCCGGTCAACAGGTTCAGGCCGCCGACGAACGCACCCGGTGACACGTGCTGCACGGTGGTGCAGAACAGGAACGCACCGGTCAGGCCGACCAGGATCACCGTCGCCGACAGCGCCAGCGCCACCGTGGTGGCGGCCAGCACGCGGGGCACCACGAGCGAACGGATGGGGTTGATGCCCATCACGCGCAACGCGTCGAGTTCTTCGCGGATGGTCCGCGCCCCGAGGTCGGCGCACATCGCCGTCGCGCCGGCCCCCGACACCACCAGCACCGTGACGATGGGGCCGATCTGGTTGACCGTGCCGATCGCGGCGCCGGTGCCGGAGAAGTCGGCTGCGCCGAATTCGGTCAGGAGAATGTTGAAGGTGAATGTCAGCAACACCGCGAACGGCATCGTGAGCAGCAGCGCGGGCAGAACGGACACGCGCGCGACGAACCACGTTTGCATGACGTATTCATGCCATGCGAACGGCGGCTGGAACATTTGCACAAAAGTGTCGAACGTCATCGCAAAGAAGCCGCCCAGTGAAGTAACCGGCTTCGCCGCTGTGCGAGCAATCGTCACCATTTGCCGCCCGCACTTTCCAACCATTGCGCCGAATCCACTACGTATGGTCGATAAGCGATCGCTGCGGCCAACATGGGTGGAGACGCTATCAATGCAGGTCAGCCGTCAGCCACCTCCAGATGGAGGGATTCAGGCCTGTGAGTTGTCCCCCATCGGGGTGACTATTGTGTTCTACATCACACAGTGCCGGAGGAACCGGAATTCCACAGCAATAGCACAGTCAAGCCATATCAGATAATTGCTGAATTCGCACCAGAACAGAAATGCAGGCCAGTTTTTTTAATTCACCACAGCGGCAATATCGAAAGCGCCCCGAAAACCCGACGGAGGTCGAAAGCACGCACGGCTATCGCGCCTGTTCACCGAATCTGGACTGCGCGTCCATGTAGAGCGTGATCGCCTCCAACCGATTGGCCGCACCGATCTTGCGCAGGATGCGTTTCACGTGCGTCTTGACGGTTTCCACCGACACGACCAACCCCTCGGCGATCTCCGCATTGGAGTCGCCCCGCACCATCCTGGCGAACACCTCACGCTCGCGGTTGGACAACGCCGCCGTGACCGCATCGACCGCCGCGGCCGGCGCGAACACGTCGTCGTCACCGCCGGGGTCCAGGCTGACGGCGGTGCCGGCGATGCGGTCGGCTTCCTCCGCCAACCGGGCGGCGGCCCCGATGATCGATACCCGAAGCTGTTCCACCCGTTCGGAATTCAACAGCCGCTCGTAGACGAACGAATACACCGCCAACAGCAGTCCCAACGTCTCGACGTCACCGTCGGCGATGGCACCCCGCGCGCGACACATGTGAACCAGTGCCACCACTTTCGACTCGACGACAATGGGGGCGACCAGATAGTCCGCAGCGCCCAGTATGTCGCAGAAGCCCTCGCTGGCCGGCGCCTCATCGCCGCCGGCGTGGATGACCCGCCGGAACCGCACGCAGTCCTGTTCGGCGGCAGCGGCATTGCGCGGCACCGGTTTTCCGGTCCCGCGCGTGCCGTGCGATGTCACGGGGATGAACTTGTCGGGAGCGATGGACGACAGCACCGCACTGCTCAACCCGATGGTGTGGCAGAGCTCGGCGCACACCTGGCGCTCGAGTGCCTGCAGCGACGGCGCCGCTTTCAACCGCCGGATGCTGTCGATCACCGAGCGCGCGGTGGCACCGGAGTCGTCACCGCTGATCAGGCGCGCCTCGACCTGCGCCTGCAACGACGCCATCAGCAGCCGCTGCGCCACGGCGGGCATCAGTGCGATGCCCTCGCCGTCGTCGCCGAACAGCACTTCCTCCGTGGTCGCCGCCGAGTTGGCAATGGCCTCCTCGAGAGTGGTCGCCTTGTCCGCTCTCGGCAGGTTGAGCACGCTGCGCAGGTGTCCGTCGATCTGATTGAGCCTGGTCACCATCGCACGGCGCGTCATCGCGACGGTCCGCTCCCCACGCCGGCGTCCATCGCCAGATACATCGCGAGGGCGGCCGCGCGGTTGGTGGTGCCGAACTTCTCGGCGATGCGCTTGAGATGGGATTTGACGGTGCCCTCGGAGATCTCCAGACAGCGCGCGATGTCGCGATTGGTGGCTCCGGTCGCCACGTAGGACATGACCTCCCGCTCACGCGGGGTCAGCTCGGCCGCGACGACGGGCGCGCTCGTCGGCTGGACATCCGGCTCGCACTCGCCTGCATCCGACACGACAGCGCCACCCGGTGCGGGCCGCGTCATGAGGTGATCCATTGTGGCGCAGAGTTTGTCGACCTCGACGCGCTGCTGCGAAACCTTCTCTGCCAGAACGGCCCGCTCGTACACCACGGCCAGGCATTCGGCGAATGCCTCGAGCAGATCGAACTGATCCATGACCGTGGTGCCGGGGGCTTCGGGGAAATCGGCGTGCAGCATCCCGATCACCGCGCCGCCGACGGTGATCGGTGCCGCGAGGTAGTCCAGCCGGGCCGACGCGGTCGGGCGGGACACGACGACGCCGTGTCGCCCGCGGATCAGGGCGGCCTCTGCCTCGGTTTCCTCGAACCGGACGGACACGCCCACCGAGAACCCATGGAAGGACAGCGATGTCGCACCGCGGCCATGCAGATGCCGCGGCAGCCAATCGTGCTCGCGGACCGTGGAGACCATGACGCGGCTGAATCCGAAGTCCCGGCACAGCAGTGTCATGGCGGCCTTGATGGTCTCCCGCGACGAGGTGCCGCGCAACGAATCGACGGCGTGGCGAATGGCAGTCACGCGCCCGGCACCATGGGCCACCGCGCGACGGCTCAGCTCACGACGGAGCCGCTGGACGCCGGCCAACACGTCTTCGGTCGCGGTGCCGGCACTGCGCTGGCGTTCGAGGCGGCGGCGGAAGCGGTCGAGTTGCCGGTCCAGCTCGTGGTATGCGCCGGGATCGCGAAGATTGCGGCCTAGCGAGTGCAGGCGGTCCGCTCCCGTCGTCGTCGCAGCGTGCCCGGCGATGAGCGTGGCCATTCACTCCCCTGCCTCGAGGTCGAAAACGGGACTGGTGCCAACATGTTCCGCGGTGTGCGCGGCCAGACGGGTCGGACCCGCGGCAGCTCTGCCCAGCTGCGACCGATGCGCGTTCAACAACCGTTTGAAATGTTGCTACGCAGATTCTGCGTGGGCGACAGCTTTCGACCTATGTCCGCAACCGACGAAAAAACCAGCGTCGCCCGCTCTGCTCTGTCCTGACACGACAAATCTGTGAGTCAGCAAACCGCCGGAGCTACAGACCGGCCTACAGATAAGCGGTCTGATTGACCAACCGGACCGCGGAACCGCCGTCGCCGAAGAACTCCGCGATGCTCAGCGACGCCAGATCCAGGTGCAGGCGGTACAGGATGCCGGGCCCCGCATCGAGCGCCTGCCGCAGGATCGTCTTGATCGGCGTGACATGCGAGACCACGAGTACCGTCGTCGCGCCGTGCTCGGCAATGATCCGGTTGCGGGCGCGGCGAATCCGGTGCGTCACCGTATCGAAGCTCTCCCCATCCGGCGGCGCGACGCTGGTGTCCCCCAGCCAGCTGCGGTGCAATTCCGGATCCCGTTCGGCCGCTTCGCGGAAGGTCAGGCCTTCCCAGGCACCGAAGTCGGTCTCGATCAGGTCGTCGTCGACGGTGACGTCGAGGCCCAGCGCACTCGCCGCCGCCTTCGCGGTGTCCAGCGCCCGCTGCAGCGGCGAGCTGATCACCGCCGAGATGCCGTCGATGCCAGCGATATACGCCGCGGCCGCCGCGGCCTGCTCGCGTCCCAGTTCGGTCAGCGGCGGGTTACCCCGGCCCGAGTAGCGCCGGTGCACCGACAGCTCGGTCTGCCCGTGCCGCAGCAGCAGGAACCGGGTGGGCGCGCCGACGGCACCGGTCCAACCGGGAGCGGATGGTTGTGCCGCAGCAACTTTCGGCTCTGCCTGGGCAGCCGGCACCGGCGGCGCCGACACCGACGCCGCCGCAGCATCCATGGCCTCATTGGCCAACCGGTCGGCGTGGGAGTTCTGGGCCCGCGGAATCCACGTGTAGCTGACCCGGCCGAACCGCCGGGCGAGCGCCACCGCCTCGCGGTTCAACGGGATCAGGTCCGGATGCTTGACCTGCCAGCGGCCCGACATCTGCTCGACCACCAGCTTCGAATCCATCGACACCGCAACGTCATCGGCGTCCAGGGCGGCCGCGGCCTCCAGACCGGCGATCAGGCCCCGGTATTCGGCGACGTTGTTGGTCGCCACCCCGATCGAGGCACTGCTCTCCGCGAGCACCTCGGCCCGGTCAGCCGAAAACACCACGGCGCCATAGCCTGCGGGTCCCGGGTTGCCGCGCGACCCACCGTCGGCCTCGACCAGAACTCTCACAGACCGGTTTCTCCCGCACGGAAGTCCTTGACCCGCACCAGGATCGCCCCGCACTCGGGGCAGCGCAGCACGTCGTCGGGGGCGGCCGCCGAAACCCGGGACAGCTCACCACGATCCAGGTCGATGCGGCAGGCGCCGCAGCGGCTGCCCTGGAGCAGCCCCGCGCCGGGGCCGCCCAGCTTGCGCTGTTTCTCGTACATCTCGGCCAGTTCCGGGGACACCGAGTCCAGCAGCGCCTTGCGCCGGTCGGCCGCCACCTTGCGGGACTCGTCGATGGACACCAGCGCCTGGTCGCGCTCGACCTGCGCCGAGGTCAGATCCCCCTGCAGCGCGTCGATCAGGGCCAGCTCCTCGTTCCGCTCACCCTGCAGCTCTTCCCGACGCTCCATGATCTCCAGCTGCTGCTCCTCGAGAGCGGCCTGTCGGCGCTGCAGCGTCTCGAGCTCGTGCTGCAGTTCGGCCACCTGCTTGGCGCCGACCGAACCACTGTCCATCAGCTTCTGGTCACGGGCCTCACGCTGACGCACGGCGTCGATCTCGGACTCGAACTTGGCGATCTGCGCGTCCAAATCCTCGACGGCGATGCTCAGCGCCGCCAACCGATCGTTGGCCTCGCGGTGCTCTGCCTGCACGGCGTCGAAGCGCTGCTGCTCGACCAGGTGCGTCGACCGGTGCGTCAGGCGGGTCAGCGCGGCGTCCACTTCGGCCACCTCGAGCAACAAACGTTGTTGCGACACTTCAGCTTTCATCTTCACGTCTCTCAGCAGGTTATCTCGACGTTCCAGGGGTCGGTACGGATCTGGCTGACCCGCACCGGCAACGCATCACCGAATTGTGCACGCAAGACCCCGGCGGCCTGCTCGCACCACGGAAATTCACTCGCCCAATGCGCCACATCGACCAGCGCCACGTCCGATGCGCGGCGGTGCTCGTCGGCGGGATGATGCCGCAGATCGGACGTCACGTAGACATCGACGCCCGACCGCGTCACCGCCCCCAGCAGCGAGTCGCCGGCGCCCCCGCAGACCGCGACGCGTGACACCAGGGCGTCCGGATCGCCCGCTGCCCGCACCCCCCACGATGTGGTGGGCAGACCGCGCGCGACGCGGGACGCGAAGGCTGTCAACGGTTCCGGCTCCGGCAACGAGCAGATGCGCCCGATCCCGACGTCCGACGGCAGCGGCGCCAGCGTGAGCACGTCGAACGCCGGTTCCTCATAGGGGTGCGCCGCGCGCATCGCCGTCAGCACCGCCCGCCGCAGTCGGGACGGCGCGATCACCTCGACGCGGTCCTCGGCGACCTGCTCGATGGCGCCGACCATGCCGATGGTCGGTGTCGCGCCCTCGTGCGGCAGGAACTGGCCCACGCCCATGGTCGCCCAGCTGCAGTGCGAGTAGTCGCCGATCTGGCCGCCACCGGCGGCGAACATCGCGTCCCGGACCGCGTCGGCGTTCACGTGCGGCACGAACACGACCCATTTGTCCAGATCAGCGCGCGCCTCGGCGGGGTCGAGCACACCCTCGACCTGCAGGCCCAGCGCCTCGGCGAGGGCGTCCGACACCCCGGGCGCGGCCACGTCGGCATTGGTGTGCGCGCTGAACAGCGCCGCGCCGCGGCGGATCAGCGAGTGGATCAGGGCGCCCTTGCCGGTGTCGGCGGCCACGGTGTCGACGCCGCGCAGCAGCAGCGGATGGTGCGCCAGCAGCAGTCCGCCGTCGGGCACCGACGCGGCGACGGCCGCGGTGGCGTCGACCGCGACGGTCACCGACTCCACGACCTCCGACGGGTCACCGCACACCAGGCCCACCGAGTCCCAGCTGTGCGCGAGCGCCGGCGGGTAGGCGCGGTCCAGCGCGGCGATGACGTCACGCAGCGGCACACTCACCAGGGCACCTCCTGTAGGGCTTCGACGAGGACCGGCCATTCCGGGCGGACCGCGGCGCGCAGGTAGCCGTCGGGCAGGCCGACGAACGTGTCGCAGCGGCGCACCGCAATCCCCTTCTCCGCCAGGTGCTTCCGGGCCAGCTCGGCGTCCGGCACCGAGAACAACACGAAGGGTGCGGCACCGTCGGCCACCGCGAACCCCGCCGCCGTCAGACCCGCCGCCATCTCGGCCCGCAGGTCGGCCAACCGGCGCGCCCCGGCCTCGGCCTCGGCGACCGCGGCCGGCGTGCTGCACGCCGTCAACGCCTCCAACTGCAGCGTGCCCAGCGGCCAGTGCGGCCGCTGCGCCGTCAGCCGCGCCAGCACCTCGGGCGCGCCCAGCGCGTAGCCGACCCGCAGCCCGGCCAGCGACCACGTCTTGGTCAGGCTGCGCAGCACCACGACGTCGGGCAGCGACCGCCCGGCCAGCGACTCCGGTTCACCGGGCACCGCGTCGGCGAAGGCCTCGTCGACGACGACGATGCGACCCGGTGCCCGCAGCGCCAGAATCTCGTCGCGGCAGTGCAGGACGCCGGTCGGATTGGTGGGATTGCCCACAACCACGAGGTCCGCGTCCGCCGGCACCGCCGCGCCGGACAGCCGGAACGGCGCGGCCAGCACCACGTGCGTGACGGGCACGCCGGCGGCGTCGAAGACGGCTTGCGGCTCGGTGAACGACGGCGCGATGAGCGCCGCCAGGCTGGGCTGCAGCAACGGGAGCAGCGCAAAACCCTCGGCGCCGCCCGCCAGCAGCGCCACTTCGTCGAGGTCACGGCCGTGCCGGGCCGCCACGGCCGCGCGGGCCGCGGCCACGTCGGACGAGGCCGGATAACTGCCCAGGTCGGCCAGCCGGGCCGCGAGGCGGTCGGCCAGCCACTGCGGCGGACCGGCGCCGCGGACGTTCACCGCGAAGTCGAGCATGCCGGGCGCCACCGCCTGATCGCCGTGATAGCGCACCCCGAGTTCCACAGGTAGACCCTAATGCGCGGCGCAGGCGGCCAGACACATCAGGGACAATGACACCGTGACCCCGCAGTTGGTGCTATTCGACCTCGACGGGACGCTGACCGACTCCGCCGAGGGCATCGTCGCCAGCTTCCGTCATGCGCTCGGCGCTGTCGGCGCCGCCCAGATATGTGACGCAGTGCCCGACGACGACTTGACGGAACGCATCGTCGGCCCGCCGATGCATGTGACACTCGGCTCGCTGGGCCTGGGCGACAAAGCCGCCGACGCCATCGCCGCATATCGCGCCGACTACACCACGCGCGGCTGGTCCATGAACCGCATGTTCGACGGCATCGAGGACCTGCTGGCCGACCTGCGGGCCGCCGGGGTACGACTGGCCGTCGCGACGTCGAAGGCCGAACCGACGGCCCGGCGCATCGTCGAGCACTTCGGCATCCACGACCATTTCGAGGTGATCGCCGGCGCCAGCGTCGACGGCACCCGGTCGGCGAAGGCCGACGTCGTCGCCCATGCGCTCGCCCAGCTGGCCCCAGTGCCCGAGCAGGTGCTGATGATCGGCGACCGGTCACACGACGTCCATGGCGCCGCGCACCACGGCATCGACACCGTCGTCGTCGACTGGGGTTACGGCGCAGCCGATTTCACCGACGATTCGACGGTCCGGCGGGTCGCCACCGTCGACGAGCTACGGGAGGTGCTGGGTGTCTGACCGCGTGCACGTGACGTTCATCTGTTCGGGCAACATCTGCCGATCGCCGATGGCCGAGAAGATGTTCGCCCACCAGATCGACGAGCGCGGGCTGGCCGGCCTGGTCCGGGTGACCAGCGCCGGCACTGGCGGCTGGCACGCCGGTGACCCCGCCGACAGCCGCGCCGAACGGGTGCTGCGCGCGCACGGCTACCCCACCGCGCACGCCGCCGCGGCCATCGACGCCGACCATCTCGCCGCCGACATGATCGTTCCCATGGGCCGCAACCACACCCGCATCCTGAGCGACCTGGGCGCCGATCCGGACCGGGTGCGGATGATGCGCTCGTTCGACCCCCGTTCGGGCGCGCACGCGCTCGACGTCGAGGACCCGTACTACGGCGGCATCGACGATTTCGAGGAGACCTTCGCGGTGATCGAGGCGTCGCTGCCGGGGCTGCACGACTGGGTCGACAAGCAACTGGCGGAGCGAGGCGACTGATGCGCCGGCTCGGGTTCCTCTTCCGGCCGCAGTGGCTGGCCCTGTTCGTCGTGGTGATCGCGTTCGCCTACCTGTGCTTCACGGTGCTCGCGCCGTGGCAGCTGGGCAAGAACACCCGCACCTCCCGCGAGAACAACCAGATCGCGTCGTCGCTGAACACCGAACCCGCGCCCCTGCTTTCGGTCCTGCCGCACCAGGATTCGTCAGACCCGGACGCGCAGTGGCGGCGGCTGACGGCGACGGGCCACTACCGCCCCGAGGCGCAGGTGCTGGTCCGGCTGCGGACCGATGACGGCGACCCGTCCTATGAGGTGCTCACCCCGTTCGCGGTCGACGGCGGCCCGACGGTGCTGGTCAACCGCGGCTACGTGAAGCAGGGCGACGGTCCGGGCGTGCCACCCTTCGCCGCGCCGCCGCCGGGGACGGTCACGATCACCGGGCGGCTGCGGGACGCCGAGCCGATCATGTCGGGCAAGGAACCGTTCAAGCAGGACGGCATCCAGCAGGTGTACTCGATCAGCCCGACCCAGATTTCGCAGCTGACCGGCGTGCCGCTGACCGCGGAGTACCTACAGCTCGTCGACGGCCAACCGGGCGGTCTCGGGGTCATCGCGCTTCCCCACCTGGATGCCGGCCCGTTCCTGTCGTACGGCATCCAGTGGATCGCGTTCGGCATCGTCGCGCCGATCGGGCTGGGCTACTTCGTGATGGCCGAAATCCGGCAGCGCCGGCTGGAGAAGGCCCAATCCGGCTCGGGCACCGACACTTCCGGCGGGCCCGACCCCGAGGAACCGGCCACGCCACTCACCGCCGAGGAGAAGACCGAGCAGAAGCTCGCCGACCGCTACGGCCGGCGCCGCTGAGCCCGACGGCCACCACCGTCGCCAGCGCCTGCACCCGGCGGGTCAGTCGCACCGCGTGACGCAGATCGGCGGGCACCGGCGCGGGCCCGACGCCCAGGGTCGGCCGCATCTCCAGCCGGTGCGCGTACTGCGTCGCTCCCCCGAGGCGCACGCCCAGCGCCCCGGCGAAGGACGCTTCGGCGACACCGGCATTGGGGCTCGGGTGCTTGTGCGCGTCGGCGCGCCACGCCCGCCACGCCGCGGCGGGCCGGCGCGACGCCGCCATGACGCACAGCCCCGTCACGCGGGCCGGGAGGTAGTTGAGGACATCGTCCAATCGGGCTGCCGCCCAACCGAATCGGGTGTAGCGCGGGTTGAGGTGACCGATCATGGCATCGAGGGTGTTGGCGCCGCGGTACACCAGCAGGCCCGGCACCCCGGCGACCGCACCCCACAGGATAGGTGCCACCTGCGCGTCGGAGGTGTTCTCCGCGACCGACTCCAGCGCGGCCCGGGCCAGCCCGTCGGCGTCGAGCGCCGACGGATCACGCCCGCACAGAGACGGCAGTAGCTCGCGCGCCGCAGCCACGTCACCGCGCTCGAGCCGCGCCGCCATGTCGGCGCCGGTCCGGGCCAGCGACGTCCCGCCCAGCACGGTGTAGGTCGCCGCGGCGGTCACCAGCGTCTTCGCCACCGGACCCCGCGCGACGCGTTCCAGGCCCAGACCCAGTGCGCCCAGCCCGACCAGCAGCGCCGCGGTGTGACCGGCCCCCGCCAGTCGGTTGTCGCTGTATGTACGCCGTTCCAGGGCGGCGGCCGTCGTCCCGAACAGCGCTACCGGATGGCCGCGGCGGGGGTCGGCCCAGCACACGTCGGCCAGGTAGCCGAGCACCAGACCGGCCGCCCGCGGGGCGCTTCTGTCAAACACGCCGGGCAGCGTCTCACAGGGTGTTTACTCGGCACCATGCGGCTCGGTCCACCTCGGCATCCGAAGCGGGTTGTCGACCTCATCAACCCCGCGGCGGCACTGGCGCCGGCGGCCAACGTCATCATGCAACTGGCCCTGCCCGGCGTGGGTTACGGCGTGCTGGAGAGTCCCGTCGACAGCGGCAACGTCTACAAGCACCCGTTCAAACGCGCCCGCACCACCGGCACCTATCTCGCGGCCGCGGTGTACGGCACCGACGACGACCGCGCGCTGATCCGCCGCGAAGTCGACCGGGTGCACGCGCTGGTGCGGTCGACGGCGTCGAGCCCCGTGAAATACACCGCGTTCGATCCGAAGCTGCAGCTGTGGGTGGCGTCGTGCCTCTACCGCTATTACATCGACCAGCACGAGTTCCTCTACGGCCCGCTGAGCCCCGCGGCCGCGGACGCCATCTATCAGGACGCCCGCACCCTCGGCACCACGCTGCAGGTGCGCGAGGGCATGTGGCCGGCCGACCGCGTCGCCTTCGACGAGTACTGGAAACGCACGCTCGACGAGCTGCAGATCGACGAGCCCGTCCGCCAACACCTGCACGGCGTGGCGGCCCTGGCGTTCCTGCCCACCCCACTGCGGCAGCTGGCCGGTCCCTTCAACCTGTTCGCGACGACGGGCTTCCTGCCCGCCGAGTTCCGCACCCACATGAAGCTGGCGTGGACACCCACCCAGCAGCGCTGGTTCGACCGGCTGCTGACGGCGGTGCGGCTGGCCGACCGGGTGATCCCGCGCGACGTCTGGCTGCTGGGCTACCAGCTGTACCTGTGGGACATGCGGTCGCGCGCCCGGCGCGGAAAACCAGTGGTATGAAACAACATTCACGATCAGGAGGCATCTCATGGCATTTGCGGCCCTTAACCATGTCGCGGTCACCGTCAGCGACATGGCGGTCAGCGGCCGCTGGTACCGCAACCTGATCGGCGAGGACCCGGTGCTCGACGAACACACCGACGCCGGCTACCGGCATCTGGTGTGGGCACTGCCCGGCGGCACTCTGTTCGGCATCCACCAGCATGACCGCGACATCGAACCGGGCCAGTTCAGCGAGTTCCGGGCCGGCCTCGACCACGTCGGCTTCGGCTGCGCCTCCCGGGCCGAGCTCGTCGACTGGGCCGCCAAACTCGAGGCGCTGGGCATCACCCATGGCGGCGTCGTCGACGCGCCCTACGGCTCCGGTCTGAGCTTCCGCGACCCCGACGGCATCGCCTTGGAGTTCTTCGCGCCGCCGGAATGAGCGTCAGCGGTGCCCGCCGCCACACGCCCCGTTCACGGCCGGCCGCACCATCGCGAACGTGGCCTGGAGGGCGCCGTTGCCGTCCTTGGTGCCGCGCGCGCCCAGACACATCCCGGCGGCGATCGCCTTCGCGTCGGCAGCGGCGCTCTTGGTGTAGCGGGTATCGGGTGTCACCGTCACGGTGATCTGCGCGTTGTCGGCGTCGGTGACCATGATCGTGCTGCCGTTCACCGAGGCAACCGTGCCGTTGATGCCGTGTTCGCGCTTTCCGCCCTTCTGACCGCATTGCGCGTTGCCCGGTTGGCCGACGAGGACGTTGGCGGCCGTCACCGCGTTCCCGGTGTCGTTGCCCTTGACCGGGCGGACCGCGACGCACTCGCCGGCCGTGACGTCGGTCAGCTGGCCGGCGGCGAGCTGGGTGATGCGCGTCGAGGACGTGATGTCCACGGTCCCCGGCCCGTCTTTCCCGGTGATCGATACCGTGCCGCCTGAAACCGAGTTGACCAGCCCGGACAGCCGGTCTTTACCGCCCGGACCGCCGGGAGCCGCAGGTGCCGGGCTCGCGGACGACGGCGCTGAACTGGCGGCGGCACTGGAACCGGCCGACGGTGTGTTCGATGATCCGCAGGCCGCCAGGGACAGCGCGGCGAATCCGGCGAGAGTGACGACGCCGTAGCGCCGGGTACGGGATGTAGTGGACATGAGCCCACAGTGAACGGCCCAGCCATGAATCAGCCCAGATCTTGATATGAAGACGCTGGGCGCCGCGGTCAGCTGAGGAATTCGTCCAGCGCCGCGAGCGTCTCGTCGGGGCGCTCTTCCGCCAGGAAGTGGCCGGCGTCGATGCCGTGACCCCCAACGTCGCCGGCGTACTGCCGCCACACCTCGAGCGGCTCATACAGCCGCCCGACGACGCCACGCGTGCCCCACAGGATCAGCAACGGGCACTCGACCTTTCGGCCGCCGTCGGCGGCGTCGTGCACCAGATCGATGCTCGCCGCGGCGCGGTAGTCCTCGCACATGGCATGGATGGCCTCGGGCGTGGCGAAGCAGCGCTCGTACTCGGCCATGGCCGCGGGGTCGTAACAGTCCGTGCCGCCGAAGGCGCCGAGAAACGCCTTGAGCAACAGTGCGGCGCTCGGCTCCATCATGAGTTCGGGCAGCGGCGCGGGCTGGATGAAGAAGAACCAGTGGAAGTAGGCGGTGGCCAGAGCCTGATCTGTGTGGTCGTAGACGTACTTGGTGGGCACGATGTCGAGCAGCGCGGCCCGGGTGACAGTCTCGGGGTGGTCGAGCAGCATCCGGTGTGTCACGCGTGCGCCACGGTCATGAGCCACCACGCTGAAGACGTTGTGGCCCAACTGGTCCATGAACGCGACCTGATCGGCGGCCATCGTCCGGAAGCTGTAGTCGGCATGGTCACCGCCGCCGGGCGGTTTCGAGCTGTCGCCGTAGCCGCGCAGATCCGTCGCGACGACGGTGAACCGCTCGGCCAGCCGGGGTGCGAGGTGGTGCCACATGACGTGGGATTGCGGTGCGCCGTGGAGCAGCAGCAGCGGCGGGCCCGAGCCGCCGATGACGGCCTGAATCTCGACACCGTTGACCGCCAGCCGCTCGTCGGTGAACCCCGGGAAGAGGCCCATCAGTCGAAGACGTCCGGCTGGCCGGCGACGACCTGCTCCCACAGCGGCCGGAACTGGAACCAGGCGACCAGGTCGCTGCCGATCTGGCTGTGCACCAGTTTGGCGGTGTCGTGGTCGATGACGGTGGGCCTGCCCGCAGCCATCGCGAGCAGTTGCGCCTGGCACGACCGCTCCATCGTGACGAACCACCACGCGGCCGCCGAGACCGACGTGCCGACGGTGATCAGGCCGTGGTTACGCAGGATCGCCGCCTTGTTGTCACCGATCGCGGCGGCGATGTTCTTGCCTTCCTCTTCGGCGAGGACCACGCCGCGGTAGTCGAGGTACAGACCGTGGTCTTCGTAGAAGGGGCAGGCATCCTGGGTGAGCGGCTCGAGCGGGATGCCGAGCGCCGAGAACGCCTTGCCGTACAGCGAGTGGGTATGCGCCGCGGCGACGGCGTCGGGCCGGGCGTTGTGCACCTGCGCGTGGATCGTGAACGCGGCCGCGTTGACCGGCCGCGTGCCGTGCACGACGCGGCCCTGGTGGTCGACGCAGATGAGGTCACTGACGCGAATCTGGTTGAAGCTCATGCCGAACGGGTTGACCCAGAACAGCTCCGGGTGCTCCGGATCGCGGGCGGTCATGTGCCCGGCGACACCTTCGGAGAACCCGAACTTGCCGAACACCCGGAACGCGACCGCGAGATCGCGCTTGCGCTGCTCGCGCTCCTCCTCGACCGACAGGCCCGTGGGCGGAAGAGGTAGATCGCAGGGATCGGGCAAGGGACCGAGCGCCCGTTCCAGCAGTTGCCGCATCTCGTCGCTGATCGTGCTCACATCCATCGCCAGGCCCTTCCGACGCCGATACCGAGCAAGCATCACACGTCAGGTCGCTCGGCGGAAGGCGGGATTTGCTGACTACCGGGCAGTGAACTCGATCGGTAGGGCCGCCGGGCCACACCTGCGGCAACAACCCGTCCGCTACTGTCTCATGGGCACTGAATAGCGTTGCATGGCAATGCCTTTGGCGAATACCACCAAAGCGGCCCGCAACCACCGAAGCCGGGTTATGGTCGCTGGGTAGTCATGTGAGCCAGGACGCGGGGGTGCGTTCGTCCCTCAGCATGTGTTGGATGCCGGATCGGCCCTCGCGTCAGTTTGTCGCGTCTGCACAACACGAGGAGCTGTCATGAGCACAGCGGCCGAGCGCGCAGCCCAATTGGGCTTGGTGTCCCGACTGAAATCGTCCTACCCGGAACTTCCCGACGCCCCCTACCCCGACATGCTGGATACGGCCCGGATCCAGGCCTACCTGAAACCGGTGCACGACGTGGGCGGCGAGCCCGACGCCCCGATGGAGTACGTCAACAAGCAGTACGAGCTGTGGGAACACATGACGTACGTCATCTGCGAGGTGCTGGCCTGGCGCGGCATCTGGTTGTCGGAGGAGCGGCGCCGCATCGGCAACGTCGACGTCGGCCGTGCGGAGTACCTGGGTCTGCCCTATTACGGCCGCTGGCTGCTGTCGGTCGCCCGGGTCCTGATCGAGAAGCATCACATCAGCCTCGGCGAACTCATGGAACGGATGGCCGAGGTGAGGGGCCGTTACGAGGGCGGGCTCGACGGCAAGACCCTCGAGGCGAAGCCCAGGTCCGAGGGCGACGGGGCGAACGTCAAGCGCAACAAGCATCACATCGAAGCCGTCGGCATCGGCGATCCGCAGATCTACGCCGGTAAGGCCGGGACACCGAAGTTCAAGGTCGGCGACGCCGTGCGGGTGCGGGAGCTGCCGGTGATCTTCTACACCCGCACCCCGGAGTACGTGCGCGGCGCGACCGGCAAGATCGCGGTGCTGGCCTACGAGAGCCCGGCGCCGGAGGACGAGACGTGGGACATCCCCGAGGCGCCGCCCGAGTGGTTCTACGTCGTCGAGTTCAACCAGTCCGAGCTGTGGCACGACTACACCGGCACAGCGAAGGACACCCTCCGCACCGAAATCCCCGAACGCTGGCTGGAAGCCGCCACCTAGCTCGAATCACCGATGCGCTCAATTCACTGATACCAGAAAGGATTTGTATGTCGGATCACCATCATGATCATGACCACGATCACGCCCGCACCGTGAAACCCATGGTCGACGAGATCACCGACTTCGAGGTCCTCGAGATCGCCCTGCGCGAATTGTGCATCGAGAAGGGCATTTTCACCGCCGAGGAGCATCGGCGGTTCACCGAGTTCGCCGAACAGATCGGCCCCACCCCGGCGGCGCGGCTCGTCGCCCGCGCCTGGCTGGACCCCGAGTTCAAAGAGCTGGCCGTCAACGATTCACTGGCCGCCAGCAAGGCCGTCGGCGTCGACTGGCTGGAGCCGACCGGCTTCGGCACCCCGAGCGATTTCGTCGCGTTCCAGATTCTCGCCGATACGCCGACAGTGCATCACGTCATCGTCTGCGCGCTGTGCTCGTGCTATCCGCGGCCGATCCTGGGGAACTCCCCCGAGTGGTACCGCACGCCCAATTACCGCCGGCGCCTGGTCCGTTGGCCGCGTCAGGTGCTGGCCGAGTTCGGGCTCTACCTGCGCGACGACATCGAGGTCCGGGTCGAGGACTCCAACCAGAAGCACCGGTTCATGGTGATGCCGATGCGCCCCGAGGGCACCGACGGCTGGACCGAAGATCAACTGGCCGAGATCATCACGCGCGACTGCCTGATCGGGGTGGCACTGCCCAAACCGGGCGTGACCACCAACGCGATCGTGACGACGCGCCCCGCCATGCACCCGGGGACGGCCGGATGACCGAGATCGCCCCACTGCGAGACATCGTGGCCCGCGACCAGGTGTGGTCGCGCATGGCCGCCAAGTGGGGTGTCGAAAACCCCGTTCCCCCATGGAAAACCAGCCTCGACGGCTTGTGCGACGCACTGGACCATTCGGCGTGCGACACCGAGGTGCTCAACTTCAAGGACCGCCGCGACGAAGAGGACGCCCTCTCCGCCACGGTGTATGCGAGCCTGCCGTACCCCGAGAGCCAGTTGGTCTCGCTCGCCCACTCGCTCGTGGCCCGTGGCGTCATCAGCGAAGCGGAGTTGCAGGAACGACTCGCCAGCGTGCGGGCCAGGCTGGAGGCCTGACGCCGCGGTCAGGACACCTTGATCCGGATGTTCTTGGTCTGCCGGAACTCACGCAGGCCTTCGATTCCGCCCGACCGGCCGAAGCCGCTGTGCTTGTATCCGCCGTAGGGGCTTTGCGGCTGGATGTCGCTTCGGGTGTTCACCCAGACCGACCCGGCCTGAAGCTGCCGTGACACCGTATGGGCGCGGCGCAGATTCGTGGTGTGGACGAATGCGTTGAGCCCGTAACGGGTGTCGTTGGCCAGCGCCACCGCTTGGGCGTCGTCGTGGAATCGCAGCACCGACACCACCGGCCCGAAGGTCTCCTGCTGGGCCAGCGGTGAGCGGTTGTCGACGTCCGCGAACACCGTCGGCTCGACGTAGAACCCTGCGGCCAGCTCGCCGCCGATCCGGTTGCCGCCCAGCACGAGTTCGCCGGATCCTTCTGCCGTCGCCCGCGCGATGGTACCCAGGATGCGGTCGACGGCGGCCTGGTTGATGACCGGACCGAAGAGGACATCGGAGCGCAGCGGGTCGCCGATCGGCGCCCGCGTGACAGCGGCGAGGAACTTGTCCAGAAACGCGTCATAGACATTGTTGTGAACCAGGATTCGGCTACTGCAGGCACAACTCTGCCCGGCCTGCATGATCGGCCCTTGGTGCGCGGACAGGTTCGCGGCGGCATCCAGATCGGCATCGTCGAAGATGATGGCGGCGGCGGTGCCCCCGAGTTCGGCGACCACCGGGGTGATGTTCTCGGCGGCGGCGGTCAGCACCCGCCGGGCAGTGGCGGTGCCGCCGGTGAAATGAATCTTGCCCACACCGGGGTGCCGCACGAGCGCCTCGCCGCCGTCCGCGCCCGCGGGCAGCACATTGACGAGGCCGGCAGGTAGGCCGGCCTCCAGGCAGAGTTCGCCGAACCGGAGTGCCGCCAGCGGCGCGAGTTCCGACGGCTTCACGATCACGGCATTGCCCGCGGCCAGGGCCGGTGCGACCGCCAGCCCGATCACCACCAGGGCGCCGTTCCATGGCGCGATGACGCCCACGACGCCGTACGGTTCATGCTCCACCAGGTTGAGGTCGAAGCCGCCCGCCACGGGAGTGCTTGCGCCATCGGCCTTGTCGACGTATCCGGCGTAGAACCGGAAGAACCGTTCTGTCAGCACCGACGTCGCGGCCAACGACGTCGGCACGCCGTAGTCGTGGGTGTTGATCCGGGCGAACTCCCCGTGGTGCTCACCGAGGAGATCGGCCAGATCGAACAGGATGTCGCGGCGCCGGTCGGGCGGGTACGACATCCAGGTTCGCTGCGCCCGCGCCGCCGTCTCGACCGCACTGTCGACTTCCACGGCGCCGGCCATCTCGACGACGGCATTCACCCGACCGGTGCCGGGATACACGTGGCGGTGGGTCCCACCGGATGATCCCGTAACCCGATCCGCACCGAGAAGCAATGCACCACTGGGTAATTCGTTGCCGCTTGCGATGATGCGGTCCTTTCGATGGCCGACTATGCGTCCTGCTGTGCCTGGTGCGCCGCATCCGGGTCCGGCAGCGACTGCACATCGCCGTCGACACTGGAGGTGATGGTGCCGGTCAGCGCCTGCTGGAACGCGTTGATGTTCGCGTCGGCCGTCAGATAGCCGGTGTGGGCGCCGGTGACGGTGATATCGGCCAGGTAGTGGACCGTCGTCTGACTGGCGTTGTAGTCGGCGGATTCGGTGCCGTTGAGAATCTCGCCCAGTTCGTTCACATAGTTGGTGTAGGTGACGGTGCGGATGGTGCGCGTCGGATCGTTCGCGTCCGGCGCCTCGGTCACCACCGCGGTACCACCACCCACACCCGAATAGGTGCCGGTGGCCGGCAGCGGTGTGGTGGCGGCGACGTAGCTGCCGAGGGCCGGTGCCCACGAATCCGAGCTCGGCGTCGACCGGTCCGCCGCCACCGGGCCGACGCTGGTGGTGTACTTCAGGTTCGCGATGACCAGTCGGGACACCGTCGGATCAGCGGTGCTGGACTCCCAGAACGTGACAGCGGTGCCGTCGGGATTCCAGCTCGGCATGCTGCGGGCCGCGTATCCGTCGCCGGCATCGAACAGCGGAATACCGTTCTCCCGGTTGAGTTCATCACCGACCTGGACGATCCATTCCTGGTTCGAGATGTTGACCGGGGCGGCCCACTCCAGGTACACGGGTGCGCCGACGTACACCGGCAGGAAGTTCTGTCGGATGATCCGCGTCATCGGGGTCAGCGCATTCAGCCCGCGGGTGCTGCCGATGGCGATCCACTGCATGTTGGGCGAGTAATCCATGTCCTCGTCGTAGTCGAGGTTGGCCGTCACCCTGGTGACCTTGCCGGTGGCGAGGTCAACCTCGATGTCGTCGACATTGCCCGCATCAAATTGGCCGCCGAGGATCACCACGCCCTTACCGTCCGGTGTCCACTGCTTGCCCTCGCCGGTCGGGTACACCACCCGGGCGTCGGTGACCGTGTAGCCGGTATCGGTGCGGGTGAGCGTGCCGACGATCGGCAGGGCCTGCAGCAGGTTGTTGGGCCCGATCACGATTCGGGTGTACAGCACGTGGGTGCCGTCCGGCGACACCCGCATCTCGCGTTGCGGATCGATGGCGTAGCCACCGCCGGCCGGCGTGGTGATCGAAACCAGCTGGGTTCCGTTGATTCCGGTTTCCAGCATGGAGTAGCGCGGCGTCTGCCCGGCGACGTTCACCAGCACCAGTACCCGGCCCGAACCGTCGTCGACGGGAACGGGTTTAGCCAGATTTCCGGTTTCGCCGACGCTGACACCGCAAGTCACACATTGCAGCGCGGTTCCGTCGGTCTTGATCTGGTAGATCTCCGAGCGGCCCCCGCTGGTCGGCTGGCCGGCGAAGAAGATGGATTGGCCGTCGGCCGAGTAACGCGGATTCGCCGGGCTGGCAATGGTGTCGGGCAGGTTCAGGATCACCCGCTGGACTTCGGGGTTGAGCACCGAAACGTCGATGCCGGCCTTCGCGCTGTGCGGGCTGAACAGGCCCAGCAGGTTGAACTTGCCGTCTGTCACCGACACTGAGAACGAATCGGTCTGCACCGCGGTGTAATTGATGTCGCCGGTATCGCGGCGGTGGCCGGTATCGTGGCGGTGGCAGCCGTCGCGGCAACCGCCATCGTCTGTGTCGTGGCGGCCGTGGGGGCAACTGCCGCTGCGGTCTTGGCCGTGGCATTGGTGCTGACGGCCGCGGTGCTCGCCGCTTGCGCGGAGGGCGAGGCGGTGGTGGTCTCCGCAGGCGCCGGCTTGGCCGGGGATTTGGTGCTCGCGCCCGGCTTGGACGAGGCCTTGGCACTCGTGCGCGGCTTGGCCGCCACCGATGCCGCACCGCCGCCGGCACTTTCGTGTGCGTCGCCCTTTGGAGTCGTCGATGAACTGCCGGTATGGGCTCCCCCACTGCTGCTGACGACCACGCCCGAGCCCACCTCGGCGCTCGACGAGGTCGATCCGGACGTCGGTGACGTGCCTGCTGTCCCTGCGACCGAAGACGATCCGGTGCCACCCGAGCCGCTCGCCGATTCGGTCGTCCCGGTCGTTCCCGTGCTGCCCGCCGTTGCGGTTGTACCGGTGTTCGTCGTCGATCCGCTCGCGGCACTGCCCGCGGTACCCGGGGACGTCGACCCACCCGGTGCGCTCGCCGAGCTCGTTGACGATGAACTCGCCGACCCGCCAACGGTATCCGCGACGGCCACTCCGTGACCGGTCGCCACCGCGGTGGCCAGCCAGGCCGCGACCGCCAGGCCGCCATACCCGCCGATCTTGGCGGCTCTCGGACAGGAGTGGGACGCAGGCGCCTCGGGTGCTACTGAAGCGAACAGCGGGTTGATACGAGAACTGTTACTGGCCATGGTCTTTGGCTCCGTTGCCGTTGGGTTGATGGCTATTCGGTTGGGTTGCTGATCAGGGTTACTTGAGCATGCTTCCGGCGTCGACGGTCATGGGAAGACCTGTCACATAACGGGATTCGTCCGAGGCCAGGAACAACACCGCATTGCTGATGTCCACTGGCTCGACCCAGCCCACCGGCAGCACGTGCATCATCTGCGCGACGACCTTCATGTCGTCCGGACCCGGGTTCTCCAGGTCGGGCCGGAACAGCTTCATCGTGCCCTCGTTCATGAACAGCGGGGTGTTCACATTCGTCGGGTGCACCGAGTTCACCCGGATCGAGTGGTGGCCCAACTCCACGGCGAAGGTCCGCATCAGCCCGACCACGCCATGCTTGGCCGCGATGTAGTGCCCCGTGTGCGGGTAGGCCTTGAGTCCGCCCACCGAGCTGGTCAGAATGATCGATCCACCCTGCCCCTGCGAGATGAGATGCGGCACTGCAGCTTTGACCGACTTCCAGACGCCGGAGAGGTTGACGTCGATCATGTCGGTCCAGTCTTCTTCGCTGGTATGGTCCAGCGTCTGGCCACCATTGCCGATACCGGCATTGGCACAGATGATGTCCAGCCGGCCCAGCTGTTCGACGCCGTTGTCGACAGCGGCCTTCACCGCGGCGTAGTCGCGCACGTCGACCTCGGCGGTGACGATGCGCCGGTTCAGCTGCTTGACCAGATCCGCCGTTTCGGCAAGGTCGTCCCGGGTCGCGGGTGCGATCTGGGGGTTGCTGCTCACGGGACCACAGATGTCGATGGCGATGATGTCGGCGCCCTCTTCGGCGAGCCGCACGGCGTGACTACGCCCCTGACCACGGGCCGCTCCGGTGATGAATGCGACCTTGCCCTCTACCCGTCCCGCCATGAATCCACCTCGCTGTTGGTTGTCGCCGCCGCCGCGGAATGGCGGTCCGGCCGTCGATCCCAAAAATTGGTCGATCGATCAGGAACCATGGCATGCGACGCGGCGCAGTGTCAATGACGAGATTCAAGAAAGCCGGCGACGCCGCCGAAGTCACCGAGCGGACGGGCGCGACGGCCCGTCCGGCGACAGGTCAGTCGCGCACGACTTCCGCAGCCTTCGTCAGCAGCTCGATCTGCCGGTCGATGAACGCGCGGAGTTCCTCATGCCCCCGGGTCACACCGACTGCATTCTCATTGCCGACGCTGCGCGCGATCTGAGCGACGATCATGGAGATCACCACCGGCGGGTACGCGTCCAGATTCACGCCGGCGGTCCGCAGAACCAGCGTCACCGCCGCGGTTTCGATATCGCGCACGCGTTCCGAGTACGCCTTCAATTCGGCGCCAACGGCCTTGCGGTGGTTGGCCAATGCCATGAATTCGGTGCTCAACACCGTCTGTCGCGGGTCACTGTTGATCCGCCACAGCGCGCGCAGCGGGTCCTCGTCGAGCAACACTTCCCGCAGCCGCTCCAGAGCCACTTCCCCGCCGGCACGAAGCGCCTCGACGAACAGGTCGTCCATGGTCGGGAAGTAGTAATAGACCAACGCCTGCTTGACGCCGGCCTGGGCCGCGACCCGCCGCGAGGTGGCCGCGGCGTATCCCTCGTCATGCATGATCTGCACCGTCGCCTCGATCAGGCGCTGTCGGGCACCGCCGTCATCGGCCTTCGATTTGCGTGCCTGGGTCATCGACGAACCCGCCCCGAAATGCTTGACCGGCCGTCGCGGCGCGTGATAGGCATACGGCAGTCTAACATTTTGATCGATCGATCAGGAGTTGCTGTCATGCAGCCCAAGTCCACAGTGGCCGACCTCGCCGACGTCGACTACTTCACGAACCCCGACATCGCCCAGGACCCGTACGCGTACTGGGATCATCTGCGTCAGCAGGGGCCTGTCGCTCGCGAACCGCACTACGGCGTGGTGGCGGTGACCGGGTACCAAGAAGTCCAGTCGGCCTTCAAGGATGTCGATTCGTTCTCGGCGGTCAATGCCATCGGCGGCCCGTTCCCGCCGCTCCCGTTCACCCCGGACGGGGACGACATCAGCGAGCTCATCGAGGCGCACCGTCACGAGTTCCCGATCTTCGAACACATGGTGGTGATGGATCCGCCCGAGCACGAGAACGCCCGATCCCTGCTGAGCCGGCTGCTGACCCCGCGCCGCCTGCAGGAGAACTCGGACTACATGTGGGGCCTCGCCGACCGGCAGTTCGACGAGTTCATCGCGAACGGCCGGTGTGAGTTCCTCGGCGAGTACGGCAAGCCGTTCGCGACGCTGGCGATCGCGGATCTACTCGGCGTACCCGAGGACGATCGCCCCGAGATCCGGCGCAACCTCGGAGCCGGCAACGTACCGGGATCCGCAGTCGGCGCCCTCGACCACGAGCCTGTGGGCTCCAATCCCCTTCAGTACCTTGACGATCTGTTCAGCGGCTATATCGCCGACCGGCGCGAGCACCCGCGCGAAGACGTGCTGACCGGGCTGGCCACCGCCACCTATCCCGACGGCTCCGTCCCGCCGCTGCTCGAGGTGGTGCGGCCGGCGACGTTCCTGTTCGCCGCCGGGCAGGAAACCGTCACGAAGCTGCTCAGTTCCGCCGTCAAGGTGCTGGGCGACAACCCCGGGCTGCAGCATCACCTGCGGGAGAACCGCGACCTGATCTCCCCATTCATCGAGGAGGCGCTGCGCTTCGAGAGCCCCACCAAGGTGGACTTCCGCCTCTGCCGCAAGTCCACCACCCTGGGTGGCGTGCCGATCAAGGCCGGCACCGTGATGATGCTGTGTCTCGGGGCGGCCAACCGGGATCCCCGAAAGTTCGACAATCCCAACGAGTTCCGTCTCGATCGCAAGAACGTGCGCGAACACATCGCCTTCGGCCGTGGCATTCACACGTGTGCCGGCGCTCCCCTGGCTCGGGTCGAGGGCCGCGTCACCATCAACCGCCTGTTCGATTTATCTGTAGGTACGGGCGTGTCAGGTGAGTTCTCGGTGCTGTTGACGGCGGTTATGCGCGGGAATTTCATGTTCTGGCTGATGTCGTTTGCGTCTGGTCGTGCTCTGCGCAGTCTGAAACGTACGTTTGAATCGACGAATGTTAATTGACAGGCGTCAGGGGAATCGTGACGGCGGGTGCCGTCGACGCAACATTTCCCCCAAGGTCCGTCCGGTGTCGGATCGGTGACCGTCACTGCGCTGGCTCCTCGTTGCCAGCCCCCGCGCAAAGCTCTCGCTTGACGGCCCGCTGCGCTCATAGAATGGAGGAATTGTCAATACCTGTGGATCGGCTTGTTTCAGGCGACCTCCGTTCCAGTTGATTCGGTCGGTGCCGAGTCCG